>JANMSR010000430.1:0-12894 GCA_031389565.1 Burkholderiales bacterium
CTGACGCGCCGTGGCGTCGTTGACCTTCGAGTCGGAGTCGTCCAGCCGCGACGACCCGCCGAGCGCGGCCAGCTGTTCGGGCGACAGGCCCTCGCGGCGCACCTTGCGCAGCATGTCGAACTCGCGCTTGCGCACGAAATCGTTGCGCTTCTTGCGCTCGATCATTGCCTTCAGCTCGGACTTCTCGAGGTCGAGGTCGCGGCCTTCGTCCTGGCGCGAGTTGAGGTCGGCCCAGTCCGTGGCCGGGTTGGCCACGAAACGCACCATTTTGCGGAAGAAACTGTCGCCGTCCTTCGGTGGGGCTTGGGGATCGGTCATGTCAGTGGCTCCGCAGCGCCCCGCGCGAATCGCGGCGGATGAACCATGCCTTTCCAAGCGGCGGCCGCGGATCCGGCTCTGCCGGTCCGCTGGCGTGCCTTGCAGGCCGCATGGCCGCGAGACGCGGCCATTCCTCGACCCGTCCAAGCCGACGCAGGTCGGCTTGGAGCCGCGGGCCTCGGCCCCCTCGAGGGGGAGCGGCCAAGCCGCTTCGGGGGGTGGTTCACTTCTAATCGCCGAACATCTTCTGCTTCATCTCGCGACGTTGCTGCGCCTCGAGCGACAGCGTGGCGGTGGGCCGCGCCAGCAGGCGTCCGAGGCCGATCGGCTCGCCGGTTTCATCGCAGTAGCCGTAGTCGCCCGCCTCGATGCGCGCCAGCGACTGCGAAATCTTTTTCAGCAACTTGCGCTCGCGATCGCGCGTGCGCAACTCGAGCGCGTGTTCTTCCTCGATCGTCGCGCGATCGGCCGGGTCGGGCACGATTGACGTGTCTTCGCGCAGATGTTCGGTGGTTTCACCGGCGTTGGACAGCAGGTCGTCCTTCAGCGCAGCCAGGCAGGCGCGGAAAAAGTCGAGCTGCTTCTCGTTCATGTACTCGCCGTCGGGCATGGCCAGCAACTCGGCCTCGCTGAGCTCGCGGCCGCTCTTGTGCTTCCAGGCGCCGGCCAGCTTCGGGTCGGTCCTGGCGGCCGGCTTGTGCATCTCGAGCGAATGGTCGGCCACGGCGCGCGCCACCGGCTTGGGCGGCGCGAAGCGATCGGCAAAACGGCTGGCCGACGCGGCCGACGCCGCAGCGGCACTGGCCGCGGCAGCGGCGGCGACGACGGCCGCGGCGGCCGCGGCTTTGCCTGCGGCGGCGGCCGTTCGCGCCGGGCTGATGGGTTTGACGGGAATCGGGGCAGCGGGCTTGACGGAACTGGATGGCATCGAGCGAATTTTGGGTACGACAGCGGCCACTTTGGGCGCTGCCTTCGCAGGGGGTGGGACGGCCGGTTTGGCGGCGACCTTGGGCGTTGCCTTCGGAGTCGGCTTGGCAACTGTCTTGGCCGCCGGTTTGGCCGCCAGCCGCCCGGCAGGTTTGGCGGCTGATTTGCCCGTGGGTTTTGGCGCCGACTTGGCGGGTTTGGGGCTTGCCTTGGCGACCGGTTTGGCCGGGGCCTTGTTCGGGCTCTTTGCGCCGGCCTTGCCGGGCGCCTTCGAGGCGGACTTGCTCACGGCTACGGCAGGCTTCTTCACCGCCTTCTTCGGCGGTGGCGTGCTCTTGGCCGTGGACTTGCTCATTCACTCTCCTCGTTCGGCTTTATACCTGCTTGCCGAGCCGGTGGGCCCGTCGTCAGGTCGGAATTTGAAGCGCGCGGATTGTAGCCACGTTGCAAACAGTCGCCGGCCCGAAAGTCCGAATGATCAGACCAGGCATTGCTCCAGGCCTTGCAACAAGATGTCCTTGGGCAAGTCGATGCCGATGAAGACCATCTTGCTCTGCTTCTTCTCGCCGGGCAGCCACTTCGGGCCCAGATCGCTGCCCATCAACTGGTGCACGCCCTGGAAGATGACCTTCTTGTCGCTGCCCTTCATGTACAGCACGCCCTTGTAGCGCAGCATCTTCGGGCCGTAGACCTGAACGATCGCGCCGAGGAAGTCCTCCAGCTTGGCCGGGTTGAAGGCCTTGTCGGCGCGAAAGACGAAGGACTTTACGTCGTCGTCGTGGGCATGGTGACGCGGGTGGTCGCAGGCCTCGTCAGGCTCATGCTCATGGCCGTGGTGCTCTTGATCATGGTCATGGCCGTCGGCGTTGAGAAACTCTGGGTCGATCTCCAGCTTGGCGTTGAGGTTGAAACCGCGCAGGTCGAAGACTTCGGTGATCGGCACCTCGCCGAAGTGCACCAAGCGCCGCGGCGCGCGCGGATTCATGTGCTTCAGGCGGTGCGTCAGCGCGTTCAGTGTCGCCTCGTCGACCAACTCGCTCTTGCTGATGAAGATCTGATCGGCAAAACCGACCTGTCGGCGGGCTTCCTGGCGCGCGTCGAGCTGGCTGTCGGCGTGCTTGGCGTCGACCAGGGTCAGGATCGAGTCGAGCAGGTAACTCTCGGCGATCTCGTCGTCCATGAAGAAGGTCTGCGCCACCGGGCCAGGATCGGCCAGGCCGGTGGTCTCGATCACCACCCGCTCGAAGTCGAGCTCGCCCTTGCGCCGCTTGGCGGCCAGTTCGGCCAGCGTCGAGCGCAGATCCTCGCGGATGGTGCAGCAGACACAACCATTGGACAGTTGCAGGATCGTTTCGGTGGTGTCGGCCACCAGGATCTCGTTGTCGATGTTTTCTTCACCGAACTCGTTTTCGATCACGGCGATCTTGCGGCCGTGGGCTTCGCTCAGCACGCGCTTGAGCAGGGTGGTCTTGCCGCTGCCGAGAAAGCCGGTCAGGATGGTGGCGGGGATGAGGCCTTGTGACATGGGTCGAATCCGTCTGGCGAGTCAGCGGTTGATATGCGGGCGGCGCTGTGTGCAGCAAGGCGGTGGGCGCCGAAAACCTGTTCGGGTATTCTCCCTCCAACGCCACCACCGACACCCGCGCTGTGTCCGAACCGCACCCTAACCGCTCGCCGCGCCGCCCCCCCCCGCACGGCGACAAGCGCACCCTGTTCGAGCGTCTGGTCGAATTCCTGTCTCCGGGGCCCGACTCGAAACACGAACTGATCCAGGCCCTGGCCGACGCCGAGAAGCGCGAGCTGATCGAGCCCGAGAGCCGGCTGATGCTCGAAGGCGTTATCCGCATGGCCGACATGCGCGCCGGGGACGTGATGGTCGCCGCGCCGCGCATGGACGTGCTGGACATCGACGCCCCCTACGATGAACTGCTGGCCCTGGTGATCGAAACCGGCCACTCGCGGTTCCCCGTGCATGAGGGCCAGCGCGACAACGTCATCGGTATCCTGATGGCCAAGGATTTGCTGAAACTGCAGCGCGCACCCGAGCTGAACCTGCGCACCCTGCTGCGCCCGGCGGTCTTCGTGCCCGAGAGCAAGCGACTGAACGAGTTGCTGCGCGACTTCCGCAGCAACCGCAACCACCTGGCGATGGTCATCGACGAATTCGGCAACACCGCCGGGCTGATCACCATCGAAGACCTGCTCGAAGAGATCGTCGGCGAGATCGAAGACGAGTTCGACGACAAAGACGGCGACAGCAGCGTGTACACCCTGGCCGACGGCAGCCACCGCGTGGCCGGTGACGCCGCGATCACTTCGGTCAACACGGCCTTCGGCACCAGCCTGCCCGAGGCCGACTTCGACACCATCGGCGGCCTGGTCGCCCACCAGCACGGCCGCGTGCCGCGCCGCGGCGAAGCGGTGGACGTCGGCAGCTTGCGATTCGCCGTGATGCTCACGCGCGGCGGCGCGGTGCGCTGGTTTCGGGTTTCGCACCTGGAGCCCGGCGAGGCCGCCGCCGAGTTCGATTGAACACCGGCGTGGCGCGGTTCGGGGCCGCCGCCGCTGAGCTTGCTGCCGCGGCCGCGCTGGGCGCTCTGTTCAGCCTGCCCTGCGTGCGCACCCAAGCGTGGTGGCTGCAGTTCGTGGTGCTCGGCCTGCTGGCCTGGAGGGCGGCCGGCGTGACTCCGGGTCGCGCCGCCCTGCTCGGCCTGGCCTTCGGCGCCGGCTGGCTTGGTGCCGGCACCTGGTGGTTGTTCATCTCGCTGCACCGCTACGGCGGCCTGGCCGCGCCGCTGGCGGTGCTGGCCGTGGCGGCGCTGGCGCTGGCGCTGTCGGCCTACCTCGCCCTTGCATTGGCGTTGTTCGCGCGACTGCGCCGCGGCGTGGCCTGGCGCGATGCGCTGCTGTTTGCCGGGCTTTGGCTGGCGACCGAGCTCGCGCGCGGCGTGCTCTTCACCGGATTCCCCTGGGTGGCCACCGGCTATGGCCAAATCGACGGCCCGCTGGCCGCTCTGGCGCCGTGGATCGGCGTCTACGGCATCGGCTGCGTCGTGGCCGCCCTGGCGGCACTGCCGGCGTTGGCATTGCGCAGCGGCGCGCGCCAAGCGGTGGCGGCCGCGCTGGCCGTGGCGGCCTTGGTCGCGGTAGCGCCGTGGGCTGGCCGCGACTTCACTGCGCCGGCCGGCCAACTCGGCGTCACCCTGGTCCAGACCAACGTGGCGCAGGACGAGAAGTTCGCGCCCGAGCGCCTGCCCGCAACGCTGGCCTGGCTCGAAGCGGCCCTTCGCGGCGCGCGCGGCCCGCTGGTGGTGGCGCCGGAGACGGCGATTCCGCTGTTGCCCGAGCAGCTCGGCGCCGAGGCCTGGGGCCGATTCACCGAACCCTTCCGCGGTGACCGCGCGGCGCTCGTCGGGCTGCCGCTCGGCAGTTACGAAGCCGGCTACACCAACTCGGTGGCCGGCCTGTCGGCCCAAACCACCGCCTTGCCCGGCGGCTCCTACCGCTACGACAAGCAGCACCTGGTGCCGTTCGGCGAGTTCATCCCGCCGGGCTTTCGCTGGTTCGTCGAGATGATGAAGATTCCGCTCGGTGACTTCGCGCGCGGGCCGAAAGTGCCGCCGTCGTTCGCCTTCGCCGGCCAGCGCATCGCGCCCAACATTTGCTATGAAGACCTGTTCGGTGAAGAGCTGGCGCTGCGCTTCGCCGACGTGGCGCAGGCGCCGACGCTGTTGGCCAACATCAGCAACATCGGCTGGTTCGGCGACACCATCGCCATCACCCAGCACCTGCACATATCGCGCATGCGCACGCTCGAGTTGCAGCGGCCGATGCTGCGGGCCACCAACACGGGGGCCACCGCCGTCATCGACCACCGCGGCCGCGTCACGGCGTGGTTGGCGCCATTCACTCGCGGCACGCTCGATGCGGTGGTCGAAGGCCGCAGCGGCTTGACGCCGTTCGCGCGCTGGGCGTCGGCCTTCGGCCTGCTGCCCCTGGCCGCCTCGAGTGTCTTGTTGATCGTGCTGGCCGGCCGTTGGCGGCGCGCTCCGTAGAATCGGCGATCCCTTGGTTGGCCTTCACGAACGCTGCGCCTTCATGCTGAGCTTCCAGCAAGTCATATTAAAACTCCAGGATTACTGGCACCGCCAGGGCTGCGCGCTGCTGCAACCCTACGACATGGAAGTCGGCGCCGGCACCAGCCACACCGCGACCTTCCTGCGTGCGCTCGGACCCGAGCCGTGGAAGGCCGCGTATGTGCAGCCCAGCCGCCGACCCAAGGACGGCCGCTACGGCGACAACCCGAACCGGCTTCAACATTACTACCAGTACCAAGTGGTGTTGAAACCCGCGCCGGCAAACATCCTCGAGCTCTACCTCGGCTCGCTCGAGGCGCTGGGCTTCGAGCTGAAGCAAAACGACGTGCGCTTCGTCGAGGACGACTGGGAGAACCCGACGCTGGGCTGCTGGGGACTGGGCTGGGAGGTCTGGCTGAACGGCATGGAGGTCACGCAGTTCACCTACTTCCAGCAGGTCGGCGGCATCGACTGCAAGCCGATCACCGGCGAGATCACCTACGGCCTGGAACGCCTGGCGATGTATATCCAGGCCAAGGAAAGCATCTTCGACCTGGAGTGGACACCGGGCCTCACCTACCGCGATGTCTATCACCAGAACGAGGTCGAGCAGAGCGCCTACAACTTCGAGTACAGCGACGTCGAGTTCCTGCTCACCGCGTTCGCCGCGCATGAAAGGCAGAGCAAGCACCTGATGGGCGAGCAACTCGCGCTGCCGGCCTACGAGCAGTTGCTGAAAGCCGGCCACACCTTCAACCTGCTCGACGCGCGCGGCGCGATCAGCGTGACCGAGCGCGCCGCTTACATCGGCCGCATCCGCAACCTGGCGCGGGCCGTCGCGCAGAGCTATCTCGACAGCCGCGCGCGGCGCGGGTTCCCGATGGCGCCCAAGGCCTGGGCCGACGAAGCGCTGGCCGCGATTGCCAAGGCCGCGAAGAAGGCGGCTTGAGCATGTCGAGCACCAAGAGCCTGCTGGTCGAATTGTTGGCCGAAGAGCTGCCACCGAAGGCGCTGAAAAAACTCGGCGAGTCCTTTGCGCAAACCCTGGCCACCAGCCTCAAAGCGCAGGGACTGGCCGGTGACCATCCGGCCGTCACGCCGTTTGCAACGCCACGGCGCCTGGCCGCCCTGGTCAGCGCGGTGCAGGTGCAAGCGTCGGACCGCAGCGTCACGCACAAGCTGATGCCGGTCGCGGTGGCGCTCGATGCGCAGGGCCAGGCGACACCGGCGCTGCTGAAGAAACTGGCTGCGCTCGGCGCCGACGCCAGCGTCGTCAGCCAGCTCGAACGCAAGCCCGACGGCAAAGCCGAAGCCCTGTTCTGGACCACCTCGGTACGCGGCGCCACGCTCGCCGCCGGCCTGCAGGTCGCGCTCGACGCGGCGCTGGCCGCGCTGCCGATCCCCAAGCTCATGAGCTACCAGCTCGCCGACGGCTGGACCAGCGTGCACTTCGTGCGACCGGTGCACGGCCTGGTGGCGCTGCACGGCGCCGATGTGGTGCCGGTCTGCGCACTCGGCCTCACCGCCGGCCGCACGACCCAAGGCCACCGTTTCGAAAGCCAGATGGAACCGGTGGTGCTGCAGGACGCCGACCACTACGCGCAACAGCTCGAACGCCAGGGCGCGGTGATCGCGAGCTTCGCGCAGCGGCATGGCGAAATCGCGCGCCAGTTGCAGCACGCCGCGGCGCAGCAAGGCCTGACGCCGATCGACGACGACGCCTTGCTCGACGAAGTGACCGCCCTGGTCGAGCGCCCCAACGTGCTGCTGTGCCGTTTCGAGCCCGAGTTCCTGGCCGTGCCGCCCGAGTGCCTGATCCTGACGATGAAGGCCAACCAGAAGTACTTTCCGTTGCTCGACAGCGCCGGCCGGCTGACCGAGAAATTCCTCGTCGTGAGCAACATCCGGCCCGACGATGCGAGCGCGGTGATCCAGGGCAACGAGCGTGTCGTGCGGCCGCGATTGGCCGACGCCAAGTTCTTCTTCGACAAGGACCGCAAGAAGAGACTCGAGGATCGCTTGCCGCTGCTCGACAAGGTGGTCTACCACGGCAAGCTCGGCTCGCAGGGCGAGCGGGTGTTGCGCGTGCGGGCGATCGCCCGGGCAATCGGCGAACAGCTCGGTGGTGCGGCGCTGGCCCAGCAAGCCGACCGCGCCGCGCAACTCGCCAAGGCCGACCTGGTCACCGACATGGTCGGCGAGTTCCCCGAGCTGCAGGGCGTGATGGGCGGCTACTACGCACGCCATGACGGCGAGAGCGAGGCGGTGGCGTTCGCAGTTGAGGATCACTACAAGCCACGCTTTGCCGGCGACGCCCTGCCGCGCAACGAGGTCGGCGTCGTCGTCGCGCTGGCCGACAAACTGGAGACCCTGGTGGGGCTGTTCGGCGTCGGCGAAAAGCCGACCGGCGACAAGGATCCGTTCGCGCTGCGGCGTCATGCACTCGGCGTGATCCGGATGCTTATGGCGAGAACGCCGACGCTCGTCGTCGACCGCGTACTGACCGCTGCATTGGACCGAATGCTATGGCCGCATACGTGGGGTCATCTTGCGCCCGGGCAGACCGAGGAACAGATCGTCTCATTGCGAGATACGTTGCTTGCATTCTTCAGGGAACGCCTGCTAGTGATGCTCCGCGATGACGGCGCATCCTCCAGTGAAGCAGAAGCCATTTTGGCTGGCGATCTTTGGTGGTGGTTGAGTGAAGTTCCTAAACGCCTGACCGCCGTGCGTGCCTTTGCCGCGCTGCCCGAGGCCGCGTCGCTGGCCGCGGCCAACAAGCGCATTGCCAACATCCTGAAAAAGAGCGACACGACCGGCGCCGCGGCCATCGATGCGCAACGCCTGGTCGAACCCGCCGAACAAGCCCTGCACGGCGCGCTGAACACCGTGCAGCCCCTCGCCGACGCACTGTTCGACAACGGCGAATACGCCGCCTCGTTGCGCGAACTCGCGGCGTTGAAAGCCCCCGTCGATGCCTTCTTCGACAGCGTGATGGTCAATGCCGACGACGCCGCGCTGCGCGCCAACCGCCTGGCGCTGCTGGCCGCGCTGCACCGGGCGATGAACCGCGTCGCCGACCTGTCCAAACTGGCGGCATAGGATCTGCCATGCACCCGCACCACCCCAAGCTAGTGATCCTCGGCCGCGACGGGGTGCTCAACCTGTACCGCGACGACCATGTCAAGGAGGCCGACGAATGGCAGCCGATGCCCGGCGCGCTGGAAGCGGTGGCGCGCCTGAACCACGCCGGCTGGCACACGGTGGTGGCGACCAACCAGTCGGGCATCGGCCGCGGGCTGGTCGACATGGCCTCGCTCAACGCGGTACACCGCCGCATGATGCAACTGCTGGCCGAGAAGGGCGGGCGCATCGACGCGGTGTTCTTCTGTCCGCACGCGCCCGAGGAGGAATGCGATTGCCGCAAGCCGCTGCCCGGGATGATGAAGCAGATCGGCGAGCGCTACGGCCTGGACGAGTTGCTGTCGCGCGTGCCGATGGTCGGCGACACCGCGCGCGACCTGCAGGCCGCGCAGGCCGCCGGTTGCGAGCCGCACCTCGTGCGTACCGGCCGTGCCGCCACCCTGACCGCGGATCAATTGGCGCAATGGGTCGCCGGCATCGCCAACGTCAACGTGCACGACGACCTGGCGGCGTTCGTCGACTTCCTGCTGCACCGCGAGCACGCGCAACTCGGCGTCGTCGGCGAAGACTCGCGGCCGGCCCGCCTCGAGCACTGAATGACCAGGGTGTGTTGGCATATGAATCACGCGGGTGCGATTCACATGTCAACACACGCTAGCCCAAGCTCGCCGCGCTCGCATCCCCAGGAACCGTCAGAGGCCTCTGCGTGGCCCTCGGGAGCCGAGGCCGCTTGGGAGCGGCCCTGCGCGGCCTGAGACCGCCGACGATGCTGGCCGCGCTGCGTTCGCTGCTCTTCATCGCCTGGATGGCGATCACTGTCGTGCCCTATGCGCTGACGGTGCTGGTGGCGTCGATCTTCATCCGCGGCGACACGTTGTACTGGATTTGCGTGGCCTGGCTGCGCGCGGTGATCTGGGGCGCGCGCGCGATCTGCGGCGTGCACTACCGCGTGCACGGCATGGAACGCCTGCCCTCGGCCGACCCGCTGGCACCGGTGATCCTGGCACCCAAGCACCAGTCGACCTGGGAGACATTCGCCTTCCCGGCGCTGATGTCGCACCCGCTGGCTTATGTGTTCAAGCGCGAGCTGCTCTACATCCCGTTCTTCGGCTGGGCCATCGGCAGCCTGGACATGATCCACATCGATCGCAGCAAGCGCACCCAAGCGTGGAGCAAGGTGGCGGCGCAGGGCAAGGCGCTGCTGGCGCGCGGCCACTGGGTGATCATGTTCCCCGAGGGCACGCGCACGCCACGCGGGGCGCAGGGCACCTACAAGTCGGGCGCCACGCGGCTGGCTGTCGCCACCGGCGCGCCGGTGGTGCCGATCGCGGTGACCTCGGCGCGCTGCTGGCCGCGCAAGAGCCTCCTGCTGCGGCCGGGCGTGATCGACGTCTCGATCGGCACGCCGATTCCATCGCTCGGCCGCGAGCCGGAAGAACTGATGCGCGAGGTCCAGACCTGGATCGAGGCCGAGATGCGACGGCTCGACCCCGAGGCGTATGAAGTGACCGCCCCTTGACGCCTGCGGCGTCGCCCCCCGAGCCGAGCTCGGGCCACTTGGGGCGGCCCGGCGCTGGCCCGGGGCCAGGTTCGTAGAATCGCGCCCCATGCCACCTGCCCCTGTCATCGATTCGTCGCAGCTCGATTTGTTCGAGCCCGCGCCGGCAATGTCCCCGCCCGCTGCGGCGATCGCAGCAGCGCCGGTGATGGCGCCTGTCGCAACCACGCCCCCACCCGCGGTGCCGCTCGCCGACTGGCTCACCCCGGCCACCTTTGGCCACCCGCGCGCGAGCCGCGAAGCGAAGCTGAACGGCCACACCGTGGCCTACGAGTTCCGCCGCGCTCGGCGCAAGAGCATCGGCTTCGTCGTCGGCAGCGAGGGCCTGGTGGTCAGCGCGCCGCGCTGGGTCGGCCGCGGCGAGGTCGATGCAGCGCTGCACGAGAAGGCGCGCTGGATTCTGGCCAAGCTGCAGGAACAGCAAGAGCGCGCGCGCCGCCTGGCCAGCGCGAAAGTCGATTGGCGCGACGGCACGACGATTCCGTTTCTCGGCGAAACCGTGATCGTGGTCCTCGACACGCGCAGCACCGGCGCCGTGTTGCACACGGCCGAAGACACCCTGCCCGGCGTGCCGCGCCTGACCCTGCATGTGGGCCTGCCTCAGAGCGCGGCCCCCGAACAGATTCGTGACACGGTGCAGAGTTGGCTGCAGCGCCAGGCCAAGCGCATCTTCGACGAACGCTGCCGCCACTTTGCGGCGCAACTCGGCGTGCGCATGACGCGCTTGTCGCTCAGCTCGGCCAGCACCCGCTGGGGCAGCGCCGGCGCCGACGGCGCGATCCGGCTGCACTGGCGCTTGATCCATTTCGCGATGCCGACGATCGATTACGTGGTCGCGCATGAGCTCGCCCACCTGCGCGAGATGAACCACAGCGCCGCGTTCTGGGAAGTGGTGCGCTCCGTGATGCCCGACTACGAGCACGCGCGCGGCACGCTGCGCGACGACGCGCTGCCGGTGTTCGACTGAGGCCCCTGTCACCCCCGATCGAGCGGGACGCTTCCCCCCGATGGGGGATCGTCAACACCGCGCCGCTCACGCAGACTGCCCCCAACGCTGTCATGCGCGCTGCACGCGGGCACTGGCCCCGGGGCAGTGAGGGGGAGAGAGGGTGGGGAAGGCCACGGCCCGCGGGGTGCGCTCCGCGGGCTTTGTCCTTTGTGCCGGGCCCTGTTTTCAGGCGACGCTGAAACGCCACACACCATCGGCGCCGGCACGCCGCGCCAGTCGGCCGGCGTGCCACAGTGCATGCAGGTGGGCGATGGCCTCGCCCATCGCAAAGGGGGTCTGGTGCAGGTCGAGTGCGCGCTTGAACAGCACCGGCAGCAGGTCGGCGGCGTGGCACGGCCGCGTGGCGCACGCAGCCATCACGTCGGCCAGGCGATCGTCATGGTGCTGGTGCAACTGCCGCGTGCGCGCATGCAGCCCGGTGAAGGGCTTGCCATGCGAGGGCAGCACCAGGGTGTCGGCGGGCAGGCTGTCGAAGCGCTCGAGCGAGGTCAGGAACAGCGCCAGCGGGTCGGACTCGGGCTCGAGGTCGTAGACGCTGACATTGGTCGAGATGCGCGGCAGCACCATGTCGCCGGAGATCAGCACACCGAGCTTCGGGCAATGCAGCGCGATGTGTTCCGGCGCGTGGCCGTAGCCGGCGATGCAGCGCCAGGCGTGGCCGCCGATGGGAATCAGCATGCCGTCCATCAGCCGCCGGTAGCTGTCGGGCACCCGCGGCACCATTCCGGCGTAGTAGTTCGAACGCTCGCGCACCTTGGCCAGCGCTTGCGGGTCGGTGAGGCCGTGGCTGGCAAAGAACGCCGCCGAGCGCTCGCCGCCGAAACCCGTGGTGCTCAGGCTGGCCATGCGCGCGGCGTTGAAGTCGGTTGCGCTGATCCACAGCCGCACTTGCCAGCGCTCGGTGAGCCAGTGCGCCAGGCCGACGTGGTCGGGGTGCATGTGGGTCACGATCACGCGCAACACCGGCAGCCCGTCCAGGCATTCGGCGAACACCCGCTCCCAGGCGGCGCGGGTGGCGTCGTTGGTGATGCCGCAGTCGACGATGGTCCAGCCCTGCTGTTCGCCCTGCGTGCCGTCCTGCCGGTCGCGCAGCAGCCACAGATTGATGTGGTCGAGCGCGAACGGCAGCCCCATGCGCAGCCAGCGCACGCCCGGCGCGACATCGATCGTGGTGCCCGGGGCGGGCACCGTGTCGGCCAGCGGGTAATGCAGTTCGCTCTCGTTCGGGTTCACGGCCGGCCTTACATTTACGTTTACGTCAACGTCAAGTGCCCCCCAGTCTACCGACATGAACGCCAGCCACAGCTTCACGATCGCCGAACTGGCCGCGGAGTTCGACGTGACCCCGCGCGCGATCCGCTTCTACGAAGACGTGGGCCTGCTGGAACCCGCGCGCGCCGGACGCAACCGCGTGTACTCGCAGCGCGACCGCACGCGCCTGAAGCTCACGCTGCGTGGCAAGCGGCTCGGCCTGGCGCTGTCGGAAATCCTCCAACTGGTGCGCATGTACGACTCCGCGGCCGACACGGCGCCTCAGTTGCAGGCCTTCATGGGCGTGCTGCAATCGCACCGCGCCCAACTCGAGCAGCAGCAGGACGACATCGGCGTGATGCTGGCCGAGATCGGCCAGCACGAACTGCGCTGCAAGCGGCTGCTCGCCAACGTCACCAAGCCCGCCGCACGCCGATGAAACACCGCCTGCCCGCCGACCCCGCATTCCGCCTGCGCGTTCACGATTCCTTTGCACGCCAGGCGGTGATGGCCACGCTCGGCGCCACGCTCGAGGTGGCCGACGCCGGCCGTGTGGTGATCGTGATGGCGCACAAACCCGAGCTGACGCAGCAGCATGGCTTCCTGCACGC
>JANMSR010000482.1:0-5576 GCA_031389565.1 Burkholderiales bacterium
TTGATTCGGGTCACGCCAAATGTGGCGCGCTCTTCGAGCAACTCTCCAAGGGGATCAAGATGAAACATGTCAATTTGAAGGCGCTGGTCACGACCGTGGCACTGGCGCTCGGTGCTGGTGTGGCGCAGGCCGGGCCAGTCATCATCGATGGTACCGACGCTGAGGAGCATGGGAGTCTCAGCGGAGGCGTCAACATTAACGGCTGGAAGTACTTCCAAAGCGGCTTCGAGAACCTGCTGCCGCAGGTCGGCAACGGCAACAAGGTGGCGGTGTGCCTGGGGTGCACCGCCAATACGCAAACGGCGTTCGCGTCGGCATTCGATTTGGCGACCAAGCCGGCAGGATGGACCCGGGAGACGATCGATGGTGACGCAGGCATCACAAGCTTCTTCGCCGGGACCCTGGCCCGCACCTTGGCCAACACGGGTTTGATCTATATCCCCACCGGTGCCAATACTGCTGGCGGAATCACTGGAGCGGAACTGGCAGTGATCAACACCAATGCGTTGGCGGTGAACAGTTTTGTCGGCGGCGCGGGCAACCCGCTTGTTGGCGGCGGCCTGTTTGCGCACGGCGAAGGCGGCACCCCGGGCGCCTGGGGTTGGCTGACCACGCTCATCCCCGGCATCGTGGCAACCGAGAGCGGCGGGGGCCGCGGCACCCTCACATTGACCGCTGCGGGCAGTCTCGCTTTCCCTCTCTTGACCAATACCGATGTCAACAACGCGACACCGTGGCACAACAATTTCTCGGGTAGTTTTGGCGGCCTGCAGGTTCTCGTAGAAACGACCAGTGGCCCCGCCGGTCGAGCCGTGGTGATCGGCGGCGGCGCCGGGACCGTGATCGGTTGTGGTCAGCCTGGCCAATTGCCATGCCCGCCGACTGGCGTTCCGGAACCCGACACCCTGCTCTTGATCGCCATCTCTGGCCTGGCGCTCATGCTGACCGGCGCGCGCAGGCGCAAGGCGAAATAGCCCGCGCGGCTGAGCCGCTTTACTTCCTTGCGAGCCCTTCTTCGGAAGGGCTCTTTCGTTGTGGGTGCACAGGCCGTGCGCTGCGTGCCGTGCGCCAGCCTGTGAGGCCAGAACCCGCTGCTACAATGCCGGCCTTTCAGGCGCGTAGCTCAGCTGGTTAGAGCACCACCTTGACATGGTGGGGGTCGATGGTTCGAGTCCATTCGCGCCTACCAAATTCGGTAGTGATACAGGCCCTCGGTTGCTCACGGCGCCGAGGGCTTTTTTTCATGCCGCTCACTCGCCGCCGGGAATGCGTTGGGCGTGCAACTGGACGGACTTCTTCGAGCGCTTGCGCATGCGGATATTGAGCGCCTCCACCGCCAGCGAGAACGCCATGCCGAAGTAGACGTAGCCCTTGGGCACATGGTGATCGAAGCCCTCTGCCACCAGGACCACGCCGACGACGACCAGGAACGACAGCGCCAGCATCTTGATCGTCGGATGGTCGGAGACGAAACGTCCGATCGGTCCGGCGAACAGCATCATCAGTGCGACCGACGCGATCACGGCGGCGATCATCACCCTCAGGTCGTCGACCATGCCCACCGCGGTGATGATCGAGTCCAGCGAGAACACCAGATCGACGATCATGATCTGCAGGATCACGGCGGCGAAGGTTGCCCCGGCCGCGCCGCTGCCCTGCTCTTCGTCGCCTTCGAGCGACTGGTGGATCTCGCCGGTGCTCTTCCAGATCAGGAACAGGCCGCCGAGGATCAGGATCAGGTCGCGCCCCGAAATCTCCTGGTCGAGCACGCTGAACAGTGGCGCGACCAGGCCGACGATCCAGGCCAGCACCATCAGCAGGCCGATGCGCATGAACATGGCCATGAACAGGCCGATGCGCCGCGCGAACTCACGTCGCTCCTTGGGCAGTTTGTCGACCAGGATCGAAATGAAGATGATGTTGTCGATGCCCAGCACGAGCTCGAGCGCAGTCAGGGTGGCGAAGGCGATCCAGGCTTGCGGATCGGATAGCAGTTCGATCATCGGATCCTCGGTGGTTGCGGGCGCCGCCGCAGCGGACGCGCCCGGCGCGGATGTTAGCGGCGACCCCGCCCCGACCCGCCGTTCAGGTAGCTAGATCGCAACACCTTGATGCGCGGCCGACGCCATCAGGCAGGTGCGCGCCGCGTTGCGGGCCGCGGCGTCGAGGAATGAGTGCTCCGTGGCCTGCAGGCCCATGCGCAACAGGTCGCCCACGGCGAGCGGGGTTTGCTGCAACAGCGCCAGCGCCTCGCTGCTGTGGGTGATGCGCGACATCAGCCGGTTGTCGGTGTGAAAACTCAGCGACAGGCCGGCGCGCCACAACGCCGTGATCGGGTGCGCGGCGATCGACGCCGCGGCGCCGGTATGCACGTTGCTGGTCGCGCAGACCTCGAGGTGCACGTCGCGCTCGAGCACTTCGTCGATCAGGGCGCGCCGTGCCGGGTCGACCAAGGCGTCGATCAAGCGCACGCCATGACCGATGCGCCGCGCACCCAGACGCACCGCCTCGAGCACGCGCTCGGGCGCATCGGCCTCGCCGGCGTGCAGTGTCAGGGGCAGGCCAGCGTTGCGGCACAGTGCGAGCGCGCGGGCATGGTCGCCGGGCGGGTGGCCGGGCTCGGCGCCCGCCAGGTCGAAGCCGATCACACCGCGGCCGTGGTAGTGCAACGCCAGCCGGGCGGCGCGCAGGGTTTCGGATTGCGGCAGGTGGCGCATCGCGCAGACGATCAGGCCCGCGGGCAGGGCGCTGCGGGACAGGCCCGCCAACAAGGCTTCGACTGCCGCCTCGCCGGCGACACCGTGGGATTGGAACAGCAGCGGCGCAATGCGGAACTCGGCCAGCACGCAGCCGTCCTCGCGCGCATCCTCGGCCGCCTCGAAGGCCACCCGCTCCAACGCCGCGGGAGTTGCCATCGCCGCCACGGTGAGGTCAAAGCCTTGCAGATACTCATTCAGGCTGCCCGCATGAGCGCGCGCGTCGAGCCAGCGCTCCAGGCCGTTCATGTCGGGCGCCGGTGTGGCGAGCCCGCGCGCCTGCAGCAGATCGAACAGCGTGGCCACACGAAGGCTGCCGTCGAGGTGCTCGTGCAACAGCACCTTGGGAATCTCGCGGGCCAATGCTGCCAGGGACACAGCGTCATCCATGTCGCCATCGTAGTGCAGCCCTGCTGTCCGAGTGCCCACGGCTCTTGCTATCCTGCGCCAACTCTCATCCACGGTGCCAGCAAGGACGACCCGCCATGAACTTCACCCAGCTCTGCACCGCGCTCGGCGCCACCGCAGCGTGCTCACTGGCTGCCGCGCAGCAGCAGCCGGCCGTCATCTTCGACATGGGCGGCAAGTTCGACAAGTCCTTCAACGAAGCGGCCTACAACGGTGCCGAGCGCTGGAAGAAGGAAACCAACAAGCCCTACCTCGAGTTCGAGATCGCCAATGCCGCGCAGCGCGAGCAGGCCATGCGCAAGATGGCCGAGCGCAATGCCAACCCGATCATCGGCGTCGGCTTCTCGCAGGGCTCGTCGATGGAGAAGGTGGCCAAGGAGTTCCCGAAGCTCAAGTTCGCGATTATCGATTTCGTCATCGACCTGCCCAATGTCGAGTCGGTCGTGTTCAAGGAGCACGAGGGCAGCTTCCTGGTCGGCATGATGGCGGCAATGGCCAGCAAGAGCGGCAAGGTCGGCTTCGTCGGCGGCATGGACGTGCCGCTGATCCGCAAGTTCCAGTGCGGCTACGAGCAGGGTGCCAAGTACGCGAATCCGAAAGTCGAGATCAGCGCCAACATGACGGGCACCACCCCGACCGCGTGGAACGATCCGGCGCGCGGCGGCGAGCTGGCCAAGTCGCAGTTCGCCAAAGGGGTCGACGTCGTCTTTGCCGCCGCCGGTGGCACCGGCGTGGGCGTCTACCAGGCGGCCAAGGACGGCGGCAAGCTGGCCATCGGCGTCGACAGCAACCAGAACCACCTGCACCCCGGCACGATGCTGACCTCGATGGTCAAGCGCGTCGATGTCGCGGTCTACAGCAGCTTCAAGCAGCACAAGGCCGGCGTCACCTCGCTGGGCCTGAAGGAAGCCGGGGTCGACGTGGCGATCGACCAGCACAACGCCAAGCTGGTGACGCCGGCAATGAAAGCCAAGGTCGATGCGGCGCGGGCCGACATCATCAGCGGCAAGATCAAGGTCGTCGATTACATGGCCGCCAACAAATGTTGACCACCCCCGAAGCGGCTTCGCCGCTCCCCCTCGAGGGGGCAACGCCGGCGGACCGGCAGAGCCGGATCCACGGCGTTTGCTTGGAAAGGCACTGCCCGCGGCGCACACGATGACCGCTGTCGCGCCCGCCGTCGCCATGCGGGCGATCGACAAGCGCTTCGGCGCCGTGCACGCCAACCAGGCGGTCGACCTGACGGTGGCAGCCGGCACCGTGCACGGCATCGTCGGCGAAAACGGCGCCGGCAAGAGCACCTTGATGTCGATCCTGTACGGCTTCTACCAAGCCGACAGCGGCAGCATCGAAGTCGAAGGCCAGCCGGCACGGATCCGCAACTCGCACGATGCCATCGCCCTGGGCATCGGCATGGTCCACCAGCACTTCATGCTGGTCGAAACCTTCTCCGCGCTCGACAACGTGATGCTCGGCGCCGAGCCCTCGTGGTTTCTGCCGACCGCACGGGCCCAGGTGCGGGCCAGGCTCGACGCGCTGATGCGCGACACCGGCTTGTCGGTCGATCTGGACCAGACCGTCGCCGCGCTGCCGGTGGGCGAACGCCAGCGCCTGGAGATTCTGAAAGCGCTCTACCGCGGCGCGCGGATCCTGATCCTGGACGAGCCGACCGCCGTGTTGACGCCGCAGGAAACCGAGCAGTTGTTCGCCACCTTGCGCGGCTTGCGCGCACGCGGCACGACCGTCCTGCTGATCAGCCACAAGCTGGGTGAGATCATGGCGCTGACCGACGCCGTCACCGTGATGCGCGCCGGCGCGGTGGTGCTCGACACGCCGACGGCCGCCACCGACATCGACGCCCTGGCCCAGGCGATGGTCGGCCGCCACGTCGACATCGGCCGCGCGGCGAGCGCCCAGCCCGCGAGCGCCGGGCCCGTGCTGCTGCGCGCCAGCGGCCTGCACTGGCGCGACGCCCTGGGCGTACCGCGGCTGGCCGGTGTCTCGCTGGCCCTGCACGCGGGCGAGATCGTCGGCATCGCCGGCGTGTCGGGCAACGGCCAGAGCGAACTGCTGGACGTGCTGGCCGGTTTGCTGACACCGCAGGCCGGCGCGCTCGAGATCGACGGCGCATCGTTCACGCCCGCGCACTGGCTGCGGCCCGACCGCGCGCGCGACTTGCGCATCGCCCATGTACCCGAAGACCGCCAGCGCCGTGGTCTGGTCCTGCCCTTTGCGGCCTGGGAGTCGGCCGTGCTCGGCTACCAGCAGCGGCCGCGCTATGACCACCACGGCTGGCTGCGCCAGCCGGTGATGCGCGCCGACACCGCGGCGATGATGGAGCGCTACGACGTGCGCCCGCGCGACATCGCGCTCGAGTGCGCCCACTTTTCCGGCGGCAACCAGCAAAAACTG
>JANMSR010000492.1:0-30831 GCA_031389565.1 Burkholderiales bacterium
GCCGAGCAGCGCAACAAGCTCGGCAGCAGTGTCCGGCCACGCCTCGAGCCCAAGGTGGTGGGCGGCTCGACGATCACCCAGCAATTGGCGAAAAACCTGTTCCTCTCGGGCGAGCGCACGCCGCTGCGCAAGGCACAGGAATTCGCCCTCGCTTTCGCGCTCGAGTCGATGTTGCCCAAGCGCCGCATTCTCGAGATCTACCTGAACAACGTCGAATGGGGCGAAGGCGTGTTCGGCGCGCAGGCCGCCGCGCGCCACTACTTCCGCGTCGACGCGGCGCAGCTCGGAGCCACCCCTGCGGCGCGCCTGGCGGTCATGCTGCCTGCACCCAAGCGCTTCGAAAAGCGCCCGGGCTCGCCTTACGTTGCCAGCCGCGCGGCCACCGTGGTCGCGCGCATGGGGGCGGTCGAGTTGCCATGAGCCGTCGCCCCTGCCCCCGCAAAGACGGCGCGCGGCCATGCCGATGAAGGCTCAGACAGCCGAGCTGGCTGCCGTCGCCGCGCGGCTGGTGGTCGAGGAGGGCCTCGAGTACGCGGGCGCCAAGCGCAAGGCCGCGCGTGCGCTCGGCAGCCGTGCCGAGTTGCCGGGCAGCGAGGCGGTCGAAAGCGAAGTGCGGGCCTACCTGGCCCTGTACTGCGCCCACACGCAGCCGGCCGAGTTGCGCGCACTGCGCCAGTTGGCGCTGCGCTGGATGGTCCGCCTGGCGGCGTTTCGCCCGCACCTGGGCGGCGCCGCCTGGCGCGGCACGGCCACGCGCCTGTCCGCCCTGCACCTGGACCTGTACTGCGACGACCCCAAGGCCATGGAACTCGCGCTCATCAACCTGGGCATTGCCTATGACAGCGCCAGCCTGCCCCACGCGCACCGCGACCACCGCGGCGAGCCGGTCAATCTGCTGACCATCGCCGACCGTTGCGCCGAACTCGGCGAAACGGTCGCCTTGCACCTCGCGGTTCGCGACCTCGACGACCTGCGCGGCGCGCTCAAACCCGACCCCCAGGGCCGCAGTTGGCGCGGCGAAGCCAGCGCACTGCGTCGCCTGCTGGACGAGGAGTCGTCGCATGGATAGGCGCGGATGGGCTTTGGCGGCGGGCGTGGCGGCGGCGGCCGCGGCGGCCGGAGCGGGATGGTCGCTCTGGCGCCAGCGCACCACCGGCTTGTCCGGCGTCGAAAATGAGCTCTGGTCGTCCAGTTTCGAAACACCCGGCGGCTCAAGGCTGGCCCTGGCCGACCATCGCGGCCACCCGCTGGTGTTGAATTTCTGGGCCACGTGGGGCCCGCCGTGCGTGCGGGAAATGCCAGCGCTCGACCGCTTTGCGCGCGACTTCGGGCCGCGGGGCTGGCGCGTCATCGGTCTGGCCGCCGACAAGCCAGAACCGGTGCGCGAATTCCTCGCCCGTACGCCGGTGTCGTACGCGATCGGTTTGGCCGGTTTCGCCGGCATCGAGTTATCGCGCCGACTCGGCAACCTCGGTGGCGGGTTGCCGTTCACGCTGCTGTTCGGCCGCAACGGAGCCTTGCTCCAGCGGCGCATGGGCGAGACCAGCTACGACCAGTTGGCGCAGTGGGCGCTGGATGTCGGATAAGTCAATTCCGCCCAAAACACTGGCATCGGTGGCCAAATGGCGTAGAGTCCGAGCCTTTGCGAAAGCCGAACCATCGCCAGCCCGTGCGCGTTGTTGGGCCATGAAGCGGTGACGTTGGCAACAGTTGAATGAGCGATGCGGCAACTCGCTCGCTCCCGGAGAATCCTGCATGGACCTGCGCAAGCTGAAGACCCTGATCGACCTCGTCTCAGAGTCCAACATCACCGAACTCGAAATCACCGAGGCCGATGGCAAGGTGCGCATCGTCAAGGCTGACCCCCATGCGGTCGCCGCGCCGACGATGATGATGATGGCACCCGCGCCGGCTCCGGTTGCTGCCGCTGCGCCCCCTCGCAGCGCCGCGGCAATCGCCGCCGACGAAGCCGAGGCGGCCGCGACCGCTGCCGCCGAAACCGGCCACATCGTCAAGTCCCCGATGGTCGGCACCTTCTACCGCGCCGCCAGCCCAGGTGGCAAACCGTTGATCGAGATCGGCTCGGTCGTCAAGTTGGGCGAGCCGGTGTGCATCATCGAAGCGATGAAAATCATGAACGAGATCGAGACCGACGAGAGCGGCACGATCGCCAAGATCCTGTGCGAAAACGGTCAGGCCGTTGAATTCGGGCAACCGCTGTTCGTGGTCGATCGCAGGGGTTGAGGTGTTCAAGAAGATTCTGATCGCCAACCGCGGGGAGATCGCCCTGCGCATCCAGCGCGCCTGTCGCGAGATGGGCGTGAAGTCGGTGGTCGTCTACTCCGAGGCCGACCGCGACGCCAAATACGTCAAGCTGGCCGACGAGGCGGTGTGTATCGGCCCGGCGGCCTCGGCGCAGAGCTACCTCAACATGCCGGCGATCATTTCGACGGCCGAGGTCACCGACGCCGAGGCGATCCACCCGGGCTACGGTTTTCTGTCCGAGAACGCCGACTTTGCCGAGCGCGTCGAGCGCAGCGGCTTTGTCTTCATCGGGCCGACGCCGGAGTCGATCCGCGTCATGGGCGACAAGGTCGCGGCCAAGCAGGCCATGATCAAGTCGGGCGTGCCCTGTGTGCCGGGCTCCGAGGGTGCCCTGCCCGACGACTCCAAGGAGATCGTCAAGATCGCACGCACGGTGGGCTACCCGGTGATCATCAAGGCCGCCGGTGGTGGCGGCGGGCGTGGCATGCGCGTGGTGCACACCGAGGCCGCGCTGTTGCACGCGGTGCAGACGACGCGTGCCGAAGCCGGGGCGGCCTTCGGCAACCCGACCGTGTACGTGGAGAAGTTCCTCGAGAACCCCCGGCACATCGAAATCCAGGTCTTGGCCGACGAGCACAAGAACGCGGTCTGGCTCGGGGAGCGTGACTGTTCGATGCAGCGCCGGCACCAGAAGATCATCGAAGAGGCACCGGCACCGGGCATCGCGCGGCGGGTGATCGAGCGCATCGGCGACCGCTGCGTTGCCGCCTGCAAGAAGATCGGCTACCGCGGCGCTGGCACCTTCGAGTTCCTGTACGAAAACGGCGAGTTCTACTTCATCGAGATGAACACCCGCGTGCAGGTCGAACACCCGGTGACCGAGCTGGTCACCGGCATCGACATCGTGCAGATGCAGATCCGCGTCGCAGCGGGCGAGAAACTGCCCTTCACGCAACGCAACATCCAGATGCGCGGCCACGCCATCGAATGCCGCGTGAATGCCGAGGACCCGTACAAGTTCACGCCGTCGCCGGGCCGCATCACGATGTGGCACCCGCCGGGCGGGCCCGGTGTGCGCGTCGATTCGCATGCCTACACCAACTATTTCGTGCCGCCGCACTACGACTCGATGATCGGCAAGATCATCGTCCACGCCGACACACGCGACCAGGCGCTGGCGCGCATGCGCACGGCGCTGAGCGAGACCGTGATCGAGGGCATTTCGACCAACATTGCCCTGCACCGCGAGCTGATGGTCGATGCCAAGTTCATCGAGGGGGGCACCAACATCCACTACCTCGAAGGCTGGCTCGGGCAGCACAAGCGCTGAACTGGCCATGCACGAGCTGGTGTTGCGCGCCTGTGTGGATTTGGTCGAGCCGGTGTCCGAGGCGCTGATGAGCGAGTTCGACGCGCTGTCGGTGTCGATCGAAGACGCCGATGTCGACACCGGCGCCGAGCAGGCCCTGTTCGGCGAACCGGGCCTGCCGGCACCGAGCGCGGGCTGGAAGCACTCGACCTTGCGGGCCTTGTTCAGCGACGAAGCGACGGCGACAGCCGCGGCCACGCTGCTGCTTTCGCAGGTGTGGGCCTCCAAGGTGCAGGTGCACGCGCTGCAGACAGTGCCCAACGAAGACTGGGTGCGGCTGACGCAGTCGCAGTTCGCGCCGGTCGAGATCACACCGGCGTTCTGGATCGTGCCGAGCTGGCACGCTCCACCGGCGGCCGCGAAGCGAGTGATGCGGCTCGACCCCGGCCTCGCGTTCGGCACCGGCACGCACCCGACCACGCGCATGTGCCTGCGTTGGATCACGGGCCATGCGCAAGACTGGCCGCGTGTGCTCGATTACGGTTGTGGTTCGGGCATCCTGGCCATCGGTGCCGCGCTGCACGGCGCGCAGCAGATCGACGCGGTCGACATCGACCTGGCCGCGGTCGAGGCCACAGCGGCCAATGCAATGGCCAACGGCGTGACGTTGGCGGCGGCCACACCGCAGCACGCCAGCGGCCGCTACCCGCTGGTGCTGGCCAACATTCTGGCCAAGCCCCTGTGCCTGCTCGCGCCCTTGCTCAGCGCCCATGTCGCGCCAGGCGGCCATCTGCTGCTGGCGGGCATTCTGGAGCGTCAGATCGATGAACTGCGCAGCGCCTACGCGCCCTGGCTGGCGCTCGAAGTGCACGACCGCGAAGAAGGCTGGGCGCTGCTGGTCGGCCAACGCGAGAGCAGCGAGCTGCGGGCGACGCCATGAGCGCGCCGGGCCGCACCAAGGCGAATACCGCAGTGCGCAGCACGGAGGTCGCCTGATGAACGCGCTGACCCACCCGAAGTGCGCCAGCGCAACGCATAGCGCGGAGCGGGCCTGATGAGCCTGGCCACCCGCTGCGCAGCCTGCGGCACGGTGTTCCGTGTCGTGCAGGACCAGCTCAAGGTCTCCGAAGGTTGGGTGCGCTGCGGGCGTTGTGGCGACATGTTCAACGCACTCGAGGGCCTGTTCGACCTGGAACGCGAATCGGCGCCGGCGTGGACGCCATCGGAACGCAGCGCGCTCGACCTGCTGCCAGCCAGCGCCGCAGAGCGCGCCGCGCAGACCGCGGCCAGCGCCGCACCGGTGGCGCGCAACGAACACGGGCTCGAATCCGCGTCCGCGAGCGATGCCACCGAGGACACCGAGATCGACAGCCGTGCCGACTCGCAGATCGCGACCGGGCAACCCGAGCCCGACCACAGCGACGACAGCGACGACGTCGGCCGCGGCGAAGCCTCCGAACTCGACGACCTGAGGGCAGACGATGCAGGCTTGGTCGCCGACGCGCCCGAGCCGACGCCGACATTCCTGCGCCAGGCGGACAGCGCCGCGCGCTGGCAGCACCCGCGCATGAGGCTGGCGTTGATGGTCGCCGGCCTGCTGCTCGGCGTGTTGCTCGCCGCACAAGCGCTGCTGTGGCATCGCGACGCGGTCGCCGCGCGCTGGCCGCAGGCCGCGCCGTTGCTGAGCCTGCTGTGCGTACCGCTGGCCTGCCGGGTCGAACCGCTGCGCCACCTCGACGGCTTGGCCGTCGAGAGCAGCGGCCTGACCCAGCTCGACAACGCCGCCCTCTACCGCCTGCAGGTGTCGCTTCGCAACCGTGACACGCAGGCGCTGCAGACGCCGGCGCTGGATGTCACGCTGACCGACAGCCGCGGCGAAATGGTCGCGCGCAAGGTGCTGAGCCAGCGCGACTTCGGCGCGCCCGTGCCGGCGATGGTGGCCGCGGGCGCCGAGTTGTCGCTGCAGGCCGTGCTCGACACCGGCGAGCGCCGCGTCACCGGCTACAGCATCGAAATCTTCTACCCCTGACCCTACCGAGGCTCCATGCCAGCTTTGATCTGCGGCTCGCTCGCGTTCGACACCATCACCAATTTTCCGGGCCGCTTTGCGCAGCAAATCCTGCCCGAGCAAGTGCATATCCTGAACGTGTCGTTCCTGGTACC
This sequence comes from Burkholderiales bacterium, assembly GCA_031389565.1. Lineage (GTDB taxonomy): Bacteria > Pseudomonadota > Gammaproteobacteria > Burkholderiales > Burkholderiaceae_C > CADEEN01. The sequence goes on from JANMSR010000492.1 coordinate 5,738, forward strand.
CACCCTGCGGCGCGAGTACGGCGGCTGCGCCGGCAACATCGCCTACAACCTGAAGCTGCTCGGTGGCGAACCGGTGGTGCTGGCCGCAATCGGCAACGACGGGCGCGACTACATGGCGCGCTTCGAAGCTCTGGGCATCGACCACTCGTCGGTGCGGGTCGAGCCGGAGCACTACACCGCACAGGCGATCATCATCACCGACGCCGACAACAACCAGATCACGGCCTTTCACCCCGGTGCGATGGCGCAGTCGCACCTGAGCCCGGTGCCGGCGCGCGCCGATCTGGCGATCGGCATCATTGCGCCTGACGGCCGCGACGCGATGCTCGCGCATGCGACGCAATTGCACGCCGCCAGCGTGCCTTTCATCTTCGATCCCGGACAGCAATTGCCGATGTTCGACGCGGCGGAGTTGCGCCACTTCGTCGCGCAGGCCCACTGGGTCGCCCTCAATGACTACGAAGCGCGCATGCTCTGCGAGCGCATGGCGACTGATTTGCCGACGCTGTCGCGCGCGCCGGGCCTGCACGGCGTGGTGGTCACGCTGGCGGGCGAAGGCTGCGACGTCTGGCAGCAGGGGCTCGTCACGCGCGTTGCGGGAGTGGCCGCCAGCGCGGTGCTCGACCCCACCGGCTGCGGCGACGCGTTCCGCGCCGGCCTGCTGTTCGGCCTCGAACGCGGCTGGTCGCTGGACCGCTGCGCCGCGCTCGGCAACCGCTTGGGTGCGCTGAAGATTTCCTGCCGCGGTGGGCAAAATCACCGGATCGAGCCTTCGATCGTGGGTCCATAGCAGGCCGGGGGCTGCGCTGCGGCGGGTGCGCCGCTACAGTGAGGACGTGAGCGCCCCGTAAACCAATCACCATGGATACCTTGCCCTTGATGGCCTTCGCCGGCACCGCCGTAGGGGGTGCCTTGGCCGGCGCCGCCGCCTGCTACTGGCCGTTGAGCCGCGTCCTGGGCGAACTGCGCGAACGTCTGGAGCGCTCCGAGCAGGCGCGCAACGGCGCGGTCGAGCGCTCAGCCCAGGCACGCGAACAGATTGCGCAATTGAATCGCGCCATCACCGAGCTTCGGCGCACGCACAGCAGCCATGCTGGCCCGGTCTCGCCGCTCGAGCAGGTCGAGAAGGTGCTGGCCGAAGGCGACGAAAAAACGCTGGTCATGCCGCGCCGCGAAACCGCTCAAGCCTTCGCCGACACCCAGATTCTGGGCGACCGCTGAGCCACTGGCTCGGGGCGGGCCAGCGCTGGCCTCACACGCACTGCGACAGTCAAAAAAAACCCGGCCGAAGCCGGGTTTGCTCTCTTCGGCAGGCGTTCGTGCAGGCCGCGAGGCCTGCAACGAACCGCCCTGCGTCAGGGCTTGTTGCCCGTCGGGAACGGCCATGCGGCCGCCGGGCTCAATGCCGTCTTGGCCGCAGGGGCCGCCGGCGCTGCAACTGCCGCAGGGGCAGACTTCTTGGGCGCAGCCTTCTTCTTGGCAGCAGGCTTCTTCGCCGCCGCCTTCTTCTTCGCAGCCGGCTTCTTCGCAGCAGCCTTCTTCTTGGCTGCCGGCTTCTTGGCGGCTCTCTTAGGGGCAGACTTCTTGGCGGCCTTCTTAGGGGCAGCCTTCTTCTTCGCTGCCGGCTTCTTGGCCGCCTTCTTGGCTGCCGGCTTCTTGGCCGCCTTCTTGGCTGCCGGCTTCTTCGCCGCCGACTTCTTGGCTGCCGGCTTCTTGGTCACCGACCGCTTCGCCGCCGGTTTCTTCGCAGCGGCCTTCTTGGCCGGTGCCTTCTTCTTCGCAGTTGCCATTTCAATTCTCCTTGATCAAGTTGCAAAGAGCACCGCATCGATCGAGCTCGATCGACTGCGGCGATTCACCGCCCGAGGGTTGTCCGGCAGGATTGCCGGCTCCCCGGTTCGGTGAACGGGGTTGCGTTGTCTGGTCTCGGCTTCTGGCGGCCTCGTCTCACACAACGCGGGTCTTGATCTCACGGATCCTGACAAGCAATCGGCTCTGCGGCCGGTTCTATTCCCAGGACAGTGCGCCACCGGATTGGTACTCGATGACGCGGGTTTCAAAAAAGTTGCGCTCCTTCTTCAGGTCAATCATTTCGCTCATCCAGGGGAACGGGTTTTCTTCGTTCGGGAACAGCTCTTCGAGGCCGATCTGCGTCGCCCGCCGGTTGGCGATGTAGCGCAGGTAGCCCTTGAACATGCTCGCGTTCAGACCCAGCACACCGCGTGGCATGGTGTCCTCGGCGTAGCGGTACTCGAGCTCGACGGCTTTGAGGAACAGGGCCTTGATCTCGGCCTTGAACGCTGCCGTCCAGAGCTGCGGGTTCTCGAGCTTGATCTGGTTGATCAGGTCGATGCCGAAGTTGCAATGCATCGATTCGTCGCGCAGAATGTATTGGTACTGCTCTGCCGCACCGGTCATCTTGTTCTGCCGGCCGAGTGCGAGGATCTGCGTAAAGCCGACGTAGAAGAACAGGCCTTCCATCAGGCAGGCGAAAACGATCAGGCTTTTGAGCAGCGTCTGGTCGTTCTCGGGCGTGCCGGTGGTGAAGTGCGGGTCCATCACCGCGTCGATGAACGGGATCAGGAACTCGTCCTTGGCGCGGATCGACGCCACCTCGTGGTACGCGTTGAAGATCTCGCTTTCGTCCAGGCCCAGCGACTCGACGATGTACTGGTACGCGTGGGTGTGGATCGCCTCTTCGAAGGCCTGGCGCAGCAGGAACTGACGGCACTCGGGCGCGGTGATGTGGCGGTAGGTGCCGAGCACGATGTTGTTGGCTGCCAGCGAATCGGCAGTCACGAAGAAGCCGAGGTTGCGCTTGATCAGGCGGCGTTCGTCGTCGGTCAGTCCGTTCGGATCTTTCCACGTCGCGATGTCGCGCGACATGTTGATCTCTTGCGGCATCCAGTGGTTGGCACAGGTCGCGAGGTACTTCTCCCAGGCCCACTTGTACTTGAACGGCACCAGTTGGTTGACGTCGGTCTGTCCATTGATGATGCGCTTGTCGGCGGCTGACACGCGGCGTGAGTCGGTGCTGGTTTGGCGGCGCGTGGCGACTGCCGGCTCGACTGCCGCGGCCGCTGCGGCAATCACTGCACCGACGGCTTGCAGCACCGGCACCGTTTCAAACGCAAGAGCTGACGAAGCCATGGCCCGCGCCTCACGTATAGGCTCTTGCGCGGTGCGAATTGACGGTGTCGTCTTGTTGCTGACGTTGTCTTCCCAGACGAGCATGTAGCTACTTCCTGTGCGTTGAATTATCGGAGTGTTGTGTGCAAACACCAAGCACTTCTTGACATCGAGGCGCTCACGTTGTTGCGCTCATGCATCGCACGTGGATCGTGATCGCATCGGTCTCAGGTCACTGACACGCCTCGCACGTGGGGTCATCGATGGCGCAGAACTTCATGTCGGTGGCCGGGCCATCGTTCATCTGCACGCGCGCTTGCGCAGTCGCCGCATCGGCTGCCGACAGCGCTGCACCGCCACTGCCCGCGCCCGAGCTCACGGCGTTGTGATGGCCGCGATTGACGGTGCTCATCTCGACATGCGAAGCCCCCATCGTGCGCAGGTAGTAGGTGGTCTTGAGTCCGCGCAGCCACGCGAGCCTGTAGGTTTCGTCCAGGCGTTTGCCCGACGCGCCGGCCATGTAGATGTTGAGCGACTGCGCCTGGTCGATCCACTTCTGGCGCCGCGCCGCGGCCTCGACCAGCCACGTGGCATCGACCTCGAACGCGGTGGCGTAGAGCCGCTTCAGCGACTCGGGCACGCGGTCGATCGGACGCAGTGAACCCTTGTAGTGCTTCAGGTCCATCACCATCACGTCGTCCCACAGGCCGAGCTTCTTCAGGTCCCGCACCAGGTACTCGTTGACGATGGTGAATTCGCCCGACAGGTTGGACTTGACCGACAGGTTGCCGAAGCAGGGCTCGATCGAAGCATCGACGCCGATGATGTTGGAGATGGTGGCCGTCGGCGCGATGGCCACGCAGTTGCTGTTGCGCATGCCGTGCTCGGTGATGCGCGCGCGCAGCGCGTCCCAGTCGAGCGAGATCGAGGTGTCGACCTCGACGTAGCCGCCGCGCTGCTCAGCCAGGAGCTTCAACGAATCGAGCGGCAACACGCCGCGGTCCCACAGCGAACCGCGGTAGCTCGAGTAGCGCCCGCGCTCGGCCGCCAGTTCGGTCGAGGCCCAGTAAGCGTGGTAGCACACGGCTTCCATCGAACGGTCGGCGAACTCGACCGCCTCGGCGCTGGCGTAGGGCAGATGCAACTGGTACAGCGCGTCCTGAAAGCCCATGATCCCGAGACCCACCGGGCGATGGCGCAGGTTGCTGTCGCGCGCCTTCTTGACCGCGTAGTAGTTGATGTCGATGACGTTGTCGAGCATGCGCATCGCGGTGGCGACGGTCGCCTTCAACTTCGCCTGATCGACCCGGCCATCCTTCAGGTGTTGCACCAGGTTCACCGAGCCGAGGTTGCAAACCGCGATCTCGCTCTCATTGGTGTTGAGCGTGATCTCGGTGCACAGGTTGGAGCTGTGCACGACGCCCACGTGCTGCTGCGGGCTGCGCACGTTGCAGGCGTCCTTGAAGGTGATCCAAGGATGCCCGGTCTCGAACAGCATCGTCAGCATCTTGCGCCACAGATCGCGCGCCGGCATGCGCTTGAAGAGCTTGATCTCGCCGCGATCGACCTTGGCTTCGTAGTCGCAGTAGGCGACTTCGAATGCCTTGCCGAACTTGTCGTGCAGATCGGGGCAGGTCGAGGGCGAGAACAGGGTCCAGTCGCCGCCGTCCATGACTCGCTTCATGAACAGGTCCGGAATCCAGTTTGCGGTGTTCATGTCGTGGGTGCGCCGGCGGTCGTCGCCGGTGTTCTTGCGCAGGTCGAGGAACTCCTCGATGTCGAGGTGCCAGGTTTCGAGATACGCGCAGACCGCACCCTTGCGCTTTCCGCCCTGGTTCACCGCCACCGCGGTGTCATTGACCACCTTCAGGAACGGCACCACACCCTGGCTCTTGCCGTTGGTGCCCTTGATGTAGGAGCCCAGCGCGCGCACGTTGGTCCAGTCGTTGCCCAGGCCGCCGGCAAACTTGGACAGCAACGCGTTTTCCTTCAGCGCCTCGTAGATGCCGTCGAGGTCGTCCGCGACCGTGGTCAGGTAACAGCTCGACAACTGCGAGCGCCGCGTGCCGCTGTTGAACAGCGTGGGTGTGCTCGACATGAAATCGAAGCTCGACAGCACGTTGTAGAACTCGATCGCCCGCGCTTCGCGGTCGATCTCGTTGAGTGCCAGGCCCATCGCCACCCGCATGAAGAAGGCCTGCGGCATCTCGATTCTGGCTTCGTCGATGTGCAGGAAGTAGCGGTCGTACAGCGTCTGCAGGCCGAGGTAATCGAACTGCAGGTCGCGCTCTGCCTTCAAGGCCGCCCCCAGGCGGGCCAGGTCGTACTGCATCAGCTTCTCGTCGAGCCGTTCGCTGGTCACACCCTTCTTGATGAAACCCGGGAAATACTCGGCGTAGCGCGCGGCCATCTCGGATTGCGTGACCTCGTCGCCGAGGATTTCGCGGCGGATGGTGTGCAGCAGCAGCCGCGCGGTGGCTCGCGTGTAGGCCGGCTCCTTCTCGATCAAGGTGCGCGCGGCCAGGATCGAAGCCTTGTAAACCTCGTCGATCGGCACGCCGTCGTACAGATTGCGCCGCGTCTCGACCAGGATCGGCTCGGCCCTGACGTCGGCGCCGAGGTCGGCGCAGGCCGATTCGACCAGGCCCTGAAGCTTGGCGTCGTCGAGCGGCACACGCTGACCGCGGTCGATGACGGTCAGCGCCTGCACGGCCGGCACCGCGCGCGATTGCGCCTGCTTGGCGCGTTCCTGCGCGCGGCGTTCGCGGTACAGCACGTAGGCACGCGCCACTTCGTGGTGACCGCCGCGCATCAGGCCGAGTTCGACCTGGTCTTGCACGTCTTCGATATGGAAGGTGCCGCCGCCCGGCCGCGAGCGCAGCAGCGCACGGACCACGGCCTCGGTCAAGCCGTCCACGGTTTCACGCACGCTCGCCGACGCGGCCCCCTGCGTGCCATGGACCGCCAGGAAAGCCTTCATCAGCGCCACCGCGACCTTGTTCGGCTCGAAGGACACCACCGCGCCGTTGCGACGAATGATCTGGTAGCCCAGGTAGGCCGAGGCCACCGCTGCGGCAGCGGGAATGCCCCCCTGTGTGGCGGTCGCAACGGAGGTGGGCGCAACGGGAACAGCTTGCATGGACGGGGCCTTTGGTCGAATGCGAAAGTCAGGACTCGATCAGAGCTCGAACGGCAGCAGCGACGAGCGTGATCCGAGAGGTGGCGGCAAAGCGCGGGGCGGCACGAGTTGGCAAGCCGATCGCAGGGTCACAGGCCGGTGCGTGGCCGAAGGGCGCGTTCGAGCAGATCTGCTCGACGCTGCCACCCACTGCGGTCGTCGTTCGTGTCGGCCGAGGCGGCGATACAGGCTGCGGCGAGGCTTTGAACGAGAAAGAAGGATATCACGCTGGACACTATATCTGGGGTGTCCACCGGGTACAAGCCACTACCGCTAGCGTACGTATCCGGACCTTCCCCGATGGCCGGCGAGCACTTGCGTTGCTACGCAAGGCCCGCCCGCGAGCGTGCGCGACAGCCTCAGCCAGTCGAATCCAGGCCCCGGGTCGCCCTTGCGGCCGGCGGCGATGTGCTCGTGTCCGACCACCGCGTCGATCGGATAGCGGCGCGCCAACGAACGCAGCAGGCGCGACAGGGCTGCGTATTGCCCGGCCTCGAAACACTCGTCCTCCTGGCCTTCGAGTTCGATGCCGATCGAGTAGTCGTTGCATTGCGCGCGCCCGGCCCATTGCGACACGCCGGCATGCCACGCACGTTCGTCGCACGAGACGAACTGCAGCACAGCGCCGTCGCGGCGAACGAAGAAATGCGCCGACACCTGCAGGCCGCGCAGGCTTTCGAAATAAGGGTGCGCGTCGAGGTCCAGGCGGTTGGTGAAGAAGCGCTCGACCTCGGCCCCGCCGTACTGCCCGGGCGGCAGGCTGATCGAATGCACCACTGCCAGCGTGATGCGCTCGCCCGCCGGCCGCGCGCCGAAGTTGGGCGATGGCAGATGGCGCGCCTGATGCCACCAGCCGCGGAGCCAGACCGCGCGCTTCAAGCGCTAGTCGCCGTTGTCGGCGCCGGACACGATCACCCCCAGCCGCGCCATGCGATAGCGCATCTGGCGCAGCGACAGGCCCAGGCTGGCGCCGGCAGCGGTGCGGTTGAAGCGGTGGCGTTCGAGCGCACGCGTCAGGATGTCGCGCTCGACCTCGTCGAGGTGGCTGACCAGATCGGTGGGCAGGCTGGGCGCACTGGCGGGCACGGTCGCGGCCACCGCCTGGGCAATGCGCGCGTCGAGCTCGGCGTCATCGGCCTGGACGAACACCTCGTCAGCCAGGCCGAGATCATCGCGCTCGATGATGTCGCCGCCCGACAGCGCCACGGCGCGGTGCAACAGGTTCTCGAGCTCGCGCACGTTGCCCGGAAACTCGTAATGCGCCAAGCGCGCGATGGCGTCGCGCGACAGCGTGGGCGGCGGCGACACGCCAGCGTCGCGCGCGATGCGCTCGAGCAGCGCGGCGCAGATCGGCACCAGATCGTCAGCCCGCTCGCGCAGCGGCGGCACGCGAATCTGGATCACGTTCAGCCGGTAGAACAGGTCCTGGCGAAAACGCCCGGTCTGAACCTCGGTGGCCACGTCTTTGTGGGTTGCACTCAGGATGCGCACGTTGATCGGCGCCTCGGTGACGGCGCCGATCGGCCGCACGGAACGCTCCTGGATCACACGCAGCAGCTTGCTCTGCATGGCCAGCGGCAGGTCGCCGATCTCGTCGAGGAACAGTGTGCCGCCATGGGCGGCCTGGAAGAAGCCGTCGCGGTCCTCGGCCGCGCCGGTGAACGAACCCTTGCGGTAACCGAAAAATTCGGCCTCCAGCAGGTGCTCGGGAATCGCACCGCAATTGACGGCGATGAACGGCTGGCCGGCTCGCGGGCTGACGTCGTGGATCGCACGCGCGACCAATTCCTTGCCGGTGCCCGACTCGCCCTGCACCAACACCGGTGCCATGCTGCGCGCCACCTTTTCGATCAACGAGCGCACCTGCTGCATCGCGACCGAGTGGCCTGAGAGTCGGCGCAATGCCAGTGGCACGACCTCGTTGCCAGGCGGCGCTGCCGGAGCGCCGCCGCGGGTCAGGTCGGGCGGCGCCGGCCGCGACAGCTCGCGCAGCGCCGTGCGTGGTGCCGCACGCACCGCGCCGCCAATGCTCGGCAGGCTCGACGGCACCACGGTGGGTGCCGTCTGTGGCGCACGGCCAAGTGCCGACGCAACGACCGAACGGAACTGGCGCAGATCGACCGGCTTGGTCAGGTAGTCATAGGCGCCGGCCTTCAACGCCTCGACGGCGTTCTCGGCCGAGCCGTAGGCGGTGATGACGATGGCCTTCTCGCGCCGCCCGCCTTGCTCGAGCTTGGACAGCAGGTCCAGGCCGCTGCCGTCGGGCAGTCGCATGTCGGTGATCAGCGCACTGTAGGTGCGGTCTTTCAAATGCAGCAGCGCCTCCTCGACCGAACCGGCGGTCTCGACGTCGTAGCCCTCGCGCAGCAACGTCAATTCGTAAAGCGTGCGCAGATCAGGCTCGTCGTCGACGACGAGCAAGCTGAAGTGGGCCGGGGCGTTGGGTGTCATGGCAGCAGTCGGTTCTGGCTCGGTGTCGGTGCGGTCGCGGCAGCCAACCTGAGCGTCAACACGAACTCGTTGCGGTGCTCGCTGCCGTCGGGGTGCTGCCAGTAGTCGATGCTGCCGCCGTAGCGTTCGCACAGCTCGCGACAAATATACAGGCCCAGGCCGGTGCCGCGGCTGCGGGTCGAAAAGAACGGCTCGAACAGGTAGGGCTCGATATCGGGCGGGATCGGATCGCCGTCGCTCGCCAGCGACAACCGGGCCTGCGCACCGCCCACCCACTCGGCGCGCAGCACGATCGCGCCGGGCCGGTCGCTGGCGTAGCGGCGCGCGTTGTCGAGCAGGTTGACGAGCACGCGGCGCAGGTGCTCGGGGTCGAACAGCACGGCCAGCGGTTCGCGCGGCAACTCGACCTGCAGCCGGCTGCCACTGCCCAGCACCAGCCCGCTGGTGCGGGCCCAGTCGGCGACGATGCGCCCGACCTCGGCGCCGAGGTCGATCGTGCGTGGCGTGGCATCGATGCCCGGTGCGACCTCCATCACGTCGTCGACCAAGCGCTTGAGCCGCTCGACGTTGTCGGCCACCATTGCCGTGAGCATCTGCTGTTCCGCGCCCACGGCCTCTTCGGCCAGCAGCGCGTTGGCCTGGGCGATCGCCGCCAGCGGGTTGCGGATCTCGTGGGCGATGCCCGCCGACACCCGGCCCATCGCCGCCAGCTTCTCCTGCCGCGAGCGCGCCTGCACGCTCCGCAGGTCTTCGACAAAGACCACGCAAAAAGCTTCGCCGGCGGGTGCGGGCTCGGCTGGATTATCGGGACCCGTGCTGCTGGCGCGCGGCCGCGTGAAGCGCGCGCGCAGGCGCAGCGCGCGCGTCGTGCCGCCGGGGAAGTGCAGCGTCAGATCGCGTGCGCCCTCGGGCCAGCGGCCGGCATCGAAAGCCTGATGCACCACGCCGGCCAGCTCGGCCCAGGCCGGCTCGCCCTGCAACTGGAACGGCGCGGCGCGGCCCAGCCCCTGCAGCGCGAGCAGGCGCCGCGCGGCGGGGTTGGCCGCGCGCACGCGGGCGCGGCGGTCGATCACGAGCACGCCGTCGGCCATCTCCTCGATGACCAGGCGGTTCAGTTGCGCCTGCTGGCGTGCCAGCTCGAGGCTGCCGCGCGCCGTCAGCTCCTCGCGCGCGAGACGGCCTGCCAGCTCGCCGGTGAGCAGGGTGATGACGAAAAAGCCGATCCCCGCCAGCCCCGCCGGCGTCATCGTCGTGGTCAGGTCGCCGAGGTTGTGGCCGCTGCGCCAGGCCGCGATGAGCAGCATCAGCGACACCGCCGCCGCAGTCGCCAGCGCCGGCAATCGCGCCGTCAGGACACCGGCCATCAGCACCGGCAGCACCAGCAGCGCGACATAGTTGAACGCTGTGCCGGGCTCCAGAGCATGCAGGGCCGAAAACGTCAGCAGGTCAAAGCCGATGGTGGCCAGCCACTGCCGCCGCGTCAACCGGGTCTGGGTGCGCGCCGCGCCGCGAAAACGCGGCAACACCCACAGCGTCAGCGCCTGCGCGGCATACAGGATGCACACGATCAGGGCCAGCGGCGAACGCACGCCCAGCAGGTTGCTCAGGATCTGCGTCAAAAGCAGGGCGATACCCAGCACCGCGCGGGCGCCAACGAAGATGCGGTACAGCCGCTCGAACGTGCTGCTGCCGGCCGAGACGATGCGCCGCGCCTGGCGCGACAGGAAACGACTGTCGGCGGGTTGCGTGCTTTCACCCCACCCGGGCACGAAGCGTGAAGGCTCCGCGCCTGCGGCGTGGCTTTGGCCGCCGCCGTCGTGGCCGACGCCCAGGGCATCGAACAGCGAGTCGACGGTTTCGGCCGGTGGCCCGGCCTCGTTGCCGCGCACTGCGCCGCGGCGATCGGCGCGCCGGCGTTCCGTCGGCATCGCGCCGGCTGGCGCGGGCTCGCTCATGACGCCGTCATGGCGCTCGCGGGCCGGCATCACGGTGTGCCGCGCTGCAATAGGTGAGACTGCGCGCCTGCAAGGCAACGCTCGCGGGCAGGTGCACGCCGCAATGTGCACAAGCGACCATGCCCTCGACCTGCGGCGCAGCGCTCGCTGCGGGCGCGGCCGGGTTGGCCTGCCGCGCGTCCTTGGTCTGCCGCGCGTCCTTGGCGCGCCGGCGCGAGCTGCCCAACAACAGCCACACCAGCAGCAGCACCGCCAGTAACACCACCACGAGTTTCATTGCGATGCGTTCCTCAGGCGCCGCGGCGCAGGATGACCTCGAACACGAAGCGCGAACCGACATAGGCCAGCACCAGCAACACTGCACCGCTGTAGACCCAGCCTGTGGCCTGGCGGCCGCGCCAGCCGCGCCAGCGGCGGCCACCGAGCAGGACCGCGAACGTGGCCCAGCCTAGGAGCGAAAAAACGGTCTTGTGGGGTTCCCAGCGCCCCGGTGCCATCAAGGCGCCCAACACCAGCGCGGTGGTCAGCACGACGAAGCCGACCTCGACAAAGCGGAATGTCAGGCGCTCGAGTTGCATCAGCGGCCGCGCGCCCGCCGTCGGCGCAGCCGCCGGCACAGCGCGGCTGCGCAAGCGGCGCTCGGTGGTGTCGAGCAACCAGGCGTGCAGCACCGCCACCGCAAGCAGACCATATGACACCACGCCGAGCAGCCAATGCAGCGGCAGCCACGGCGAACCGGCATGCGGCCGCGATTCGCCGGGAAAGGTGGCCGCCAACAGCACGACTGCCGCACCGGCGAGCGCCAGCACACGGCGCACCGCCGGCAGCGGCAGCAGGCGGCTCTCGACGGTGTGCACCCCGAGCACGATCCAGACGGTGGCCGATAACGCTGGCGCGAACCCGAAGCGCGCCCCGGGCAGCGCCGAGCCGACGCCCAGGACGTCCAACGCCAATGTCAACGCATGGACCACCCAGCCCACGGCCAACGCCACTTCTGGCCAACGCCCACGCGCCGCCAGCGGCCAAGCCGCCGCGGCATAGGCGGCCATCGCCACCAAGCCTGCGGTCCAGGGCAGGGTCAGGCCCATCGGTCTGAGGCAGGCAAAGCTAAACTCATGCGGTCAGTGTACTTTCGGCTGCGGCCTCTCTCGATGGCTTCGACCCTTTCCGATCGCCTGTCGCGCCTGGTCAAGACCATGCGCGGGCAGGCCCGCATCACCGACAGCAATGTCGCGGACATGCTGCGTGAGGTGCGCATGGCGCTGCTCGAAGCCGACGTGGCCCTGCCGGTGGTGCGCGACTTCATCGCCCGCGTCAAAGACAAGGCGCTGGGCCAGGAGGTGGTGGGTTCGCTCAACCCGGGCCAGGCGCTGGTCGGCATCGTGCACCGCGAACTCGCCGCGACGATGGGCCAAGGCGTCGCCGACCTGAACCTCGCGACGCAGCCGCCGGCGGTGATCCTGATGGCCGGCCTGCAGGGCGCGGGCAAGACCACGACCACGGCCAAGCTGGCCAAGCACCTGATCGACAAGCGAAAGAAGAAGGTGCTCACGGTGTCGGCCGACGTCTACCGGCCCGCGGCGATCGAGCAGTTGAAAACGGTAACCCAGCAAGCCGGCGCCGAGTGGTTCGCGTCGACGCCTGACCAACTGCCGCGCGATATCGCGCTGGCCGCGCTCGACCATGCCAAGCGCCATTACTTCGACGTCCTGCTGGTCGACACCGCCGGCCGGCTGGCGATCGACGAAGCGCTGATGGCCGAGATCCGTGCACTGCATGCGGCGCTCGATCCGGTGGAGACCTTGTTTGTCGTCGACGCCATGCAGGGCCAAGACGCGATCAACACCGCCAAGGCCTTCAAGGACGCCTTGCCGCTGACGGGCGTGGTGCTGACCAAGCTCGACGGCGACTCGCGCGGCGGCGCGGCGCTGTCGGTGCGGCAGGTCACCGGCGCACCAATCAAGTTCGCCGGCGTGTCGGAAAAGATCGACGGCCTGGAAGTATTCGATGCCGAGCGCCACGCCGGGCGCGTGCTCGGCATGGGCGACATCGTGGCCCTGGTCGAGGAGGTGCAGAAGGGGGTCGATCTCGGCGCGGCGCAAAAGCTAGCCGACAAGGTCAAGAGCGGCAGCGCTTTCGACCTCAATGACTTCCTGGCACAGATTTCACAAATGAAGAGGATGGGAGGCCTGTCCTCATTGATGGACAAGCTGCCCAGCCAATTGACGGCCAAGGCCGGCCCCCTCGGCGCCACCGACATGGGCCGCGCCGAGCGCGACGTGCGGCGCATGGAAGGCATCATCTGTTCGATGACCGCACAGGAGCGGCGCAAGCCTGAACTGATCAAGGCGACCCGTAAGCGCCGCATTGCCACTGGCGCCGGCGTGCAGGTGCAAGAGGTCAACCGGCTGCTCAACCAGTTCGAGCAGATGCAGGGGATGATGAAAAAGATGAAGGGCGGCGGCCTGATGAAGATGATGAAGCGCATGGGCGCCGGTGGCGGCCCAGGTGGCATGAAGGGCTTCCCGCGCTAGGGCGGTGCAGCAGATCGGGGCGCCTCGATGTTTTTGGGGATGTGAATGCGGCGCCAAGCGGCGTATGGTTTGTTGCTCAACTGGCCGCGGCCGCACGCATACTGCGTACCATGCTGATCGAATCTCTGCTCGTGTTGGCGCTGCTGGTGGCCGCCGCCGTAGGCTACCTGCTGTACCAGCGACGCCAGGCCGACAGCGGCGCGGCCGATGCCAAGCACGCGCGCGACAACCTCGACACCGTGACCGCCTGGCCGCCCGAAGTCACGCGGCTGTTGACCGCTGGCGAGCGCACGGCCCATGAGGCGCTCGTCAAAGCCCTGCCGGAGTGCATGATCTTTGCGCAGGTGCCACTGGCGCGGTTCATCCGCGTGCCGCGCCGGCACTCCTACGCCGAATGGCTGACGCGCGTAGGCTCGCTCAGCGCCGACTTCGTGATCTGCGACCGCGCCACACTCGTCATCGCCGCGGTAGCGCTGCAGACAGCCCAGGAAAGCGAACGCGGCGCGCGTCGGCGTGCGCGCATGGCGCGGGTCCTGAAAGCTTCGGGCGTCAAGGTCTTCACCTGGCGCGAACATGCGATCCCGAGCCCCGACGCCGCTCGCGACCAGATCATCCAGCGCACCGGCGCACTCGATGCCGTGCCCGAGCCGGTGGTCGTCGGCTCACCCCAGCCGCAACGCCGGGCCCCTGCCGGCAATGCCAAGATTCCGGTTCCCGAAGTGCTGGCCGAAGCCGTCGACGACGGCCCACGCCGCGAGCCGCCATCTTCAACCTGGTTCGACGACCTCGATAGCGCCCCGACACCGCTCGACCCGGCGCGCAAACGACCGGACGCTTGAAGCCCGGCGCTCAGTCGAGCAAGGCCTGCGCAAACTCCCGCGCATCGAAAGTTTCCAGGTCCTCGAGCCTCTCGCCGACGCCGATGAAGTAAACCGGCACGGCGCCGCCGGGCCGCTCGCGCGCCCACAGTGCGATGGCCGCCAGCACGCCGCCCTTGGCAGTGCCGTCGAGCTTGGTCACCACCAGCCCGGTCAAATGCAGGGCGTCGTCGAAGGCCTTGACCTGTGCCAGCGCGTTCTGCCCGGTGTTGCCGTCGACCACCAGGAGCACCTCGTGCGGCGCGCCGGGTTGCGCCTTGGCGATCGTGCGTTTGATTTTCTTCAGCTCCTCCATCAAGTGCAGTTGCGTCGGCAGCCGGCCCGCTGTATCGGCGATGACCACGTCGCAGCCGCGTGCGCGGCCGGCGTTGACGGCGTCGAACGTCACCGAGGCCGGGTCGCCACCCTCCTGGCTGACGATCTCGACCTGGTTGCGCCCGGCCCACACCGCCAGTTGCTCGCGCGCCGCGGCGCGAAAGGTGTCGGCCGCGGCCAGCAACACCTTCTGGTTGGCGTCCGCCAGATGCCGTGTCAGCTTGCCGATGCTGGTGGTCTTTCCGGCGCCGTTGACACCGACGACCATCATCACCGTCGGCGCCGCTGCACCCAAAGCGAGCGGCCGTTGCAGCGGCGCCAACAGCTCGGCCAACGCATCGGCCAACAGGCCCTTCACCGCCGCCGGCTCGCTGGCCTGATGGTCCTTGACCCGTCGCTTCAAGTCGACAAGCAGGAACTCGGTGGCCTTGACCCCGGCGTCGGACATCAGCAAGGCTGATTCGAGCTCCTCATACAGTGCGTCATCGATGCGCGTGCCGGTGAACACCTGCGCAATCGTCGAGCTGGTCTGGCGCAAGCCGGCGCGCAGCCGCGCCAGCCAGGGCGTGCGGGTGGCCACGTCCTGGACAGGCGGGGCCGCTGGCAGCGCGCAATGCGGCTCGGCAGCGAGCGTTTTCTTGAAGAAACTGAACATCGGGTGGGAGCAGCGCCAGCGCCTGCAGTGCCCTTCTGGAGGGCTCCGGGGCCACTATAATCGCGGACCCAGGCGCTTTAGCTCAGTCGGTTAGAGCGACGGAATCATAATCCGCAGGTCCGGGGTTCGAATCCCTGAAGCGCCACCACAGAATGCACAGGCCGAGCCCGCCGTCCGGGCTCTCTTTCATTGCGGCAGGGTATCGTCGCACCGTCTCCACAGCCCCTGGATCCACACCATGTTTCGCTGTGCCTTTGCTGTTCTGCTGGCCCTTTGCGCCGCGCTGCCCGTGCAGGCCCAGCGCATGTTCCAGCCCGACGCCCTGCGCGGCGAATTGGTCGTGACGCAGCCGCCCGAGGCGCTGCTGAATGGCAAACCGGCGCGGCTGTCGCCCGGTGCGCGCATTCGCAGCCCGTCGAACATGATCCAGTTGTCGGGCTCGCTGCTCGGCCAGAAGCTGGTGGTGAACTACACGCTCGATACGGCCGGCGCGCTGCGCGATGTGTGGATCCTGACTGACACCGAAGTGGCCAAGAAGCCCTGGCCGACGACGCGCGATCAGGCGCAGAGCTGGCTCTTCGATTCGACGACGCAAAGCTGGAGTCGGCCGTGACGGCGCCGGCCAAGAAGGTCTTCATCAAGACCTTCGGCTGCCAGATGAACGAGTACGACTCGGACAAGATGGCCGACGTGCTGCGCGCGGCCGACGGCTACGAGCCGACGCACGATATCGAGCAGGCCGACCTGGTGCTGTTCAACACCTGCTCGGTGCGCGAGAAGGCGCAGGAAAAAGTGTTCTCCGACCTCGGCCGGGTCAAGCACCTGAAGGCCAAGGGCGTGCTGATCGGCGTCGGCGGCTGTGTCGCCAGCCAGGAAGGCGCCGCGATCATCGAACGCGCGCCGTATGTCGACATCGTGTTCGGGCCGCAGACACTGCATCGCCTGCCGCAGATGATCGCGGCGCGCCGTGCGCAGAACCGGCCCCAGGTCGACATCACGTTTCCCGAGGTCGAAAAGTTCGACCACCTGCCGCCCGCGCGCGTCGACGGCGCCAGGGCTTTCGTCTCGATCATGGAAGGCTGCTCGAAGTACTGCTCCTACTGCGTGGTGCCCTACACCCGCGGCGAGGAAGTCAGCCGGCCGTTCGATGACGTTCTGACCGAAGTCGCTGGCCTGGCCGAGCAGGGTGTCAAGGAAGTGACGCTGCTGGGCCAGAACGTCAATGCCTACCGCGGCACGATGGGGGGCACGGCCGAGAACGCCGACTTTGCGCTGCTGCTCGACTATGTGAACGAGATCGCCGGCATCGAACGCATCCGCTACACCACCAGCCACCCCAACGAGTTCACGCCACGGCTGATCGAAGCCTACGGCCGCCTGCCCAAGCTGGTGAACCACCTGCACCTGCCGGTGCAGCATGGCAGCGACCGCATCCTGGCCGCGATGAAGCGCGGCTACACCGCGATGGAATACAAGAGCACGGTGCGCAAGCTGCGCGCGCTGCGGCCCGGGATCAGCCTGTCGAGCGACTTCATCGTCGGCTTCCCGGGCGAAACCGAAGACGATTTCGTCAAGACGATGAAGCTGATCGACGACGTCGGCTTCGACAGCTCGTTCTCGTTCATCTTCAGCCCGCGGCCCGGCACCCCGGCCGCGGCGCTGGCCGACGACACGCCGCAGGCAGTGAAACTCGCGCGGCTGCAAGCCTTGCAAGCCCGCATCGAAGACCAGGCGCGCGCGATCAGCGCCGCGCGTGTGGGGACGCTGCAGCGGGTGCTTGTCGAAGGCCCGTCGCGCAAGGACGCCAGCGAGTTGATGGGTCGCACCGAGTGCAACCGCATCGTCAACTTCAAGGGCCCGGCGCGACTGGTCGGTCGGATGATCGAACTCACCGTCACCGCCGCGTACCCGCATTCGCTGCGGGGCGAGCTGCGGGTGCTGGAAGCGGCGTGAGTGGCCCTCACCGGCGGACGAACCCGACCCACCACAGCGCCAACGCACATGCAATGACCAGGGCTGCATAGGTCGCCATCTTGCCGTCGCGACCGAACACCATCAGCCCGGCGATGAGGGCGGCCACGCCAGCCGCCGCCGCCCACAGCACCAGACGGTGCCATGGCACGGCCGCCAACTGGCGGCGCCACGACAACTTGGCCAGCGACGCGGCCAGCAACGCCACACCGAGCGCGGGCGCCACAAAATTGAACAAGTGCCAAAGGGCGTCGAGCGGACCCATCTTCGCGGTGGTAGCGCCTGGATGGTCGCCAATGTCGCAAATTTTATAATCTCTGCATGACCGTGTTTGCCCTCGGGCTCAACCACACGACGGCGCCGCTGGATGTGCGCGGGCGTTTCGCGTTCGCCCCCGACCAGTTGCCTGCGGCGCTGCTGAGTCTGCGCGACCGGCTGGCGCGCGTCGCGCCGGAGACGGCCCTGCTGTCGACCTGCAATCGCACCGAGCTTTACGTTGCCGGGCACGCCGCTCATGCCGGTGACCTGGTGCAGCCGGCCATCGACTGGCTGGCCGCGCAGGGCGGCATCAGTGCCGGCGAGTTGAGCGCGCACACCTATGTGGCCGAGAACCGCGCCGCCGCACGCCACGCCTTTCGCGTCGCGTCGGGTCTGGATTCGATGGTGCTGGGCGAGCCGCAGATCCTCGGCCAGATGAAGCAGGCCGTGCGTGAGGCCGACGAGGCCGGCACGCTCGGCACCACGCTGCACCAGTTGTTCCAGCGCTCGTTTGCGGTGGCCAAGGAGGTGCGCACCAGCACCGACATCGGCGCGCATTCGGTCAGCATGGCCGCGGCGGCGGTGCGGCTGGCGGCGCAGTTGTTCGAAGACCTTCGCCAGCAGCGCGTGCTGTTCGTGGGCGCCGGCGAAATGATCGAACTCGTGGCGACGCATTTCGCCGCCCGCGAACCGAAGGCCATCGCGCTGGCCAACCGCACCCTGGAGCGTGGCGAGTCGCTGGCCGCCCGCTTCGGCGGCCAGGCACTGCGGCTGGCCGAGTTGCCCGACCGCCTGCACGAGTTCGACATCGTCGTCTCGTGTACCGCAAGCTCGCTGCCGATCATCGGCCTGGGCGCGGTCGAGCGCGCGCTGAAGGCGCGGCGCCGGCGGCCGATGTTCATGGTCGACCTGGCGGTGCCGCGTGACATCGAACCCGAGGTCGCGCAGCTTGCCGACGTCTACCTCTACACCGTCGACGACCTCTCGGCGCTGGTGCAAACCGCCGGCGAGAAGCGCCAGGCCGCCGTCGAGCAGGCTGAAGCCATCATCGACGCCGGCGTGCAAAGCTTCGCGCACTGGCTCGACCAACGCGCCAGCGTGCCGCTGATCCAGGCGCTGAACCGCCAGGCCGACGATTGGCGCACGGCCGAACTCGCCCGCGCGCGCAAGCTGCTGGCGCGCGGCGACGCCGCAGATGCTGTGCTCGAGGCACTGGCCCGCGGCCTGACGCAAAAGATGCTGCACGGCGCGCTGGCCGAACTCAACGCCGCCGATCCTTCGCAGCGCGAGCAGGTGGCACAGGCGGTGACACGGCTGTTCCTGCGCCAGTCGCCCAACACGCCGCGCTTGCCAGGCAACGACGAG
The DNA here is from genome assembly GCA_031389565.1 of Burkholderiales bacterium. GTDB lineage: Bacteria > Pseudomonadota > Gammaproteobacteria > Burkholderiales > Burkholderiaceae_C > CADEEN01. The sequence continues at coordinate 24,427 of JANMSR010000492.1, forward strand.
CCGTCCGGACCCGACTCGCGCCATTAGCGCCGGCGCGAGTCGCCGCGCGCCGGCGCCGCCGTGGCGCCACCCTGCCCCTTCACGTTCACCCCGCCGATGAAAGACTCCCTGCGTCAACAGTTCGAACGCTTGGCCATGCGTCTGGCCGAACTCGACGCCAGCCTCGCCGACCCCAAGGTCAGCGCCGACATGAAGCGCTACCGCACGCTGGCTCGCGAGCAGGCCGAAGCCAGCGCATTGGTCACGCTGTTCCAGCGCTACCAGCAGCGGGAAGCCGACCTCGCGGCGGCCAAGGAGATGCTCGCCGACGACAGCGATACGGACATGGCGGCAATGGCGCGTGAGGAAGCCGCAGCCGCCGCGGTCGACCTCGACCGCCTGCACACCGAGCTGCAAACCGCACTGCTGCCGCGCGACCCCGACGATGCACGCAACGCCTTCATCGAGATCCGCGCCGGCACTGGCGGCGACGAATCGGCGCTGTTCGCCGGCGAGCTTGCGCGCATGTACCTGCGCTGGTGCGAGCGCCAGGGCCTGGCCACCGAAATCATGAGCGAGAGCGCGGCCGAACTCGGCGGCTACAAGGAAGTGGTGATCCGTGTCGCCGGCGAGCTGGTCTATGGCCGCCTGCGCTACGAGTCCGGCGGCCACCGGGTGCAGCGCGTGCCGGTCACCGAAAGCCAGGGCCGCATCCACACCAGCGCCTGCACCGTGGCGGTGATGCCCGAACCCGACGAGGCCGACGAAGTGCAACTGAACCCGGCCGAGTTGCGCATCGACACCTTTCGCGCCAGCGGCGCTGGCGGCCAGCACGTCAACAAGACCGACAGCGCGATCCGCATCACCCACCTGCCGACCGGCATCGTCGCCGAATGCCAGGACGACCGCTCGCAGCACCGCAACAAGGCCAAGGCGATGGCGGTGCTGACGGCACGCCTGCGCGACAAGGAGCGCAACGAACGCGCGGCCAGGCAAGCGGCCACGCGCAAGAGCCTGGTGGGCAGCGGCGACCGCAGCGACCGCATCCGCACCTACAACTTCCCGCAGGGCCGCCTGACCGACCACCGCATCAACCTGACCCTGTACAAGCTCGGTGCGGTGATGGACGGCGAACTCGACGACGTGCTCGCCGCGCTGCAGGCCGCGCGCGCGGCCGAGCAACTCGCCGCACTCGAGAGCGGCGAGGGCTCGCTGCATGCCTGAACTGGCGACCGTCGCGCAGGCTCTGGCCCATGCGCGCGCGATCGGCGTCGACCGGCTCGACGCTCAGTTGCTGTTGGCGCACTGCCTCGGCCGGGCGCGGGCCTGGCTGCTGGCCCACGACGACGCACCGCTGGCTGGCGCTCGCCGCGAAGGCGTGGCCGCGTTGCTGGCCCGCCGCGCCGCCGGCGAGCCACTCGCCTACCTGGTCGGCGAGCGCGAGTTTCACGGGCTCATGCTCTGCGTCACCCAGGACGTTCTGGTGCCGCGGCCCGACACCGAAACGCTCGTCGATTGGGCGCTCGAGTTGCTGGCCGGCTTCGCAACCCCCTGCGCGGTCGATCTCGGCACCGGCAGCGGTGCGATTGCGCTGGCGCTCAAGCACGCCGCCCCGAACGCGCACATTCACGCCAGCGAGGCGAGCCCCGCGGCGTTGGCGGTGGCCCGCGGCAACGGCGAGCGGCTGGCCCTGGCCGTCACCTGGCACCAGGGCGACTGGTGGCAGGCGCTGCCGGCGGACGCCGGATTGCGCTTTGACCTGGCGCTGGCCAACCCGCCGTACATCGCCCGCGGCGACCCGCACCTGGTCGCGCTGCGTCACGAGCCGCACCAGGCGCTGGTGCCGCAAGGCGACCGCGGCGATGGCCTGGCCGACATCGAGCGCATCGTCGACGGTGCAGCGAGCCGGCTGAATCCGGCAGGCTGGCTGTTGCTCGAACACGGCTGCGATCAGGCGGGCGCGGTTCGCGAGCGCCTGCGCAGGGCCGGCTTCGAGGCTCTGGCCACCCGCACCGATCTGGCCGGCCAGCCACGGGTCAGCGGCGGCCGGCTGGGCACGGCTCGCGGCTGACGCGCCGCGGCAACAGCCCCCGGCCCCCACCCGCGAACGCGGCATTCCTTCTCGCGCGAGGCGGCCCACAACGCACAGCCGCAGGCGTAGCATGGCTTCCCGGGAGTCATGCAATGCCGTGACCCCAGCCACGCGAAGGGTCCGCTCTCCAGGCGGGCCGTAGGAGGCCTCGATGAGCACTGCAAAGGTCTTTCTCTGGGGTTCGATGCTTGGCCTGCTACTGGCTGCAGCCGTTGCGCCGGTGGTCGCGCAAAGCGGGCTGCGGCCGGCCGGCGACGCCGCGAACGCACAAGCTTCGTGGCCCCGCTGGCAGGCCCGATTCGGCTTGGTCACGACGGCCTCGACACTCGACGCCGGCACGCGCTGGCAACTCAGTGCCGGTCAACTGCTCGGCGACTACTACTGGAGCGGCCTGCGTCCTGCGGGGCTCGGACGCAGCGGCGGCTTTCGGGCCACCAGCGGCCTGTTGCTCGGCCAACGCTCGCTGGCGTTGGGCACGCCTGCCTTGGCGTCGCCTCAAGGCCTAGGCCTGACGCTGTCTCGCAGCGTGCGGCTGGCGTCCGCCAGCGGCGAAGCGCTGGCCGAGCCGTGGTCGGCGGTACCGTATGTCGGTATCGGCTACAGCGGCCTGTCGCTGCGCGGCGGCTGGGGCTTTACCGCCGACGTGGGCCTGGCGGGTACCGCGGGCGGCTTGCGCGCCCGGCGTGACAGCACCCAGGGCGTGGAGGACCTGCTGCGCGAGTTGCGGCTGACGCCGGTGCTGCAGTTCGGTGCCGCTTACGCGTTTTGACGCGCTGGGTCGGCGCGCAGGACGGGTTTGACCCGGTCCGCCGGTGCCGTGGCCTGGATTGCCGTATAACCACGGCATTCCCAGCCTCCTGCGCACCGACCATGAACGACGCTCAACAACGCATCGCCGATCTTGTCCAGCAAAACCGTGTGGTGCTGTTCATGAAGGGCACCGCCCAGTTCCCGATGTGCGGCTTTTCCGGCCGCGCGGTACAGATCCTCAAGGCCTGCGGCGTGAATGACCTGAAAACGGTCAACGTGCTTGAAGACGAGGGCATCCGCCAGGGCATCAAGGACTTCGCCAACTGGCCGACGATCCCTCAGCTCTATGTCAATGGCGAGTTCGTCGGCGGCTCCGACATCATGATGGAGATGTACCAGGCCGGCGAGCTGCAGCAGGTGCTGACCGCGCAGTGAGCGCACCGTGAGCGCCAGGCCGCGCCGGCTGGTGGTCGGCGTCACCGGCGCCAGCAGCGCCGTCTATGGCGTGCGCCTGCTGGAGCGGGCACGCGCGCTCGGCGTCGAGACGCACCTGGTCGCCACCCCCGCAGGCGTGCTCAACGTGAGCCATGAGCTGGGCCTCGATCGTGCGGCGCTCGAAGCGCTGGCGACACGGTCCTACGCGCCCGGCAACATCGGCGCGTGCATCGCCAGCGGAAGCTTCGACACTGCGGCGATGGTGGTGGCGCCTTGCTCGATGAAGTCGCTGGCCGCGATTGCGCATGGCTTCGGCGACAACCTACTCACGCGCGCCGCCGACGTGATCCTCAAAGAGCGCCGGCGGCTGGTATTGATGGTGCGCGAGACGCCGTTCAACCTGGCGCACCTGCGCAACATGACGGTCGCCACCGAGATGGGCACGATCATCTTCCCGCCGCTGCCGGCGTTTTATCACCGGCCGGCAACGATCGACGAGCTGGTCAACGACAGCGTCGAGCGGGTGTTGGCGCTGCTCGGCATCGACGCGGCAGCGCCGCAGGCCTGGCAAAGTCTTTAGGCTGGCACCAGCCACGGCCGGCGCGCCGCCAGCACTGCGTTCGGATACTCGGGCCGGCCACGGCTGCCGTTGTAGCGGCCCAGGGCCATGAACAGGTCGCCGCGCTCGCGCTCGAGGTAGTGGCGCAGGATCACGCAGCCGAAGCGCAGGTTGTTCTGCATGTGGAACAGCTTGGCCGCATCGCCGTCGCCGATCAGCCGGGCCCAGAAGGGCATGATCTGCATGTAGCCACGGGCACCGACCACGCTGACGGCATACTTGCGAAAGCCACTCTCGATCTGAATCAGGCCGAGCACCAGCGCCGGTTCCAGCCCGGCGCGCTTGGCCTCGTACCACAGCGTTTGCAGGAATTCGATGCGCGTTCGCGCTTCGCTCTTGCGCTTTTTCAGCCGTTCGCTGGTCGCACCGAGCCAGCGCAGGTAGCCCAGGCGTTCTTCCAGCGCGGCGAAATCCGGTCGGGGCGGTGCGTCGGCAGCAATGGCAGCCGACAAAGCCGAGCGCACTGCATCGGCCAGCGGTTCTTCGACCTGCGCGCCGGCATACGACCACCGGGGCAGCGCGCAGGCCGCGGCAGCGATCAGTGCGGCGCGTCGGCCGTTCAGGCGATCACGGGCGCTTGTTGCCGCCATGCCCTGAACTTGACGAGGATGTCGGCCACCGCCATCGGTGTGGCCGCGGCGTCGCGCCGGCCCTGGTACTCGAGCGTGCCTTCCTTCAGGCCGCGCTCGGAAATGACCACGCGGTGGGGCACGCCGATCAACTCCCAGTCGGCGAACATTGCGCCGGGGCGCTCGCCGCGGTCGTCGAGCATCACGTCGATGCCGAGTTCGCTGAGTTGATCGTGCAATGCGTCGGCCTGCGTGCGCACCGACTCGTTGCGGTCGTAGCCGATAGGGCAGAGGACCACCTCGAACGGCGCGATCGCATCGGGCCAGATGATGCCGCGCGCGTCGTGGTTCTGCTCGATGGCAGCGCCGAGGATGCGCGTGACGCCGATGCCATAGCAGCCCATCTCGAACAGGCGCGGCTTGCCGGTTTCGTCGAGGTAGGTGGCGTTCATCGCCGCGCTGTACTTGGTGCCGAGGTAAAACACATGGCCGACCTCGATGCCGCGCTGGATCGCGAGCACGCCCTTGCCGTCGGGCGAAGGATCGCCGGCGACGACGTTGCGGATATCGGCCACCCGATCCGGCTCGGGCAGGTCGCGCCCCCAGTTGACGCCGGTGTAGTGGAAGTCGGGTTCGTTGGCGCCGCAGATGAAATCGCTCATCTGGGCCACGCTGCGGTCGGCCACCACCGTCACCGCCTTGCGCGTCCCGATGGCACCGAGGTAGCCTGGCTTGCAGCCGAAGTGGTCTTCGATCTCGCCGACCGTGGCGAAGCGAAACCCGCCTTTCAGCCCCGGCAGCTTGCTCGCCTTGACTTCGTTGAGCGCGTGGTCGCCGCGCACCAGCAGCAGCCAGACCGTGGTCTTGACCAGATCGCCGGCTTCGTTGTGTTCGTCGCTGGCCAGCACCAGCGACTTCACGGTGCTGACCAGGGGCACCCCGAGCAGCGCAGCCACGTCTTCGCAATTGCTCTTGCCTGGCGTCGGTGTCTTCCTCATCACCTGCGTTGCAGCCGCGCGCGGCGCGCTCGGGGCGAGGGCTTCGGCCAGCTCGATGTTGGCTGCGTAGGCCGACGCCGGGCAGTAGACGATCGCATCTTCGCCGGTGTCGGCGATGACCTGGAACTCCTGCGACAGGTCGCCGCCGATCGCGCCGCTGTCGGCCGCCACCGCCCGGTACATCAGGCCAACGCGGTCGAAGATTGCAACGTAAGCGTTGAGCATGACCTCGTAGCTCTTCGCGGCGGCGCCAGCGTCGCGGTCGAAGGAGTAGGCATCCTTCATCGTGAATTCGCGCCCGCGCATCAGGCCGAAGCGCGGCCGACGCTCGTCGCGGAATTTCGTTTGGATGTGATAGAAATTTTTCGGCAATTGCTTGTAACTGCGCAACTCCTGGCGCGCGATATCGGTGATGACCTCTTCGCTCGTTGGCTGGATCACGAAATCGCGTGCATGCCGATCCTTCACGCGCAGCAGCTCGGGGCCGTACTGCAGGAAGCGGCCGCTCTCTTGCCACAACTCGGCGGGTTGCACCACCGGCATCAGCAACTCGACCGCGCCGGCGCAGTTCATCTCCTCGCGGATGATGGCCTCGACCTTGCGAATCACACGCAGGCCCATCGGCATGTAGTTGTAGATGCCGGCGGCCAGGCGCCGTATCAAGCCGGCACGCAGCATCAACTGATGGCTCACGACCTCGGCGTCGGCGGGCGCTTCTTTGAGGGTCGCGATGAAGAACTGCGAAGCTTTCATGGGGCTCGTGCGGCGTGCGTCGGAGTGGATCAGCGCGGGCCGCTGCGCAGCGCTGCACCGAGACTCGCGTCGGATGCGGGAAACCGAGGGTTCGCGCGCCGCACCGGGCCGGTGCAATAATCAAATCAGTCAATAAATCGAGGTCCGATTATGCTCGACCGTGAAGGCTTCAGGCCCAACGTCGGCATCGTCCTGCTCAACGCGCGCAAT
>JANMSR010000508.1:0-1979 GCA_031389565.1 Burkholderiales bacterium
AACACCGCGCTGTGCGTGCGCCGCGTGCGTCGCGCTGATTTCTTGACCATCGAAAACTCCTTCTCGCCAAGCCTTTATCGGCCCAGCTTCGTGCCCGGAGTTTCCACTTATCGCGCTGTTCAGATTTGCGGAGCCACTTCTGAGTCATCGGCGTTGTACTCCTCGTAATTTAAGGCGGTGGAAAATACTTGGAGTGTCTTGACATGCCTGTCGGCCTGCAGCGTGGAGTGAGTGCATCAGAGACGCCTGATATCGGGCGCAATACCGCTGGATAACCTGTCCGCCTTCTGCATGACTCGGACATCGGACGCGGCTGGCTCACAAGGCGACACGACAGCACGAGAAATCATTCTCCAGCAGCGGCTGGGCCTTGACCACGCGGTCGAGCGAGAGCAGTTGCTCGAGCAGGGCCCTCATGTGCTTCAACGGCACGGCGTTGGGGCCGTCGCTCATCGCATTGGCCGGATCGGGATGCGTTTCCATGAACACACCCGCCACACCCACCGCGATGGCGGCCCGCGCCAGCACCGGCACGAACTCGCGCTGGCCGCCGGAACTCGTGCCCTGGCCGCCGGGCAGTTGCACGCTGTGGGTGGCGTCGAAGACGACCGGCGCGCCGGTCTCGCGCATGATCGCCAGCGAGCGCATGTCGGAAACGAGGTTGTTGTACCCGAAGCTCACGCCGCGTTCGCAGGCCAGGAAGCTGTCTTCGGGCAGGCCTTTTTCCTTCGCTGCCGCGCGGGCCTTGTCGATCACGTTCTTCATGTCGTGTGGCGCGAGGAACTGGCCCTTCTTGATGTTCACCGGCTTGCCGCTCTGCGCCACGGCGCGGATGAAGTCGGTTTGGCGGCACAGGAAGGCGGGGGTCTGCAACACGTCGACCACGGCGGCCACCGCGGCGATTTCGCCTTCGCTGTGCACGTCGGTCAGGATCGGCACCTTCAGTTCGCGCTTGACCTTGGCCAGGATCTCGAGGCCGCGCTCCATGCCCGGGCCGCGGAAGGTGGTGCCGCTGGAGCGGTTGGCCTTGTCGTAGCTCGACTTGAAGATGAACGGGATGCCGAGCGCGGCGGTGATTTCCTTCAGCCGCCCGGCCACGTCCATCTGCAACTGTTCGCTTTCGACGACACAGGGCCCGGCTATCAGGAAGAACGGCTGGTCGATGCCGACCTCGAATCCACACAGCTTCATGCGGCGACCTTTTCTGGCGCGCCCAGTCGCGCCGCCTGATGGTCGAGTGCCGCCTTGACATAGTGGATGAACAGCGGGTGCCCATCCCACGGCGTGCTCTTGAACTCGGGGTGGAACTGCACGCCGACGAACCAGGGGTGCACGTCGGGCGGCAATTCGACCATCTCGGTCAGTTTCTCGCGCTGGGTGATGGCGCTTATGACTAGGCCGGCCTGCTGCAGGCGATCGAGGTAACGCTCGTTGGCCTCGTAGCGGTGGCGATGACGTTCGGTGACTACGTTGCCGTAGATATGGTGCGCCAGCGAGCCGGCCTTGACGTCCGAGCTTTGCGCGCCCAGGCGCATCGTGCCGCCGAGGTCGGACTGGGCGTCGCGTTTCTGGATCGTGCCGTCGCGGTCCTGCCATTCGTCGATCAACGCGATAACCGGGTGCGGCGTGGCGGGGTCGAACTCGGTTGAGTTGGCCCCCGCCAAGCCGGCCAGGTGGCGCGCGACTTCGATCGTCGCCACCTGCATGCCCAGGCAGATGCCGAGGTAGGGCAGCTTGTGTTCGCGGGCGTACTGCGCGGCCAGGATCTTGCCCTCGACGCCGCGCTTGCCGAAGCCGCCGGGCACCAACACGGCGTCGTACTTCGCGAGCTGCGCAATACTCTTCTCGTCGAGCGTCTCCGAGTCGACGTAGTCGATCATCACCCGCGCATGGTTGTGGATGCCGGCGTGGCGCAAGGCTTCGTTGAGCGACTTGTACGAGTCCGACAGGTCGGTGTATTTGCCGCACATGGCGATCGT
>JANMSR010000546.1:0-7415 GCA_031389565.1 Burkholderiales bacterium
TTGGTCTCGAGGATCTGGTTGACCCAGGCCTTGCCGCTGACACTCGCCGACGGCGGTGCGTCGCTGGCATCGAGCCGCGAGATGAGCTGGGCCGCGTCGGCCGAGATCGGCGGGAACACGTCTTCGACCTCGTCGAACAGCAGCGCGACCGTGGCGCTGCCCTTCAGGAACACCTGGCTGATCTGCAGCGAGCGGTAGCGGTCGCGGCCGGTGAGCGAGTTGCCGTCGCGGTCGGCATACTCGACTTCGTACAGCTCGAGCCCGGCGGCCTCGGCGCAGACCTTGGCCAGCTCGGTCTTGCCGGTGCCGGGCGGGCCGTAGAGCAGCACATTGACGCCGACGGCGCGCGCGGCCACGGCGTTGGCCAGCAGGGTGGTCAGCACCTGCACGTCGTCGGCAACGAATGCGAAGTCGCCGCCGTTCAGCTCGCTCTTGGTGGCCGGCCGCGTGAACACCGCCATCAGATCGCTCGGCGCGGGGTACTCGCGCATCAGCACGGGCGGCAGTTGTTCGCTGACCTTCATCAGGTCGGCGAGGTCGGTGATGTTGTGCTCGGAGATCAGGTTCTCGACCATGCCGGTGCGCTCGAGCCGGGAACCGGCGCGCAAGGCTTCGGCGACCTCTTGCTCGTTGACACCGGCCACGGCGGCGATGGCCGCGTAGGCCTCCTGGGCGCTGCCGACCTTGAACTCGACCAGCAAACCCCGCAGCTCGCGCTGGTAGCGCGCCAGCGTGCCATAGAGCAGCAGCGCACGCTCGGCGGGATTCAATTGCAGCAGCCCGGCCAGCGCATCGATGTTCTTCTGCACCAGGGTCGATTCCTTCTTCAGGCTGCGCGCCAGCCAGTCACCGGTGGCACCGAGCACGGCCAGCAAGTCCTTCGGCGCGTCCTTGACGTATTCGTCGATGTAGAAGAACAGCGTGCCCTCTTCATACGGCCCGCGCCAGCCGCCGTGCCGCTGCATGAAGGCCTCGTCGGACAAGGTTTCGTGGCCGCGCCACTGCTCGTTGCCCTTGCAGCGGCGAGCGAGGAATTCACGCAGGCGGTGCAGCGCGGTCTGTGGCCACACCAGGTGGCGGCCGGTCAGCGACAACAGGCTCGCCCAATCGCGGCGCAGGTTGAAGCGCGCAGCGTTGCGCAGCGTGAGCGCCAGCACGAACTGCGAGCACATGCGGTCGAGCACCGGCGCTTCGCGCAGGCCGGGTGACAGCACGATCTGGACTTCGGCGCGACTTCTCACAGCGCAAACCTCCAGCCACCACGGCGGCCCGACATGGGCCTGGGGTGCGTGCCATCTTGGCGCAGCGACGCACGGGGGGCAAGCCCCGTCGCGTTACCTTGTGCTCGGTGTGGCGCTCAGTCCGGCGCCGGGCCGCCCCATGCGCACTGAGTTTGCCCCGGGGGACGCCGCCACAGGCGTCCAGGGGCCGGCATGTCAGTGCAACACCAGAGGCTGCTGCGCAAGGGTGGTGTAGCGGCCGATCAGCTCGTCGAGCTCTTCTTCGCTCGGGCTGGTTTGGACCAGTGCGTCGATCGCCGCCTTGAACTGCTGCGCGGCCACACCGTCGAGAAAGATTTCCTTGCGCGCGAACTTGTCCACGATCTCGTAGCCGCCGCGCTGGGGCGTACCGCTGCCCAGGTCGAATTGCACCACGGCAAAGCTGTCCGAGTTGTAGAGCATCAACATGCCAGGTTCTCCTTGGCACCCAAGTAAGCGCTGAAACGCGGAATTCAAGGTCGCGGATGACAAGCTCGCCTCGGCCAGGCTCAGATTACCTCGATTCGGGCTCGCGCTGCAGCTCCAAGGCCGGGCCCCCGGCCGAGGGCGTTTGCACCACCCGCAGCGGCAGGTGATGCTCGGCCGGATCGAGCCAGACCTCGACGCGCGTGTCGTAGGGCCGGCGCGGCTCGCGCACCAGTTTCAGCGCGGCCCGATCGCCCAGCGCTTCGACACCCTGGACGACAAAGGTCCAGACATCGGCATCGCCGCGCGCCCCGGCCACGAACAGCACCACCGTCGCGCCGGCCGCAAAGCGCTCGGGCGCGGCGGCCACGATGGCCGGCAACTGCAGCATCCAGCTCAGACGGTCCTGCGCGCCGGGCAGCAACGGCTGTTCGTGGGTGGGCCCGGAAAAGGTGATCTTGCCGGCCTCGCGCTGGAAGTTGGCGGCCTGTCGGTCGCGGCCGCGGCGGCGCACCGCGAATCGCTCCGGCGCCACGCCCGCCGCGTCGAGCTGGCCCTGGCTCGCCCATTCGAGCAAGTTGACGCCCGCCACGCGGCCTTGCAGGTGCAGTTCGTAGCGAGCGTCGGCCTGCGGCGCCCAGTTCAGTTCGGCCTCGCCAACCACCAGGCCGCGCTGTAGTCGATAGCGCCAGCGCCCCGCCGGCGGCAGGCGCGAGGCGTAGACGGGGATGTCGACCACGGTCGTGGCTGGCTGAGCCGCTTCTGCCTTGACTGTGCGCGTCGAGGCCCGTGCCGGCGCTGCCGCGCGAGGCTCGGGATCCACGGCGACAGCCGTGGGTGAGGACGCACCGCGCACACGCGGCGCTGCTGCGGCCGCAGTGGGCTGCGCGCGCGCTCGCCCGGCCGGCGCCGCGGCCTCCGCGGTCGGGGAAGGCGGCGATGCCTGCGCTGGCAGCACCACGCTGCGCACCTCGATCCTTGGCGGCGCCGCGGGCGCGGGCGGCCCTTGCGGATCGAGCCAGGCCGGGCCGAGCGCCAACAAGGTGGCCACATGCAGCCCCACCACCGCCACGCCGAGGGCGCTCAGCACGAGCCAGCGGCGCCTCGCATCAGCGGTCACGGTCGGGTGCAGGGGTTGGGAAATCGACTCACAATGGCGCCATGAAGCTCGCCACCTACAAGGACGGTTCGCGCGACGGCCAACTCATCGTCGTCTCGCGCGATCTCACCAGCGCCCATTTTGCGACCGGCATCGCCAGCCGCATGCAGCAACTGCTCGATGACTGGAATTTCCTCGCGCCGCAGATGCAGGACCTGTACGTCACGCTGAGCCAGGGCCGTGCGCGCCACGCCTTCGAGTTCGTGCCGGCGATGTGCGCCGCACCGCTGCCGCGGGCCTACCAATGGGCCGACGGCTCGGCCTACCTCAACCATGTGGAGCTGGTGCGCAAGTCACGCAAGGCCGAAGTGCCCGCCAGCTTCTACGAAGACCCGCTGATGTACCAGGGCGGCAGCGACGACTTTCTCGGCCCGCGCGACGACGCGCCGTTCGCCAGCACCGACTGGGGCATCGACTTCGAGGCCGAAGTGGCGGTGATCACCGGCGATGTGGCCAACGCTGCCACGCCCGAACAAGCCATCGAAGGCATCCGCCTGCTGATGCTGGCCAACGACTGGAGCCTGCGCAACCTGATCCCGGGCGAACTGGCCAAGGGCTTCGGCTTCTTCCAGAGCAAGCCGGCAACGGCGTTCAGCCCGGTGGCGGTAACGCCCGACGAACTGGGTGACGCCTGGCGCGGTGGGCGCGTGCACCTGACGCTCACGTCCACCTGGAACGGCAAGAAGGTGGGTCGGTGCGATGCCGGGCCCGAGATGACTTTCCACTTCGGCCAGCTCATCGCGCACATCTGCAAGACGCGCAAGGTGCGCGCCGGCTCGGTCGTCGGCTCGGGCACCGTCAGCAACAAGGACTGGACCAAGGGCTATAGCTGCATCGCCGAGAAGCGCTGCATCGAGACCATCGAGGGCGGCGCGCCGACGACGCCGTTCATGCAGTATGGCGACACCATCCGCATCGAGATGAACGGCCCCGACGGTCAGTCGATCTTCGGCGCGATCGACCAGAAGGTGGTGGCGGCGTCCGTCGGCTAGCGTTTCTTCGCCGCCGGCTTGGTCGCAGGCGCGGCCGCACTGCCTCGCTGCAGCGCGTCCATCATGCCCACGAGCACGCCGCTGGCCATCGCGGCGTAGCCTTCGGCCAGCGCCTGCGCAGCGCGCATGCCGGCAGCGCGGCCCCCGCGCAGGGTGTCGTGCATCTGGCTGGCGAACTGCTCGGCGGTGGTCGCGGCCGACGAGCCCGACAGCGTGCCGCCGGCCTTCATCTTCTCGAGCATCTGCTGCCACGGCGCGGTCAGCGGGCCGGCATCCGCGGCGGCCTTCTTCACCGCGCCGATCAGTGTGTCCTCGAACTTGTCGAGGTCGTCGAGCGCCCTCTTCAGATGCTTCTCGCGCAGGTCGGCTCCGCGGTCGACGAACTGCTGCAACGCGGCGCGATTGGCCTGCACGGCCTTGAGCAGCGCGTCATCCATACCCTGAACCGCCTTGTCGAGCAAGCTGCCGGCATCGATGCCGGCGATGTTCTTCGCTGCCCCCTGGCTCACCGCCTGGGTAACCGCTTCGAGTGCGCCCCGGATGTTCTTCAGCGTCAGCTCGCGTCCCTGCAGGCCGGCGAGCGTGGCCTTTTCGACGGCCTCGCGCAACTTCGCGCTACCGCGCGCGCTGGTGTTCTCGAACATCGAAATCAGCGCGTCGGCATCGAAGGCAGATTGGGCCATGGCATCTCTCCTGACAGTGGCAGAACGTATTTGGTAGGCCGTGTTGGGATCGAACCAACGACCAAAGGATTATGAGTCCTCTGCTCTAACCGACTGAGCTAACGGCCCGAAGCGGCGATTCTAGGGACTGGTCGGCGCCGGGCAGGCACAGTCCGATCACTTCACCAGCAACACCGGGATGCCCGAGTGCTCGATCGTGTCGTGCGCCACCGATCCCAGCAGGCCCGCGGCGGCGCCTGCGCCCTTGTTGCCCATGACGATCATGTCGCAGGATTGCTCCAGCGCCTCCTTGGCGATCGTCTCGCCGGGCAGCCCGAGGCGATGCTTGGCCTCGAAGCTCACGCCTGCCTCGTCGAGCAGGGCGCGCACCGGGGCGAGAGCCTCCTCGGCGCGCTCCTGGTAGTAGTCCTCGAGCGACTTGTGCGCGACGAAGGACGAGACGTCGCCCGAGACCGGTCGCTGCACATTGATCACGTGCAACTGCAGCGAAGCCGGATCGCGCAAGCCCTGCAGCAGCGCGATCACGTGCCGCGTGGCACGCAACGCGACTTCCGAACCGTCGGCCGCCAGCAGGATGCGGCGCAGGCGCCCGATGCCCTGCGGCGCCAGGGCCGGCACGACGGCCGGCATGGCCCGCGCCTTGCGCGCGGTGATCCACTTGCCCAGCGCCAGCACCAGCAACGCCCCGGCGATGGCCGCGCCATAGCGCACCCAGGCGGTGGCCTCGAACTTGGGTATCTGCGGCATCACGTCGGGGTTGACCAGGACCGGATCGGTGACGGTCATGGTGCCGGCGATCCAGCCCAGCAGCATGCCGCCGGCGGTGATGATGATAGGGAAGCGGTCCATCAGCTTGAGCACCATCTGGCTGCCCCAGACGATGATCGGAATACTGACCAGGACGCCGAAGATCACCAGCGCCATGCTGTGGCCAGTGTTCGAGGCCTCGGCTGCGCCTGCGACGGCAATCACGTTGTCCACGCTCATCACGAAGTCGGCGATGATGACCGTCTTGACCGCGCCCCAGAGCTTGTCGCTGCCGCTGATCTCGCCGTGACCGGCCTCATGCTCTGGCACCAGCAGTTTGACGCCGATCCATAGAAGCAGTATCGCGCCGACGATCTTCAGGAACGGGATCGCCAGCAGCGTCAGCGCAAAGAAGATCAGGATGATGCGCAGGACGATGGCGCCCGCGGTGCCCCACAGGATGCCCTGCGTGCGCTGCTTGGGCGGCAGCTTGCGGCAGGCCAGCGCGATGACGACCGCGTTGTCGCCCCCGAGCAGGATGTCGATCATGATGATCTGCCCGACAGCGATCCAGAAGTGTGGGGTGCTTAGAAACTCCATCTTGTGTATTCCGTGTGTGTGAGCCTGAAGCGCGAGCGCTCGAGAGTAGAAACCGGATTCTCCGCACTTTGCCTACGCTCTAACCGAAGGCCGGTTCGCCGACAGCAACTGCCCACCACCATAACTGCCCTGCTGCGGCGCGTCGCCGCCTGGCTGGACGCGGATCGCGCAGTATTTGAACTCAGGAATCTTGGCGAAGGGGTCGAGCGCGGCATTGGTCAGCTTGTTGATCGCTGCCTCGTAGTAGCAGAACGGCACGAAGACCGCACCGCGCGGCGTGCCGTCGTCAGCGCGGGCATACAGCGACACTTCGCCGCGCCGCGACGCGATGGTCACCACGTCGCCGGGTTTCGCACCCATGGCCGACAGGTCGAGCGGGTGGATCGAGGCCGTGGGGTCGGGTTCGAGCGCGTCGAGCACGGTCGCCCGGCGCGTCATGCTGCCGGTGTGCCAGTGTTCCAACTGGCGGCCGGTGATCAACACCATCGGGTACTCGGCATCGGGGCGCTCGTCGGCGGGGATGATGTCGACCGGCACGAAGCGGGCTTTGCCGCCTTCGCGCGGGAAGTCGTCGGTGAAGACCACCGATTGCCCCGGGTCGCCTTCCTTCATGCAGGGATAGGTGACGGCGTGCTCGCGCTCGAGCCGTTCCCAGGTGATGCCGCCGATGCTGGGCATGGTCTGGCGCATCTCGTCGAAAACTTCGGACACGTGGCCGTAGCTCCAGCCGCAGCCGAGCTGATTGGCGATCTGCTCGATGATCCAAAGGTCCTGACGTGCGTCGCCCGGCGGGTCGATCGCCTGGCGGCCCATCTGCACCAGGCGGTCGGTGTTGGTGAAGGTGCCGGTCTTCTCGGGGAAGGCGCCGGCCGGCAGGATCACGTCGGCGAGGTACGCGGTTTCGGTGAGGAAGATGTCCTGCACCACGAGGTGCTCCAGCGCAGCCAACGATTCGCGGGCGTGGTTCGCGTCGGGGTCGGACATCGCCGGGTTCTCGCCCTGCACGTACATGCCGCGGACCCGGCCCTGCTTGATGGCGTGCATGACCTCGACCACGGTCAGGCCGACCTGGTCGTCGAGCGTGCCCGGCGCGAGTTTCCACGCCGCTTCGAAGCGCGCGCGCGTGGCCGGGTTCGAGACATGCTGGTAGTCGGGCAGCATCATCGGGATCAGGCCGGCGTCGGAGGCACCTTGCACGTTGTTCTGGCCGCGCAGCGGGTGCAGGCCGGTGCCGGGGCGGCCGATCTGTCCGGTCATCAGCGACAGGGCGATCAGGCAGCGCGCGTTGTCGGTGCCGTGCACATGCTGGCTGATGCCCATGCCCCACAGGATCATCGAGGCACGGCTCTTGGCGTACAGGCGGGCCACGTAACGCAGGGTCTCGGCATCGATGCCGCAGATCGGCGCCATCGCCTCGGGCGTGTAGCCTTCGACGTTCTTGCGCAATTCGTCGTAGCCGACGGTGCGGCCGGCAATGAAGGCTTCGTCGACCAGGCCCTCGGTGACGATGACGTTCATCATCGCGTTCAGCATCGCCACGTCGGTATCG
>JANMSR010000324.1:0-1597 GCA_031389565.1 Burkholderiales bacterium
CGTGCTCAACGGCGGTGTGGCCGACAACGACCAGGTGGCCGAACACCTGCGCCATGTCGACGGCGTGATGCTCGGCCGCCAGGCCTACCACCATCCGTGGTTGATGGCCGAGTGGGATCGGCGCTTTCTCGGCGACGCCGACACCGACGCCGCGGTGCCGAGCCGCGAGGCCGTCGAGTCGGCGATGTCGGACTACATGGGCGGCCTGGTGGCTCGCGGCATCACATGGCCGCATGCGGCGCGGCACATGATGGGCCTGGTCCACGGTCTGCCCGGCGCGCGGCGCTGGCGCCAGGTGTGGAGCGATCACAAGCTAAAGGACGTTGCGCCCGCCTGGGTGATGCAGCAGGCGAAGAAGGCCATGGCGCCGCGTGCCACCGAGGCCGAGGTGCTTGGATGAGCGAGCTGAGAACGCCGACCCTCGAACTGCTGCCTCGCTATGTCGATGCATTGAAGCGCGGGTGGACGCCGGACCACATCATCGGCATCGCTGCGACCCATGAGCAACTCGCCGCGATCGAGCAAGACGCCGCCGGCTTCATCGCCCGGCAAACCAACCTGGAGGCCCTCGGTGACCCGGTGACTTTGCCCGACGGCTCGAAAGTCGCGCGCATTGCCGGCCGCCAGTTCTGGATCTGGGATGGCGACTTCTGCGGCCGGCTCGGCATTCGCTGGCAGCCCGGTAGCGCCGCCTTGCCGCCGCACGTGCTCGGCCACATCGGCTACGCGGTGGTGCCTTGGAAGCGAGCGCAGGGCCACGCCACGCAGGCCGTGCGCGCGGTGCTGCCCTACGCGCGTGCGCAGGGCTTGCCCTATGTCGAAATCACCACCGACCCCGACAACCTCGCGTCACAGAAAGTCATCACCGCCAACGGCGGCGTGTTGATCGAAAGCTTTGTCAGGACGGCCGCCTTCGGCGGCACGCCGGCATTGCGCTTTCGCATTTCGCTCTGATCGCGCAGACTGCGTGCATGCGCAACAAAATCGTCTCCGCCCACGACGCCGTCGCCGTGATCCGGTCCGGCGACACCCTGGCCACGTCGGGCTTCGTCGGCATCGGCACGCCGGATGAACTGTTGGCGGCGCTGTCGGCGCGCTTCGTCGAAACGGCCGAGCCGCGCAACCTGACCCTGGTGTTCGCCGCCGGCCAGGGCGACGGCAAGGAGCGCGGCCTCAACCGCCTCGGCCACGACGGGCTGCTCAAGCGCGCGATCGGCGGCCACTGGGGTCTGATCCCGAAGATCGGTCAGCTCGCGTTGGAAAACCGGATCGAGGCCTACAACCTGCCACAGGGTTGCATCTCGCACCTCTACCGCGACATCGCGGCCGGCAAGCCGGGGCTGATCTCGAAGGTCGGCCTGGGCACCTTCGTCGATCCGCGTCTGGGTGGCGGCAAGATCAATGCGGTGACCACCGAGGACCTCGTGCGCGTGATGGAAATCGACGGCCAGGAGTGGCTGTTCTACAAGGCTTTTCGCATCGACGTGGCCTTCATCCGCGGCACCACCGCCGATACCCACGGCAACATCACGATGGAGCGCGAGGCCCTCACGCTCGACAACCTGGCGATGGCGATGGCCGCGCGCAATTCGGGCGG
>JANMSR010000325.1:0-1515 GCA_031389565.1 Burkholderiales bacterium
GGCCAGGCTTTGCGCCATGTCGTCGATCGCCACCACCAGCACGCGGGCCTCGGCGGCGCCGGCCACGCGCAGCAGGTCCAGCCGCGTGGCGTCGCCGTAGAAGGCGCGCCAGCCGAAGCGGCGCACGCCTTCGATCTGCTCGCTGTCGTGGTCGAGCACGGTGGGCTGGATGCCATTGGCCAGCAGCAGGCGCCCGACGATCTGGCCATAGCGGCCGAAGCCGGCAATGATCACCGCTTCGCGCTGCGGCTGGTCGATCTCGGCCAGCTTGGGCGCGCCCTTTGCGCTGAGCCGCGGCGTGACGAAACGGTCGACGAGCACCAGCGCCAGCGGCGTCAGCAGCATCGAGATCGCCACCGACGCGACCAGCAGCGACGAGGTGGTGGCGTTGATCACGCCGGCCTGGGCCGCGGCCTGGAAGACGACGAAGCCGAACTCGCCACCCTGGGCCAGCAAGAGGATGAACAGCGGCCGCTCGGCCAGCGGCAGCGCCATCGCGCGCGCCATCGCCACCAGCACCGCGCCCTTGACGGCAACGAAGCCGAGCACGATGAGCGCGACCAGGCCGGGCTGGGCCAGCACCACCGCAAAGTCGATGCTCATGCCCACCGCGATGAAGAACAGGCCCAGCAACAAGCCCTTGAACGGCTCCAGGTCGGTCTCCAACTCGCGCCGGTATTCGCTCTCGGCCAGCAACACGCCGGCCAGGAAGGCGCCCAGCGCCATCGACAAGCCGACCGAGTGCATCAGCGCCGCGGTGGCCACCACCAATAGCAGCGCAGCGGCGGTGAAGATCTCGGGCGTGCGGCTGCGGGCTATCCAGCGCAGGGCCGGGCGCAAGGCCAGGCGGCCGCCGAGCAGCAATGCGGCGATCACGGCCACCGCTTTGCCCGCCGCCCACCAACCGCCACCGTCGGCGCCGTTCGTCGACTGCAGGACGACCGCGGGCAACAGCGGCAACAGTGCCAGGATCGGAATCGCCGCAACGTCCTGGAACAGCGCCACGCCGAGCACGCCCTGGCCGGCCGGCGAAGGTTGCACGTTGCGCTCGGCCAGCATGGCCAGGCCGATCGCGGTGGATGACATCGCCAAGCCCAGCGAGGCCGCCAGCGCCAGCGGCCAGGCCACGCCGAAGGTCATGGCGATGGCCGTCATCAACAGCGCACTGGCCCCCACCTGCACCGAGCCCCAGCCGAAGATCGGACGGCGCATCGCCCACAATCGCCGCGGCTCGAGTTCGAGGCCGACCAGGAACAGCATCAGCACGACGCCGAACTCGGCCACCGTGAGGATCGTTTGCGCATCGGTCACCAGGGCCAGGCCCCACGGCCCGATCACGATGCCGGCGCCCAGGTAGCCGATGATCGACCCCAGCCCGAGCGCGCGCGCCAGCGGCACCGCAATCACGGCCGCGGCCAGGTAGATCAGGCTGGTGGTGAGCCAGGGGGCGCCGTGGTCCATCAGTCGACCTCACTCGGCCGATCGATCGCCGGCACCTCGCGCACATCGCACGGC
>JANMSR010000558.1:0-9864 GCA_031389565.1 Burkholderiales bacterium
GAACAGCTCGAAGGCTTCGCGCTTGTATTCCTGCTTCGGGTTCTTCTGCGCATAGCCGCGCAGGTGGATGCCCTGGCGCAGGTAGTCGAGCGCGGCCAGGTGTTCGCGCCAGTGGCTGTCGATGGCCTGCAGCAGCACCATGCGCATGAACGGCGTGAACTGCTCCGCGCCGACGACGGCGAGCTTGGCGGAGAAGGCGTCGTCGGCCGCGGCGACGACCTTGTCGATGATGTCGTCGTCGGCGATCGAATCGCTGGCCTCGACCATCGCCTTCAACGGCAGCTCGAGCTGCCACTCGTCGCGCAGGGTAGCCTCCAGGCCCTCGAGATCCCACTGTTCTTCCAGGCTCTCGGCGGGCACGTAGGTGCGCACGATGTCGGTCATCGTGCTCTTGCGCAGGTTGGTGATCTGCTCGTCGAGCGTCGCTGCTTCCAGGATCTCGTTGCGCTGCTGGTAGATGACCTTGCGCTGGTCGTTGCTGACGTCGTCGTACTCGAGCAACTGCTTGCGCATGTCGAAGTTGCGCGCCTCGACCTTGCGCTGCGCGCCCTCGATGCTGCGCGTGACGATCCCGGCCTCGATGGCCTCGCCCTCGGGCATCTTCAGCCGGTCCATGATCGCGCGCACACGGTCGCCGGCGAAGATGCGCATCAGCGGGTCTTCGAGCGAGAGGTAGAACCGCGACTGGCCCGGGTCGCCCTGGCGGCCCGAGCGGCCGCGCAACTGGTTGTCGATGCGGCGCGACTCGTGGCGCTCGGTGGCGATGATGCGCAGGCCGCCCTCAGCCTTGACCTTGTCGTGCAGGCCCTGCCACTCGTCGTGCAACTGCTGGATGCGGCGCGCTTTCTCCTCGGCCGGGATGGCCTCGTCGGCCTCGATGAATTGAACCTGCTTTTCGACATTGCCGCCGAGCACGATGTCGGTCCCGCGGCCGGCCATGTTGGTGGCGATCGTCACCACGCCCGGGCGCCCGGCCTGGGCCACGATCTCGGCCTCCTTGGCGTGCTGTTTGGCATTGAGCACCTGGTGCGGCAGTTGGGCCACCTCCAGCAGGCCCGAGATCAGCTCGGAGTTCTCGATCGAGGTCGTGCCCACCAGGGTCGGCTGGCCGTGCCCATGGCAGTCGCGGATGTCTTCGATCACCGCGGCGTACTTTTCCTTGGCCGTCTTGTAGACCAGATCGAGCTCGTCCTTGCGTATCGTCGGCCGGTTCGGCGGGATGACCACCGTCTCCAGGCCGTAGATTTCCTGGAACTCGTAGGCCTCGGTGTCGGCGGTGCCGGTCATGCCACCGAGCTTGGCGTACATGCGGAAGTAATTTTGAAAAGTGATCGAGGCCAGCGTCTGGTTCTCGCTCTGAATCTGCACAGCTTCCTTGGCCTCGACGGCCTGGTGCAGGCCGTCGCTCCAGCGCCGCCCGGTCATCAGCCGGCCGGTGAATTCGTCGACGATCACGACCTCGCCGTTCTGCACCACGTAATGCTGGTCGCGGTTGTACAGGTGCTTGGCGCGCAGCGCGGCGTACACATGGTGCATCAGGGTGATGTTGGCCGGGTCGTACAGGCTCGCGCCTTCGGCCAGCAGTCCGGCTTCGCCGAGGATGCGCTCGGCGTTCTCGTGGCCCTGCTCGGTGAGGAAGACCTGGTGGCCCTTTTCGTCGACGGTGAAGTCACCCGGCTCGATCACGCCCTCGCCGGTGCGCAGGTCGAGCTCGCCGATCTGCTTCTTCAACTGCGGGATCACGGCATTGATGCGCACGTACAGGTCGCTGTGGTCCTCGGCCTGGCCGCTGATGATCAACGGCGTGCGCGCTTCGTCGATCAGGATCGAATCGACCTCGTCGACGATCCCGAAGTTCAGGCCGCGCTGGGTGCGGTCGGCGACCTCGTAGACCATGTTGTCGCGCAGGATGTCGAAGCCGAACTCGTTGTTGGTGCCGTAGGTGATGTCGGCGGCGTAGGCGGCCTGCTTTTCTTCGCGCGACAGGCCGGGCACATTGATGCCCACCGTCAGGCCCAGGAATGTGTAGATGCGCCCCATCCATTCGGAATCGCGGCGCACCAGGTAGTCGTTGACGGTGACCAGGTGCACGCCCTTGCCGGCCAGGGCATTCAGATAGATCGGCAAGGTGGCCATCAGCGTCTTGCCTTCGCCGGTGCGCATTTCGGCGATCTTGCCCTGGTGCATAGCGAGGCCGCCGATGATCTGGACGTCGAAGTGGCGCATCTTCAGCGTGCGCTTGCAGGCCTCGCGCACCGCGGCAAAGGCCTCGGGCAGCAAGTCATCCAGGCTCTGCCCGCTGGCCACTTTCAGTCGCCACTCATCGGTCTTGGCGCGCAGCGCGGCGTCGTCGAGCGCCTCGAACGCCGGTTCGAGCGCATTGACCTTCTGCACCACGGCGCGGTAGTGCTTGAGCAGGCGGTCGTTGCGGCTGCCGAAGATCGAGGTCAGGAGTTTGGGCAACATGCGGCGTGGGCTTCTTGTCGTGGGAGGTGCGTGGCCCGTGCGAGATGGGGCGGCTCGGCGCAATCGCAAGTGTCAGCTCGCAAGTGCGGCCAGGGCAAGCGGCTGCCCTGCCTCACGTCATACGCACAAAGCCGTGGATTTTACCCGGCGCTCAGCGCGCGCGGCGGTTGCCTGCCAGCGCCCGTGGATCGCCGGCTCGTCCGGCCAGGAAGCGCGCCGGGTTCTGCGGCACACCCTCGACCAGCACCTCGAAGTGCAGGTGCGGTCCGGTCGAGCGGCCGCTGTTGCCGACCTGGGCCACCGGCTGGCCGCGCTTGACCAGGTCGCCGGTCTTGACCAGCACCTTCGAAGCGTGGGCGTAGCGCGTCAGCAGGCCGTTGCCGTGGTCGATTTCGACCAGGTTGCCGTAGGCCGCGTGCACTTCGGTCGACACCACCATGCCGCCGGCAGCGGCCAGGATCGGCGTGCCGATGTCGGCCGGAAAGTCCAGGCCGCTGTGCAGCGCGGCGCGGCCGGAAATCGGGTCGCTGCGAAAGCCGAAGCCTGAGCCCACCGGGCCCGCGATCGGCGCCGAGCTGGGCACCATCAACTGCGCCAGGCGGCCTTCGAGCAGGCGCGATTCGATCAGCGTGAACAGGTCGGTGGTCTGGTCGGTGCGCTCGTCGAGCCGGCCCACATGGGCGTTGAGGCCGTCGAGCGACAGCCGCTCGGCGCTGCCCAGCGCCGGAATGAACGGTCCGCCCTGGCCGGTCCTGGCCGGCGCGCTGGCTGCCTCTGCCGCCGAGCGCAGCAGTGGTTTGAACTCCTCGGGCTTGACGCCGGCCAGACCCGAGACGCGGTCGCCCATGACTTCGAGCTTGAGCAGCTTGGCCTGCATCTCGCCGACCTTCTTGGCCATGGCGTCGAGGTTCTCGCGCATGAAGCGGTCGCGCTGCGCGAACTCGTCGCGCACCACCAGCTTGACGATCTGGCTGACCAGCGGCCAACCTTCGCGCGCCGCGGTCAGGAACACGAAGTGGTAGATCGCGCCGGACAGCAGCATCAACACCGCGGCCAATGCCGCCAGTGCCGCGCCCAGTTGCAGGCGGTTGAAGTGCAGCACGCGGGTTTGTGCCAGGCTGCCGTGGGTGATCAGGATATGCATCCGCCTAAACTCCTTTGCATGGCCAGCGCCAAACCTTCGACCTCGAGCGTTCCCCTGGGCCTGCCTCTGGCGCGCGCACTCGACCAGAATCCGAGTCTGGCCGATCTGACACGCCGCCTGGCGCAGTCGAATGCACGCTTTGCCGCGGTTTGCGTGCACCTGCCCGAGCCTTTGCGGGCCGACGTGCGGCCCGGTCCGATCGACGACCAAGGCTGGTCGCTGCTGGCCTCCAACGCGGCCGTTGCCGCCAAGTTGCGCCACCTGCTGCCGCGTCTGACTGACACGCTGCGTGAGCAGGGCTGGCCGGAACTGCCGATCCGCGTGCACATCCGCACCCGCTGAACGCTCCGGCTTCGGTCGGGTGTCGACTATCCGAATCGAACGGATGACCTACCGCTTGCAAGGCGGCCCGTGTGGTATCCAGAATCGTCCTCGCACCGCCTGAGTCGATTGATCCTCATAGGTGAATTCGTCTGCAATCGTCCTTGACCTACCGCCAGTGTCCCGCTCAGATGGTATCCATTGTGGTATCCGAAGGGGTATCCAGGAGGCGTCAATGGCACCCACCGACAAGAAGCGCGCGACGAAGTGGACCGACGAGTAGGTCAAGGCGCTGAATCTGCCGGCAGGCAAGCGCGATTTTCGCACGCTTGTCGCGCCCGGTTTGTATCTACACGCACGGGGCAAGGCCGACGGCTCGGTCGCGCGGCACTGACCATACCGGGCGCAGGTCGGCGGCGTGCGCCAATGGCTCTCGCTCGGCGCCTACCCTGCCGTCGGGCGGGCGAAGGCAAGTGCCGAGAAGTAGCCGCGCTCGTCTGAACAGCTTTCCCCGATTTATAAGTGGTCTGCGGGCGGGTTGCAGACGGTGCAGAGTTGTCCACGGCGGCGGGCGTGCGGCGCATTGCGACGCAATGCACGACCGACGCGGTGGGCAACTCGGGGCGCACAGCGATCCCATCTTATGCGGCCTTGGCCAGGGCTGGCAGGTGAGCAGCCACTCGTAGAGAGTCGGCGATGCCGACGCGCGGCTAGGCGGCAGCCGCGGCGACGCCGATGGGTACGACGTTACTCCCCGCTTCGCACGCCACCAGAAACCGCGCCCACTTCTCCAGCGCCTCCTTGCGCTCAGCGAAGTACGTGTGCTGGTCGTAGATCCCCTCTACGCCAGACAGCTTGTGGTTCAGGCACATCTCGGAGATGTCCCTCGGCACGCCGAGCGCGCGCATGTGCGACTTCATCGTGCTGCGCAAGTCGTGTGGGGTGAAGCGGCGCACGGCCGGCTTCTCGGCAGCGAGCCAGTAGCCGATCGCCTCACGGAGGGTGTCCTTGCTGACGTGCGTGTCGCCGCCCTGCCTCGCCGCACGGCCGCGTGAGTGTGCGTAGGCCGACTCCCCGGCCAACTCTCGCAGTTCCTTCCGCGAAACCCTACATCAGAACAATGTCGTACTGCTCCGGGTTCGCACTCGGCTCGACTGACAGCGAGATCGGCTTGCCGATGAATTCCGACAGCCCGGCCAGGTGCTGGTTCTCTTCGTCGAGCAGCATCTCGACCACCGCGGCGCTGGCGACGACGCGGAACTCCTTCGGGTTGAACTGGCGCGCTTCGCGCAGCACCTCGCGCAGGATGTCGTAGCACACGCTGCGCGCGGTTTTCACCTGGCCGCGGCCTTCGCAGGTGGGGCACGGCTCACACAGCACATGGGCCAGGCTCTCGCGGGTGCGCTTCCTGGTCATCTCGACCAGGCCGAGTTGCGTGAAACCGCTCACCGTCGTGCGCGTGCGGTCGCGCGAGAGCTGCTTGCGGAACTCGGCCAGCACCGCGGCCTGGTGATCCTCGCGCGTCATGTCGATGAAGTCGACGATGATGATGCCGCCCAGGTTGCGCAGCCGCAGTTGGCGCGCGATGGCGCCGGCCGCTTCGAGGTTGGTCTTGAAGATGGTGTCGTCGAAACTGCGCGCGCCGACGAAGCCACCGGTGTTGACGTCGACGGTGGTCAGCGCCTCGGTCTGGTCGATGATCAGGGTGCCGCCGCTCTTCAGGTCGACCCGGCGCGCCAGCGCGCGGCGGATCTCTTCGTCGATGTTGCACAGATCGAAGATCGGCCGCTCGCCCTGGTAGTGCACGAGCTTGCCCACCGTGCCGGGGGTGTAGGTGCTGCCGAACGCATGCAGATGCTCGAACTGCAATCGCGAGTCGATGCGGATGATTTGCGTGTCGTCGTTGGTCAGGTCGCGCAGCACGCGCTCGGCCAAGGTCAGGTCCAGGTGCAGCAAGGTGCCCGGCGGCGAGGCGCAGGCGCGCTCGCGCACCGTGGCCCAGGTTCGGCGCAGGTAGGCGATGTCGTCGGCCAGTTCGGCGTCGCTCGCCTCCTCGGCGTTCGTGCGCAGGATGAAGCCGCCGCCGCCGCCCTCCTCGGGCTTGCCGACCAGGGTGGTCATGCGCTGGCGCAACTGCTCGCGCAATTCGGGCGAGCCGATCTTTTGCGAGATGCCGATGTGGTTGTCTTGCGGCAGATGCACGAGCATGCGCCCGGCGATGCTGACCTGCGTCGACAGCCGCGCACCCTTGGTGCCGATCGGGTCCTTGATCACCTGCACCGTCAGCGCCTGGCCTTCGAACACCAGGCGCTCGATCGGCGGCGGCGCGTTGGCACAGCCACCGCTGCCGCCGTTGCCCGCACCGCCGCCGAAGCCGGCATGCAGGTCGGCCACGTGCAGGAACGCCGCGCGCTCCAGGCCGATGTCGATGAACGCGCTCTGCATGCCGGGAAGCACGCGCGCCACCCTGCCCTGGTAAATGTTGCTGACCAACCCACGCTCGAGCGCGCGCTCGAGGTGCAACTCCTGCACCGCGCCGTTCTCGACCACGGCCACGCGGGTTTCCTGCGGCGTCCAGTTGATGAGGATGTCTTGCATTCGCAAAGCTCAGTTCAAAAGCTCACTCGGGCCTGACGCAAGAGCCGCGCCGCGTCGTGCAAGGGCAAACCCATGATACCGGTGTAGCTGCCGTCGATGCGCGCGATCCAGGCCGCCGCTCGCCCTTGGATGGCATAGGCGCCGGCCTTACCGAAGGGTTCGCGGCCCTCGACGTAGGCGTCGATCTCGGCGGCTGTGAGGGCCGCAAACCGCACCCGCGACACGTTCAGCGCGAACAGCGTGCGCCGGCCCGCGGCCACTGCCACCGCGGTCAGCACACGGTGCGTTCGGCCCGACAACGACGACAGCATCGCGCACGCCGCGGCGGCGTCGGCCGGTTTGCCGAGGATGCGCGTGCCGAGCGCGACCGTGGTGTCGGCGGCCAGGATCGGTGCGTCGGCCAGTACCCGCGCCTTCAATCGCTGCCGCGCCGCAGCCAGCTTGGCGCGCGCGACGCGCTCGACGTAGGCGGTGGGCAACTCGCCGCGCCGCTCGGCCTCCAGCGCTTCGGCATCCTCCTGTCCGCCAGCCAGAAGCAACTCATGGCGCACGCCGAGCTGGCCCAGCAGTTGGGCGCGCCGCGCGCTCTGGGAGGCGAGGTAGACAAAGGCATGCATGGCCGTCATTCGCGGTGGTACGGATGGCCCGCGGTCACCGACCAGGCGCGGTACAGGGCCTCGGCCAGCAGCACGCGCGCCAAGGCGTGCGGCAGCGTCAGGTCCGACAGGCGCAGCGTCTCGTCGG
This sequence comes from Burkholderiales bacterium, assembly GCA_031389565.1. GTDB lineage: Bacteria > Pseudomonadota > Gammaproteobacteria > Burkholderiales > Burkholderiaceae_C > CADEEN01. The sequence continues at coordinate 7,274 of JANMSR010000558.1, forward strand.
CGCTGGCCTTCAGCGCGGCATGCAGGCCATCGGGGCCGCCGATGATGAAGGCCACGTCGCGCCCGTCGCCGAGCCAGAAGCGCAAGCGCTCGGCCAACTGCACGGTGCTGCGGCGTTCGCCGCGCTCGTCGAGCACCACGCGGCGTGCACCCTTGGCAATCGCGACTTCGATGCGCTGGGCCTCGGCCGCCCTCAGCGCAGCAGTGCTCTTGCCGAGCGTTCGCGGCTCGGCTTTCAGCGCTTTGACCTCGAAGCGCAACTCGGGCGGAAAGCGCTTGGCGAAATCCGTGCAGGCCGCTTCGGCCCAAGCCGGCTGCCGCTGGCCGATAGCGACCAGCGTCAACTTCATCGGCCGCGGCGCGGGACGGCGGCCTTCTTCGCGGGCGCCTTGGCGGCCGGCTTGCGCGCCAGTTTGGCAGCCCCCTTTTTCACACCCACGGTGCGCGAAACGCCCTTCTTGGCCGGCGCCCGTGAGGCGACGGACTTCTTCGCCGGCACAGGCTTCTTCGTTGGCGCGGCCCTGCCTGGTGCGGCCCTGGCGGCCACTTTCTTCGCTGCCGGCTTGGCCTGGCCCGCCTTGACCAGACCCTTGATCTCGGTGTCGAGCTTCATCTTCACCGGCTTGTCACCCCAGATCTCTTCGAGGTGGTAGTAGTCGCGGATGCCGGGCTGCATGATGTGGGCGACGGCGGCGCCGCAGTCGACGATGATCCATTCGCCGTTGGCTTCGCCCTCGGTGCGCAGCACCCGCATGCCGCGCGACTTGACGGCGTCGCGCACGCTGGCGGCCAGGGCCTTGGTCTGCCGGTTGCTGGTGCCCGAAGCGACGATCACGCGCTCGAACAATGGCGACAGGTGCTCGGTGTTGAAGACGCGGATGTTCTGCGCCTTGGTGTCCTCGAGGCCATCGACGATGGCGCGTTGCAGCTTGCGGATGTCCATTCAGCTCCCAGGTGGCGCCCCGTCGGAACGGTACAGGGCATGTTGATCAATATAACGTGCCACGGTGGGCGGCACCAGGCGGTCGATCGGCTCGCCGCGGGCCACGCGCTCGCGGATTGCCGACGCGTCGATGTCCATCGACTGCAGCGGCAGCACCTGGTAGGCCTGGCCCTGCCACAGCGGGTCGGCCGATGGCGATCCGCCCGGCCGCGCGGCCACCGCCAGCGTCACGCGCGACAGCAGTTCTTGCCAGCCGTGCCAGGTGGGCAGGTTGGCGAACTGGTCCTGCCCGACGACGAGGAACCATTGCGCGTTGGGCTCGTGCCGCTGCAGCTCGCGCACCGTGTCGAGCGTGTAGCTCGGGCCGCTGCGGTCGACCTCGCAGCGCTCGATCACGAAACGCGGCTCGCCGGCGGCGGCCAATTGGAGCATCGCGACGCGGTGCTCTGCGCGCGTGATGCGCCGGGTCTTCTGCCAGGGCTGACCCGCCGGCACCCATCGCAGTTCATCGAGCCCCAGCGCGTCGAGCGCGACGCACGCCAGCGCCACGTGGGCGTTGTGCACCGGATCGAAGCTGCCGCCGAACAGGCCGATGCGCCGGGTCACGCCGCAGCCACCCAATCCCGCGGTCGCAGGAAGTCGGTGTAGAGCCGCGCCTCGGCCGAACCGGCTGCGGGCTGCCAGTCGTAGCGCCACTTCACGATCGGCGGCAGCGACATCAGGATGCTTTCGGTGCGCCCGCCCGATTGCAGGCCGAACAGCGTGCCGCGGTCGCACACCAGGTTGAACTCGACATAGCGGCCGCGCCGGTAGGCCTGGAAGTCACGCTCGCGCTCACCGTAGGGCGTGTCGCGGCGGCGCTGCACGATCGGCAGGTAGGCCGGCAGGAAGGCGTCGCCCACCGCGCGCAGCATCGCGAAACTCGGCTCGAAGCCGAGTTCGGCGAAGTCGTCGAAGAACACGCCGCCGATGCCACGCGGCTCGTTGCGGTGCTTGAGAAAGAAGTACTCGTCGCACCAGCGTTTGAAACGCGGGTACTTGTCGTCACCGAACGGCGCGAGCGCATCGCGGTTGACGCGGTGGAAATGTGCCGCGTCATCCTCGAAGCCGTAGTACGGCGTCAGGTCCATGCCACCGCCGAACCAGGTCACCGCTGGCAACCCCGCTGGCAGTGCGGCCAGCATGCGCACGTTCATGTGCACCGTCGGCACGTAGGGATTGCGGGGATGGAGCACGAGCGACACACCCATCGCCTCGAACGGGGCGCCGGCCAGTTCGGGCCGGTGTTGCGAGGCCGAGGGTGGCAAGGCCGGGCCGCGCACATGCGAGAAGCCGACACCGCCGCGTTCGAGCAATGCACCGTCTTCGAGCAGGCGCGTGACGCCCTCGCCTTGCAGCTTTTCGCCGGGCGGCTTGGTCCAGGCGTCGCGGATGAAGTGGCCGCCGTCGGCAGCCCCGAAGGCCTCGACGATGCGCTGCTGCAGACCGAGCAGGTAGCTGCGGGCGGCAGTGACTTGCGGGCTGTCGCTCATGCGCGGCTCAAGTGCGCGGCAGCCGGATCGGCGCCGCGAGTTGCGGATTGCAGCCGCGGCGTTGTCCAAGCCGGGCCTCGATCGCCGCCATGTCGCGATCGGCGTCACCCGTCAGGC
>JANMSR010000034.1:0-7410 GCA_031389565.1 Burkholderiales bacterium
CTTGCGAGCGGCCGGGCCTCCTGGCCCGGCGCGGCCTGCAAGGCCAGGGTTCGGGGCCCGCGCGCGCAGCGCGCTTCGTGCTCTGACTCGTCGCGCCTGTTCGAGCGCAGCGAACGCAGTGAGCGTAGCGAGTTGCGCGACGGGGCCACGGGCCCGAGCAGCGCAGGGCAGTCGTAGCGTAGCGAAGACCGCCTCACCTAAGCGCTGGGCCCTGCCCGGGTGCCTCGTTGCCGCGCCACTGCCCGCAAAGCGGATGTTCAATGGCTGCACGGGGGCCGGCAACAGCCTCCCGGCACGAGGCGGCATTCATCCCACCGCGCCAGGGATCGACAGCAGGGTGCGTTGCAGGTACTCGACCAGGGTGGTCATCATCCACGGCCCGGCAAAGGCCAGCACCGCGACCGCGGCCACGATCTTCGGCACGAAGGACAAGGTGGCCTCGTTGATCTGGGTGGCGGCCTGGAACACGCTGACCACCAGGCCGACCGCTAGCACCGCGATCAGGATCGGCGCCGAGACCATCAGCAGCAGGTACAGGCCTTGTTGGCCGGCGGTGAAGACTTGTTGTGCATCCATCGCCGGCGTCCCTACTGCGCGAACGAGGCGGCCAGCGAACCGAGCAGCAGGTTCCAACCGTCGGCCAGCACAAACAGCATCAGCTTGAACGGCAGCGCCACCAGCGCCGGGCTCAACATCATCATGCCCAGCGACATCAGCACGCTGGCCACCACCATGTCGATGACCAGGAAGGGGATGAAGATCATGAAGCCGATCTGGAACGCGCTTTTCAACTCGCTGGTCACGAAGGCCGGCACCAGCACCTTGAACGGTACGGCTTCGCCCCTTACTTCTCCTTTGCTGTCGGCCGGCAGCCTGGCCAGCTCGGCGAACAGTTGCACATCGGTCTGCCGCGTCTGATTCAACATGAGGCGCTGACGGGCCCACGTCGCGACGATGCGGCTCCGGTGGCCCCTGTGCGGGCGCCGAGTGGCCGTCCGCGTGCCGTATGGCGCAGTCTGGCCCGCTGAGGAAGCGCTGCCGCTGTGCCTGTCAAGTAAGCTGGCTCGGATGTCCGAGACTGCGTCGCCGCCGTTGTCCACCGAGGCCCCCGAGGCCCTGCCGGTCGGCACGCGGCTGGCCGAGTTCGAGGTGCGCCGGGTGCTGGGCAGCGGCGGCTTCGGCATCGTCTACCTGGCCTGGGACCATGCGCTCGAACGCGAGGTGGCGCTCAAGGAATACATGCCCGGCACGCTGGCCGGTCGCGGCACGGGTTTGCAGGTCTCGGTGCGTTCGAGCGCAACGGCCGACACCTTCGCCCTGGGCCTGCGCTCCTTCATCAACGAGGCCCGGCTGCTGGCGCGCTTCGACCACCCGTCGCTGGTCAAGGTCTACCGCTTCTGGGAAGACAACGGCACGGCCTACATGGTCATGCCGCACTACGTCGGGCGCACCTTGCGCAACGTGCGCAAGGGAATGATCGTGCCGCCCGGCGAGGCGGTCTGCCGGCGGGTGCTCGATGCGCTGCTGTCGGCGCTGGAGACGCTGCACCGCGAAGGCGTGTACCACCGCGATATCGCGCCCGACAACATCCTGCTCGGCGACGACGGCCTGCCGGTGCTGTTGGACTTCGGCGCTGCGCGCCGCGTGCTCGGCAACAGCACGCAGGCGCTGACCTCGATCATGAAGCCGCACTATGCGCCGCTCGAGCAGTACGCCGACAGCAGCGCGATGCGGCAGGGCCCGTGGACCGACCTCTACTCGCTCGGCGGCGCGATGTATTTCCTGATCACCGGCGAGGCGCCGACGGCCGCCGCGTCGCGTGCGTTGCACGACGACCAGCCGCGCCTGGCGCTGCGCGGCGCGCGCGACTGTTCGCCCGGCCTGCTGGCCGCGATCGACTGGATGCTGGCGCTGAAACCGCCCGAGCGTCCGCAAAGCGTACACATGCTGCGCGACGTGCTCGAGGGCCGCATCACGCTGCCCGGCCGTTTGGCCGCCGACCGGACCGTGCCCGGCGTGGTCACGCGCGAGCCTGGCGCAGCGCCGCCACCCACCGACATCGACCTCAGCGGCGACGGCGACGATGACGCAGTCGCCGCCGTGCCCGATTCATCGTCTGCGGTCACCGAGGTGCAAGTGCCCCCCGCAGCGCCGGTGTCGACGCTGCCGCCGACGCCGGTGGTGGCCGCCGCGGCAACAGCCACGGCGCCGGAGTCGATCGCGGCCGTGGCTGGTGCACAGCGCCGATCGCCGGCCCTGGTGCGGCTGCTGGCTGCACTGCTGTTGCTCAACCTGCTGGCCTGGTGGTGGTTCACGCGCCCGGCGCCCGCTAGCGTGCCGGCGGTGCCGCTGGCCACGCCGAGCCTGGCGCAGCCCGTGGCGGCGGCCAGCGCCGTGGCCGCACCGACGGTGGCCGCAGCGGCCACGCGTGCGATGCCCGTTGAAGCTGCCGCGTCGGAGACGATCCTGTCGATCCTGCCGGCACGCAGCGCCGCCGCACGCGCGCCTGCCACGGCCAGCACGGCGGCGCCCCGGCCGGCGGACGCGGTCGATTCGGCGGCCAGGCCGAGGCCGATTGCCTACGCGACGCCGGCACCTGCGGCCGCCGTGGTCGGTCCCGGTCCCGATGCCGGCCCCGATGCCGGCCCGCGTGCGCGCTGCGGCGAGCGCGTGTTCCTGTCGATGCTGATCTGCATCAAGCGCGAGTGCGAGCAGCCTGCGCTGCACAGCCACCCCGAGTGCCTGAGGTTGCGCGAGCAGGAAGACATGCAGCGCGGGCGCGCGCAGTAAGTCGCGCCGCCGCGATGCTCTGCGCTGCGCAGAGCTAGAACCCCGATCCCGGCTGCTTCAGGAACTCGACTTCCTCGGCACTCGACACGCGACCGAGCTGGGCATTGCGGTGCGGGAAGCGGCCGAAGCGCTCGACGATATCGAGGTGGCGCTGCGCCCATTCGACCAGCCCGGCCAGCGCCGGCTCGTCGCGGCCGAGTTGCGTGAACAACTGCACGGCGGTGCGCTGGTGCGCCCGGTCCTCGGCATGCTCGAACGGCAGGTACGCGAACTGGCGCTGCACGCCGGTGAGTGCGCGGTCCAGACCCGAGGCGACGAGCGCACGGGCCGTGTGCAGTGCCATCGCGTCGCCCGCAAACGCGCGCGCGCTGCCGCGAAACACATTGCGCGTGAACTGGTCGAGCACGAGCACCCGCGCCAGCGCCGGCAGCGGTGCGAGCGGCGGCAGGGTCCAGTCGTCGATGCCGCCCGCCAGGGCCTGCTCGATCAGCGCGCCGAAGCGCTGCGCGATCAGCGCGTCGAACGCCGCGTCCTTCCGAAACCAGCACTCGCGTGGCAGCCTGTGGCCGGGGTCGTCGGCGGGGCCGAACCAGAAGTCCAGCACCTCTTTTGCTGTGGGCAGCATGGGTTCAATCCAGCGTTCAGTTCGCCTGCGTCTACACCCGGACCCAGCGTGGCATCCTCAGTCTGCGGCTTGCAGCAGATCGAGCGTCTCGGGGTGGCGCTGCATGTAGCGTGCAACGTAGCTGCAATCGGGGCGCACGCGCAACCCGGCGGCGCGCGCATGCGCCAGCGCGGCGGCCACCAGCGCGGCTGCTATGCCGCGGCCTTGGAGGGCCGGCGGCACGTAGGTGTGGGGCATGGTCATCGTGCGGCCCGCAAGCCGGTAGTCGGCGACGCACAGGTGGCCGTCGACTGTGGCTTCGAAGCGCGAAGCAGGAGGGTTGTGTCTGACGGGCAGGGTCATTGGGGCGCCTGGGCTGATCGAGCGCCACTGTAGCTTCACGGGCCGCATTTCACGCCCAGAATCACGGGTCGCGCAGGGCAGGGTCGACCCTGGGCTTGCGCTGCGTCGGGCTCTGGCGCTGGCGCTAGCGCCCCAACTGCTGCCACAGAAACGCGAACTCCAGCGCCATCATGTCGGCGCGCTGGCGGTTGTCGGCCGCGCCGGCGTGGCCACCTTCGATGTTTTCGTAGTACAGCAGCTCGTGGCCCTGCTCGGCCATGCGCGCGGCCATCTTGCGCGCGTGGCCGGGGTGCACGCGGTCGTCGCGGGTGCTGGTGGTGAACAGCACTTTGGGCAGCTTCATGCCGGGCCTGACGTTGTGGTACGGGCTGTACTTCCAGATGAACGCCCACTCGTCGGCCCGGTCGGGGTTGCCGTACTCGGCCATCCAGCTCGCGCCGGCCAGCAGTTGGTGGTAGCGGCGCATGTCCAGCAGCGGCACCTGGCAGACGACGGCGTTGAACAGTTCGGGGCGCTGCAGCATCACGGCACCGACCAGCAGGCCACCGTTGCTGCCGCCTTCGATGCCCAGGTGGCGCGGGCTGGTGATCCGCGCGGCGATCAGGTCTTCGGCGACTGCCGCGAAGTCGTCGAAGCTCATCTGTTTGTCGGCCTTGACGGCGGCCTGGTGCCAGCCCGGGCCGTACTCGCCGCCGCCGCGGATGTTGGCCACCACCAGCACGCCGCCGTGGCGGTACCAGGCGCTGCCGAAACCGCCCGAGTACCAGGGCTGCATCGACTGCTCGAAGCCGCCGTAGCCGTAGAGCAGGGTCGGGTTGCGGCTGTCGGCTGTTGCGCCCGGGGGCCAGACCACGAAGTAGGGCACCTGCATGCCGTCCTTGGAAGTCGCGAAGCGTTGCTCGACCTTCATGCCCGCGCTGTCGAAGAAGCGCGGGCGCGCTTTCAACGCCTCGCGCGCATCGCTGCCGCTGCGCCCGAGCAGCAGCGAGTCGGGCGTGAGGAAGTCGCTGTAGGTCAGCCAGTACGACTCGGCCAGCGCGTCCCGGGCCAGCAGCGGGTCGTGCAAAGCCTGCACGCCCAGCGTGCCCGGGAACGGCGCGGCCACCGCACGCCGCACCCAGCGTTCGCCGCGGCCGGCCCGCACCGGGTGCCACTCTTCGATGCGCCCGGCCACGTTGTCGAGCACCGACAGCAGCACATGGCTGCGGGTGGTCGTGAAGCCGGCCAGCGAGCGCGTGGCGGTCGGCATGAACAGGGCGGTGAAGCGCCGCTCGCCGCGCAGGTAGGCCGCGGCCTCGGTGATCAGCAGCGAGCCCTTGGGCCAGGTCTGGTCGGGCAGTTTCCAGTCGCTGCGCAATTGCAGCAACAGGTGTCGGCGCCAAAAGGTCGGGTCGGCGTCGCTGGGGCGGTCGAGCACGACGGGTTGGCCGTTTTGCAGCAGGGCGACCTCGGCGTTGTAGAAGTCGGTGGCGCGGCCGAACACGGTGCGCCCGAAGCCGGGCGTGCGGTCGACCAGTGCGTACACCGACACGTCCTGCGCCCGGCCTTCGTACACCGTCACGGCATCGGCCAGCGGCTGGCCGCGCCGCCAGCGTTTGATGACGCGCGGGTAGCCCGAATCGGTGAGCGAGCCGGGGCCGAAATCGGTGGCCACGTACAGCGTGTGCTCGTCGATCCATTCGACGCGGGCCTTGGCTTCGGGCAGCACGAAGCCACCGTCCCGCGCGTCGATGAAGCGCAGCGTTGTGGTGTCGAACTCGCGCACCACGCGCGCGTCGGCGCCGCCGCGCGACAGCGACACCAGGCAGCGCCGGTACTGCGGGCCGAAGCAGGTGGCGCCGTGCCAGACCCAGTTTTCCTTCTCCGCGGCGGCCAGGGCGTCGAGGTCGAGCACGGTGTCCCACGCCGGTGCGGGCTGGCGAAAGCGGGCCAGTGAGGTGCGCCGCCACAGGCCGCGCGGGTGGGCCGCGTCGCGCCACAGGTTGTAAAGCGCAGCGCCCTGGCGCGTGACATAGGGGATCTGGTCCTTCGAGTCGAGGATCTCGAGGAAGCGCTCGCGCATCGCGGCAAAGCGCGGCTCGCCTTCGAGCACGGCGCGCGACCGGGCGTTGCGCTCGCGCACCCAGGCCAGCGCACGCTCGCCCTGGACCTCTTCGAGCCAGAGGTACGGGTCGTCTTCGGCGGCGCCAGCGACGGCGGGCAGGGCGAGCGCGGTGGTCATGGCAAGGGCAAGGGCAAGGGCAAAAGCAGGCAGCAGCGACTTCATCATCGCCTCAGGTCAACAACAATTGCGGCGAAAGCTCCACCGAACGCTGGCCGTCGTTGAACCACACCAGCCCGTCTTGCACCGTCACCTGGATCTGCATCGAGCGTTGCGCCAGCGCGGCCAGGGCTTGGCTTTGCTCGGCCGGCAGTTGCCAGACGGTCAGGCGCTCGGTGCGCGTGAGTTTGTTTTTCACGCCGGCCCACCAGATCGGCGTGCTGGCGGTATAGGCAATGAAGGTGGCTTGTTCGGCGCGCGAGGCGGCGCGCAGCATGCGGCGCTCGTCGGGCTGGCCGACTTCGATCCAGTGCACGAGCTGGCCCGACAGGTCGTGCTGCCACAGGTCGGGCTCATCGGTGTCGGCCAGGCCGCGGGCGAAGGTGAGGTCGCCGCGGTGGTTGTCGGCCGGCGCGTTGAGCGCAAAGGCCAGCAGCCGCACCATCATGCGTTCTGCGGTTTCCGACGGATGCTGTGCCAGGGTCAGCGCATGGTCGCCATAGATGCCGCGGTCCATGTCCGCGATTTGCAGCTGCGCCTTGAAGATGGTGGCCTTGAGTGCCATCGTCAAACTCTCGAGTGCTTGCCGGCCGACGCGCCTTGCGCAGCCAGCCAGCGCGCGCCGTCGACGAACGCCGCCGGGCGTTCGATCTCGGGGTCGTGGCCGGCGGGCAGGGCAGTGACGCGGGGCATGGGGCGCCGACTGTGCCACAAGCGCAGGCGTGGCTTGACCGCCCTATGCACGCCCAGGCATATCGCCAACCGGCTGGCGCTGGCCAAGAATCGCAGCCTTCGATGCGAGGTGCGATGCGGTGATGGGCGGCGGTTTCGTCGACAGCCTGCGGGCGGCGGTCGGCCTGATCGCCGGCTTCGATGCGCGGCTGGCCGAGGTGGTGGGGCTGTCGCTGGCGGTCAGCGCAAGCGCCTGCGTGCTCGCCGCGGCATTCGGCATGGCCGCGGGGGCCTGGCTCGCGGTGGCGCGGTTCCCCGGCCATCGCATGCACGTCGCCGCCCTCAATACCTTGCTCGCGCTGCCGTCGGTGGTGGTCGGCCTGGTGGTCTACCTGCTGCTGTCGCGCTCGGGGCCGCTCGGCTCGCTGGGCATCCTGTTCACGCCCAAGGCCATGGTCATCGCGCAGACGATCCTGGTATTGCCGGTGGTGGCGGCGCTGACGCGGCAGTTGATCGCCGACGCCTGGCGCGGCAACGGCGAGCAGTTGCGGTCGATGGGTGCGGGTGTGCTGACCGCCGCGGCGCTGCTGCTGCTGCACGAACGCCTGGCGCTGGTGACCGTGCTGCTCACCGCCTTCGGCCGGGCCATCAGCGAGGTCGGTGCGGTGATGATCGTCGGCGGCAATATCGACGGCGTGACGCGGGTCATGACCACCGCGAT
>JANMSR010000054.1:0-6787 GCA_031389565.1 Burkholderiales bacterium
GATGTCGTGGGTCACGGTGAAGCTGCCGTAGGCGCCGGAGCCCTTGGCATGCACCACGCGCTCGGGAATGCGCTCGCGGTTGAAGTGCTGCAGCTTCTCGATCAGGTGGAAGTCTTGCAGCAGCACTGGGCCGCGCGGCCCGGCGCTGAGCGAGTTCTGGTTGTCGGCCACCGGGATACCGGAAGCAGTGGTCAGGCGGGTCATGGAAAGCTCCTGTCAATTCACCCTGCGGAATCGGGCGACAGGAGAAATTCTAGAAATGTGGCTGGCAATCGTCCATTCGGAATCCCGAATTGCGGCGATAGCCGCGCTCAGGACAACCGCATCACGCCTTGCAGCGGACAGGCGTACACCGCATTGCGCAGCGCCGCGATGGCTTCATAGCGCGTGAAACTGCGCCGCCAGGCCAGCACCACGCGCCGCGTCGGCACCGGCGCACTGAAGCGCACATAGGCCACATGCGGCTGCGGCTCGTTGGGCACGCTGAGCTGCGGCACCACGGTGACCCCCATGCCCGACGCCACCATGTACCTGATGGTTTCCAGCGACGAGCCCTCGAAACTCTTGCGGATGCCCTCGGCGTCGCTCGAAAAGCGCGCGTACTCGGGGCAGACCTCGAGCACATGGTCGCGAAAACAGTGGCCGGTGCCGAGCAGCAGCATCGTCTCCCGCTTCAACTCTTCGGCGCTGACGCTCTTCCTCTTGGCCAGCGCATGGGTCTTGGGCACCGCAATCATGAACGGCTCGTCGTACAGCGGCGCGACGGCCAGCCCGCTATCGGGGAACGGCTCGGCCATGATCGCGCAGTCGAGGTCGCCGGTGCGCAGCATCTCCAGCAGCTTGACGGTGAACTGCTCCTGCAGCATCAGCGGCATCTGCGGGCTCATCTCAATGGCGTGGCGCACCAGATCGGGCAACAGATACGGACCGATGGTGTAGATGATGCCCAGCTTCAGTGCCCCGGCCAGCGGGTCTTTGCCGCGCTTGGCAATCTCCTTGATGGCGGCGGCCTGTTCGATGACGATCTGGGCCTGGTGCACGATGGCGTCGCCCAGGTGCGTCACGCTGACCTCGCTGGCGCCGCGCTCGAAGAGCTTGACATCGAGCTCTTCTTCGAGCTTCTTGATCGCTACGCTGAGCGTCGGCTGCGAAACGAAACAGGCTTCGGCCGCACGCCCGAAATGTTTCTCGCGCGCGACGGCGACGATGTAGCGAAGTTCGGTGAGTGTCATGGGCCGGCCCCGGCGGCGAGGATAGCGCAGGGGGGGTCTTGCCACCGGCGCCCGCGGCGCCGCGGCAGCCCAGCGTGGTCGCGGCGCGCCTGTACCGGCTGAACGTGCAGGCCGACAAGGGCGACCTGCTGCCCCGAGTGCGCTGCGCTCGCGTCCCCGAGGGCGATCTCCGGCCGCCCTTCGACTGGGCGCAGGACAGGCTTGGGAGCGGCCCTGCGCGGCCTGGGCCTCAGGCCTTGAGGTAATCGGCGCGCGAGGCCAGCCAGCGCTGCACCTGCGCCGCCGCTGCGCCCGGGTGTTCGGCCAGCAGCCGCGGTGCAATGCGCCGGGCGTGCAGGAGCAGCGCGCTGTCGGCGCCCAGGTCGGCAAAGCGCAAGAGCGCGTCGCCGCTCTGGCGCGCGCCCATGAACTCACCGGGGCCGCGGATGTCGAGATCCCGGCGGGCGATCTCGAAGCCGTCATGGGATTCGGCCATCGCGCGCAGCCGGTCCTTGGCCGTCGGCGACAGCGGCGCGGTGTAGAGCAGCACGCACACACTGGCCACCGCGCCGCGGCCGACGCGGCCACGCAACTGGTGCAATTGCGACAGGCCGAAACGCTCCGCATGCTCGATCACCATCAGGCTGGCGTTGGGCACATCGACGCCGACCTCGATCACGGTAGTGGCGACCAGCAACTGCATCTGGCTGCCGGCAAACTGCGACATCACGGCGGCTTTTTCCGCAGCCGGCAGGCGCCCGTGCAGCAGGCCGACGCTGACGCCGGGCAGCGCGGCGCTCAACTGCTGGTGGGTCTGGGTGGCGTTGTGCAAATCCAGCGCTTCGCTTTCCTCGATCAGGGGGCAGACCCAATAGACCTGCTTGCCCTGCGCGACTTCATCGCGGATGCGGCCGATCACGTCGTCGCGGCGGCTGTCGGCGAAGAGTTTGGTCAGCACCGGCGTGCGGCCGGGCGGCAGCTCATCGATCGTGCTCACCGCCAGGTCGGCAAAGTAGGTCATCGCCAGCGTGCGCGGGATCGGCGTGGCACTCATCATCAGCAAATGCGGCTCCACGGCCTGCTGGTCGAGCTTGTCTCTCAGTGCCAGCCGCTGCGCGACGCCGAAGCGGTGCTGTTCGTCGACCACGGCCAAGCCCAGCTTGGCGAACACCACGTCGTGCTGGATCACCGCATGCGTGCCGACGACCAGGCCGGCCGCGCCCGAGGCCACCGCTTCGAGCATCGCCTTGCGGCCCTTGCCTTTGCGGCTGCCGGTGAGCCAGGCGACAGTCACGCCCAACGGTTCGAGCCAGTGCACCAGCTTGCGAAAGTGCTGCTCGGCCAGGATTTCGGTCGGCGCCATCAGCGCGCATTGCCAGCCGCTGTCGATGGCGATTGCCGCCGCCAGTGCCGCCACCACCGTCTTGCCCGAGCCGACATCGCCTTGCAGCAGCCGGTGCATCGGCTGGCCGCGCGCCAGATCGGTGGCGATCTCCTCGCCCACGCGGCGCTGGGCGCCGGTGAGCGCGAAGGGCAATGCCGCCACCAGCCGTTCGTGCAGACCGCCGCGCGCCGTGGTGAGGGCCGGCGCGTGCAGCAGTGCGCGCTCGCGCTGCGCCGTCAGTTGCGACAACTGCTGCGCCAGCAGCTCCTCGAACTTCAAGCGCTGCCAGGCCGGGTGGCTGCGGTCTTCGAACGTCGCCAAGGGCGCGCCGGGTGGGGGTTGGTGCAACAGGTGCAGGGCCGCATGCAGGCTCGGCTGGCCCGCCGGCAACATGTCAGCCGGCAGCACCTCGTGCAGCGGCGCGCGCGCCAGCGCCGAAGCCACGGCCTTGCGCAGGTAGGCCTGCGGCAGTTGCGCACTGGTCGGGTAGACGGGGGTCAACGCGGTGGGCAGCGGGGCCTCGGCGGGCTGCACCACCGGATGCACCATCTCGCGGCCCAGGAAGCCGCCGCGCAACTCGCCGCGCACGCGCAGCCGCTTGCCCGGCGCCAGCGCTTTTTGCTGCGAGGCATAAAAGTGCAGCCAGCGCAGCGTGAGGCACTCGCCGTCGTCGTCCACCAGGCGCGCCACCAGTTGCCGGCGCGAGCGCGTCTCGATGCGGCATTCAGCCACGCGCGCTTCAATCTGCACCAGCTCGCCATCGCGCGCGTCGGCCAGGGCCACCACGCGGGTGGCGTCTTCGTAGCGCAGCGGCAGGTGCAGCGCGAGGTCGATGTCGCGCAGCAGGCCGAGCTTGATCATCGCCCGCTGCGGGGCCGACAGGGCGCGCGGTGCGTCGGGCATGGCGGCGATTGTCTTACGCCGTCTCCATAATCGCCGTCATGCAACTTTCCATGTGTCGCGTGCTGCAGCCCGCGCTGGTGGTCCTGCCGCTGGTCCTGGCCGCACCGAGCGCGACGGCCGCCTGGGAGCTGCCGCCGCTCGACCGGGTGCTCAACTACCAGCCCAAGCAGCCTCTGCAGGTGTTCACCGCCGACGGCGTCGAGATCGCGCAGTTCGGCGCCGAGCGGCGCCAGTTCGTGCCGATCGCGCAAATGCCCAAGCTGCTGCAGAACGCGGTGATCGCGGTCGAGGACGCGCGTTTTCGCGAGCACAGCGGCATCGATCCGCAGGGCATGGCGCGGGCGGCGCTGGCGATGCTCACGGGCGGGCGGCGCCAGGGCGCGTCGACGATCACGCAGCAGGTGGCGCGCACCTTCTTCCTCAGCCGGCGCTTCACGGCCGAGCGCAAGCTGCAGGAGATTCGCATCGCGCTGGAGATCGAGCGGCGCCTGTCCAAGGACCGCATCCTCGAGCTGTACCTGAACGAGATTTTCCTCGGCCAGCGGGCCTATGGCTTTGCGGCAGCGGCTCAGGTCTACTTCGGCAAGCCGCTGGCCAGGCTGTCGCTGGCCGAGACGGCGATGCTGGCCGGTCTGCCGCAGAACCCGCACTACGCCAACCCGATCGTCAACCTGGAGCGCGCCACGCAGCGCCAGCGCCTGGTGCTCGAACGCATGCGTGCCACCGACGTGATCAACCCGGCGCAGCACGCCGCCGCGCGCGCCGAGAAGCTCGCCATCCGCGCGCCGGGCCAGGTGCCGCTGCACGCAGAGTACGTGGCCGAGATGGCGCGCCGGGTGGTGGTCGAGCGCTTTGGGAGCGAGGCCTATTCGAGCGGCATCCGCGTCGTGACCTCGCTGCGCGCGGCCGACCAGCAGGCGGCGTTTTCGGCACTGCGCCGCGGCGTGCTGGCGCATGACCGCAAGGCTGCGTGGCGCGGGCCCGAAGGCCAGGAATCACTGCCCGAAGGTGAAGGCGCCGAGCAGGAGCGCGCGGCGGCGCAGGCCTTGAAAGACCACCGTGACGACGAGCAACTGCGGGTGGCCATCGTGTTGGCTGCTACGCCGCGCGAGCTGCGCGCGCAACTGGCGTCGGGCGAGCGCATCGCGCTCAACGGCGAGGGCCTGCGCTGGGCGCAGCCGGCCCTGGCTGCAAAGGCCCGCGCCCCGCTGGCCTTGAAGCGCGGCGCGGTGGTGCGCGTCGTGCGCCAGGGCAACGCGTGGTCGATCTCGCAATGGCCCGAGGTGCAGGCGGCCTTCGTTGCGCTCGACCCGACCACTGGCCGCGTGCGCGCCTTGGTCGGCGGTTTCGATTTCACACAGCAGCCGTTCAACCATGTCACGCAGGCCTGGCGCCAACCGGGTTCGAGCTTCAAGCCGCTGCTGTACTCGGCCGCGCTCGAACACGGCGTGATGCCGGCGACGGTGATCGACGACGCGCCCTTCACGGGGGCCAACGGTTGGTCACCGCAAAACAGCGATGGCCGCTTCGACGGCCCGCTGACCCTGCGTGAAGCCCTGGCGCGCTCGAAGAACCTGGTCAGCGTGCGGCTGCTGCAGCAGCTCGGCACGGCGCCGGTGCGCGAGTGGGCCGCGCGCTTCGGCCTCGACGCCGCGCGCCAACCCGACAACCTGACCCTGGCCCTGGGCACCGGCAGCGTCACGCCGATGCAACTGGCGCAGGCCTACGCCACGCTGGCCAACGGCGGCTGGCGTGTCGAGCCGGTGCTGGTCGAGCGCATCACCGATGCGCGGGGCGGGGTGCTGTTCGAAGCACCCGCGCCCGTCGCGCCGAACGAAGACACGCGTGCGATCCCGGCGCGTAACGCCTTCGTCACCACCAGCCTGCTCGGCGACGTGACGCGCATCGGCACCGCGGCACGCGCACAGCGCGAGCTGCGCCGCAGCGATGTGTATGGCAAGACGGGCACCACCAACGATGCCGTGGACGCCTGGTTTGCCGGCTTTCAGCCCGGCCTGGCCGCAGTCGCGTGGCTGGGCCACGACGAGCCGCGCAGCCTGGGCGAGCGCGAATCGGGCGGAGGCCTGGCGCTGCCGATCTGGATCGACTTCATGGCCGCGGCGCTGAAGGGTGTGCCCGTCGCCCCGCCCGGGCCGCCGCCGAGCGGCCTGGTGCGCGACGGCGACGACTGGCTGTACACCGAGTGGCTCGAAGGCGGCTGGGTCCAGCGCATCGGCGCCGACGGCGTGGCGGTCCAGGCTGCGCCAGCGGCGGCCGAGGCGGGCTCGGCGCCGCAGGCCGTGCGCGTGGAACAATCGACGCAGTAACCCATTCCACCAGGCCGGTACCGCCTGGTTGCCATGCACTACACCGTCGCCGATTTCGATTTCGAGCTGCCGCCCGAGTTGATCGCGCAGCACCCCGCGGCCGAGCGCAGCGCCTCGCACCTGCTCGACGGCCGAGGCGCGACACCGGGCGACCGCGTCTTTCGCGAGCTGCCGGCGCTGCTCGACCCCGGCGACTTGCTGGTCTTCAACGACACGCGTGTGATCAAGGCGCGTCTGTATGGCCAAAAGGCCACTGGCGGCGCGGTCGAGGCGCTGGTCGAGCGCGTGCTGGCGGACCAGGGCCACGAGGTGCTGGCGCACCTGCGTGCCAGCAAGTCGCCGCGGACGGGCACGACGATCCGCTTTGCCGATGCGTTCGATGCCGAGGTGCTCGGCCGCGGCGGGCCCGACGGC
Source organism: Burkholderiales bacterium (assembly GCA_031389565.1). Classification (GTDB taxonomy): domain Bacteria; phylum Pseudomonadota; class Gammaproteobacteria; order Burkholderiales; family Burkholderiaceae_C; genus CADEEN01. The sequence continues at coordinate 6,240 of JANMSR010000054.1, forward strand.
TCGCTGTTCCACCTGCGCCTGCCTGCCGAACCATTCGGGCTGCTCGAAACCCACGGCCATGTGCCGCTGCCGCCCTACATCACGCATGCCGACGACGGCGACGACGTGCGCCGCTACCAGACCGTGTTCGCCGACAAGCCCGGCGCAGTGGCCGCACCCACCGCGGCGCTGCATTTCGATCAAGCCTTGCTCGCGGCACTGCGCGAGCGCGGCGTGCACACCGCGCAGGTCACGCTTCATGTGGGCGCCGGCACGTTCCAGCCGGTGCGCGCCGAGCGCCTGCAAGACCACCGCATGCACAGCGAGTGGTATGAGGTGGGGGATGCCACGGTGGCCGCGGTCCGAGCGGCCTGGGCGCGCGGCGGCCGCGTCATTGCAGTCGGCAGCACCAGCATGCGCTCGCTCGAATCGGCGGCGCGCGCCACCGGCACGCTGCAGGCCACGCGTGGCGAGACCGACATCTTCATCACGCCGGGATTCGAGTTCCGCGTTGTCGATCGATTGCTGACCAACTTCCACCTGCCCAGGAGCACGCTGATGATGCTGGT
>JANMSR010000069.1:0-3274 GCA_031389565.1 Burkholderiales bacterium
CGGCAAGGCCATCGTGCAACTGCTGCGCGGCCAGGCCGAGATCGACGGCCGGGCGCTGCTCGGCGGCAGCAACCTGTTCGCGCTGCACGGCGATGCCCTGCAGGCGGCGCGCCGCGACATCCAGATCATCTTCCAGGACCCATTCTCCTCGCTGAACCCGCGCATGCGCGTGTTCGACATCCTCGAAGAAGGCCTGACCGCACTGCACCCCGGCATGGACGCCGCGGCTCGGCGCCAGCGCCTGGAAACCCTGGCCGACCAGGTGGGGCTGCGCCGCGAGGCACTGGAGCGCTTTCCGCACGAGTTCAGCGGCGGCCAGCGCCAACGCATTGCCATTGCCCGCGCGCTGGCGGTGCAGCCCAAGCTCATCGTCTGCGACGAACCGACCTCGGCGCTCGACGTCAGCGTCCAGGCGCAGATCCTGAACCTGCTCGAGCAACTGCAACGCGAGCTCGGCCTGGCCTACCTGTTCATCACCCACAACATCGGCGTCGTCGAGTACATCGCCGACCATGTGGCGGTGATGCAGGCCGGGCGCATCGTCGAGCAGGGATCGAGCGAAGCGATCCTGCAACGGCCGCAGCACGATTACACCCGCACGCTGCTGGCGGCTGTGCCGCGGGTGGCCTTGGCGGTGGCCTGATACGCCTGCGCCTGGAGCGCGCGTTGCAACCGACAGGCGAACGCCATGCGGAACCTCGATCGAGTTACACAGTCGCATGAACCCATGGGCAGGCGCGCCTGCATTCGCGGCATGCGCGTCACGGTGGGCATGGTCGTTGGGCAGATCGCGGCGGGTTGCTCAATCGACGAAGTGCTGGCCGAGTATTCCTGCCTCGAGCGTGACGACGTGCGGCAGGCGCTGCGCTACGCTACCTGGCGTGGCGTGGCATGCCGAGGAAAGGAAACTCCCGCTGGCTGCAGCGTGAAGCTGCTCATCGACATGAACGGAATGTATCGTTGACTGCTACGGCAAATTGCCGTACATTCTTGTTGGAGGTGCACGACCCATGTCATCAGCCATTTCAACCGCCAGACTCGAAGCCCGCATCAGCACCGATCTGCACGTGATGCTCAAGCGTGCGGCTGAACTCCAGGGGCGCACCATGACAGACTTCGTCGTGGCCGCAGTGCAGGACGCCGCGCAGCGCGCCATTGAAAAGGCGGGTGTCATCCGGTTGTCGCTCGCCGACCAGGAATGCTTTGCGCAGGCGCTGCTTTCCCCATCAAAACCCAACCCGGCCCTGAAGCGCGCCATCAAACGCCGTCGCAAGCTCCTGCAAACTGAATGACTCGCGCGCCGTTCCGTGTCGCGCTTTTCGATGCGGGGCATGATCGCGCCGCGTTCGCCTGCGGCTCCGCGCCGCTGGATCGCTACCTCCAGCAGCAAGTCACGCAAGATGTGCGTCGCCGGGTGGCCGCATGTTTCGTGGCGCTTTCCGATGGGCAACGCGTAGCGGGCTACTACACCCTGGCGTCGGCAAGTCTGTTGCTGACCGAACTTCCGGCCAGCATCGGCAAGAAGCTGCCGCGCTATCCGAACGTACCGGCCGTGCGCATGGGGCGGCTGGCCATCGATCAGGCATTCAAAGGGCAGGGGCTCGGCGGGGCGCTGTTGGCCGATGCTTTGCACCGCGCAGCGCGTTCGGAGATCGCGGCATTCGCCTTGATGGTCGATGCCAAGGACGACAACGCGGCGGCCTTCTATCGACATCACGGCTTCATTGCTCTTCCCGACTCACCGATGACCCTGTTCCTGCCCCTAGCCACGGTTCGGGAATCGGCATAGGGCTGCGCCGCCGGCACGAGCGCGAATCCGCACTGGGTCGCCCTTGAGCCTGATGCCCATCGTGCGGCGCAAACGGACCAATGCAGGCCGGCCGGATCGTCGAACAGGGGCCGGGCGACGCGGTGCTGCAGCGGCCACAGCACGACTACGCGCGGAACCTTGCTTGGGGCGGTGCCGCGGCTGTCTGTCCTGACCTGATGCGCTTGAGCCCCAAGCTCCCAATTGGGCTCGTTGGCGCGCGCCATGCAAGACCTCGACCGAATCACGCAGTCGCATGAAGTCATGGGCGGCCGTGCATGTATTTGTGGCATGCGCGTCACGGTCGCGATGATCGTCGGGCAGATCGCAGCAGGCGGTTCGATCGACGAGGTGCTGGCCTACTATCCGTACCTTGAGCGAGAAGACGTGTTGCAGGGGCTACAGACTGCAAGCGTTACTGCCCGAGGCGGCCAGCCGCTATAGGAGTGAACATCATGACCACTGTGCAGATCACCTTGCCCGATGCGCTGGCGCAGGAAGCGACCCGCACGGGGTTGCTCGCACCCGAGAAGATCGAGCGCATCTTGCGCGAGCGGCTGCGTGCCGATCGCATCGAGCGCATGAAGGTGGCACGTGCCGCGATGGCCGCCGAGCCGCTGGCGGCGATGACGCCGGAAGAGGTCAGCGCCGAGATCGAGGGTTACCGATCCGAGCAACGGCGTGCGGCTGGTTCTTGATACGAATACGGCGCTTTCCGGGCTGCTCTGGGGCGGCACCGCCCGGGCGCTTGATCGATGCCGCTCAAGAGCACCGGATCGAGTTGGCCAGCAGTGCGGCCCTGCTGGCCGAACTGCAAGGCGTGAGCGATCCAGCCGATGACCACGTTCTGGCCGCGGCGCTTGCGGCACAAGCCGATTTGATCGCCTCCGGCGATGCGCATTTGCTCGATCTTGGCAACTTCCACGGCATCGAGATCGTCACTGCCGCCGTGGCCGTCGAACGCATCGGTTAGTCCGCATAGAGCCACGGCCTGATACCACCAAGGTACCTGAACCGCGCCGAACGGCTGGCGCGTCAGCGTCGTCGAGTGCCTCGACGGACCGCGTGGCGGTGATGCAGGCCGGGCGCACCGTCAAGCAGGGCCCGGGCGACGCTTTTCTATAGCGGCCGCCGCATGACTACACCCGAACACTGCCGGCAGCGGTACCGCGGCGGGCGGTAGCAGCGTGACTACGCCTGCGCCGCCGGTGTTGCATCCAGCCAACGGGCGGGTAAAAGGCAGCCAGGGGCCAACTCGCCCCGAAGGTCACGCACCGGCGCGGTTGCGACGGCCGGTCTTGAGCCCCATCCCCGCGCCAGCCCAATGAATACGCCGCTTTCCAGGGCACGACGCACCGCCGCAGACGGCTCGCCGAGGCGTAGCGACGAGACCTGCGAAGCGCTTACTACGGAGTTTCCCGGGAGAGGGCGCCGACACGCCACAGTGACAATTCGTTTACATGCTCC
>JANMSR010000071.1:0-1713 GCA_031389565.1 Burkholderiales bacterium
CAGCGACTCGTTGTGACTGCGGTGCTGGATCAGCGCGGCGATGGTGCCGATCTTCAGGCCATGCTCGCGCGCGAAGACCTGCAGGTCGGGCAGCCGCGCCATGGTGCCGTCGTCATTCATGATCTCGCAGATCACGGCCGCGGGCGTCAGCCCGGCCATGCCGGCGAGATCGCAGCCGGCCTCGGTGTGGCCGGCGCGCATCAGCACGCCACCGTCCTGCGCCTGCAAGGGGAAGATGTGGCCGGGCTGCACCAGGTCGCTGGCTTGCGCGTCGCGTACCACCGCAGCCTGCACGGTGCGCGCGCGATCGGCCGCCGAGATGCCGGTGGACACGCCGCTGGCCGCTTCGATCGACACGGTGAAGGCAGTGCCGTGCCGCGTGCCATTGCGGCCGGCCATCGGCGGCAGTTGCAGGCGCTCGCAGCGTTCGCGCGTGAGGGTCAGGCAGATCAGCCCGCGGCCATGCTTGGCCATGAAGTTGATCGCTGCCGGCGACACATGGTCGGCCGCCAGAACGAGGTCACCTTCGTTCTCGCGGTCCTCCTCGTCGACGAGGAACACCATGCGGCCGGCAGCCAGCTCGGCGACCAGCTCGGGAACAGGGGAAATCGGCATGGGCGCAATTGTAGGTGGCGGCCCTGGCTCCCGAGCACTCCACACCCCGTTCGGGCCGAGCCCGTCCAAGCCCAGCGTGCGCCTCAGAACACCGTGCGCCCCGGCGGCCGCAGCCGCAGCCGCAAGTCGGCGCCGACGCGCTCGACATCGACGAACTCGAAATCCAGGCTGTCGGCCAGCGCGGCCAGCGGGCCGATGGCCGCCATGCCGCGCCCGGGCCCGAGCAGGCGCGGCGCGACATAGATGAGCAACTCGTCGACCAGCCCCTCGCGCAGCAGCGAGCCGTTGAGTTTTTCGCCGGCCTCGACATGCAGCTCGTTGATCTCGCGCCGTGCCAGGTCGACCAGCATCGCGCTCAGGTCGGTCTTGCCCTGCACGTTGGCGGGCAGTCGCGCGACCTCGACGTGCGGTAGGGCCAGCGACGTGGTGCGCATCGCGTCGTCACTGGCGGTGTAGATCAGCGCCTGGCCCGGCGGCTGCAGCATCCGCGCCGATGCGGCAATCTCGAGTTTCGAATCAACCACCACGCGCAACGGCTGCCGGGCCGTCGGCACCCGGCGCACGTCGAGCCGCGGATCGTCCTCGTGCACCGTGCCGATCCCGGTGAGCACCGCGCCTGCGCGCTTGCGCCAGGCATGGCCGTCGGTGCGCGCCGCCTCGGCCGTGATCCATTGGCTGGCGCCGTTGTCGAGCGCCGTGCGGCCGTCGAGCGAGGTCGCGATCTTCATCCGCACCCAGGGCCGGCCGCGGATCATGCGCGAGAAGAAACCAATGTTCAGCTCGCGCGAGGCCGCACCCCATTCGCCGCCGGCCACCTCGACCTCGATCCCCGCCGCCCGCAACCGCGCGATGCCGCGGCCGGCGACCAGCGGGTTCGGATCCTTGATGGCCACCACCACCTTGGCGATGCCCGCCTCGATCAATGCATCGCAACAGGGCGGCGTGCGGCCGTGGTGTGAGCAGGGTTCGAGCGTGACCCAGGCGGTGGCTCCGCGCACGTCGTGGCCGGCATCGCGCGCGGCTCGCAGGGCCATCACTTCGGCGTGCGCGCCGCCGGCTTGCTGGGTGTGGCCGGTGGCGATCAGCTCGCCGTGGCCG
>JANMSR010000086.1:0-3022 GCA_031389565.1 Burkholderiales bacterium
GCCGCCGCAGACAGCGCACGACGCGGTCGCCGCAGCAGTGCCTGCGACCATCGAGGACTCGGCGTCGCCCCGTCCCGCACCGGTGCCGCAGCTTGCACCGGCCCCGGCGCAGGCGCCGCCACCGACAGCTGCCGTGGCCGGCCCGCGACTCGGCGCCGCGCCGACACTGCGCGCTGCGCCGCCAGCCCCCGCTCGCACCATGTCCGGCGCCGCAGCGGCGGCACTGGGCGAAGCAACGCGGGCTCGCGGCGACAGCGCCCAGGCCCTGGTCGCCAAGGCCAGCACGGAGGCGCTGCCGCCAACGCTCGCCGCCTGGTCGCGCGCCGCAACCCTTGACACCGACGACCCGGCGTGGCCGCTGTCGGCATCGAGGCGACGCCTGCTTCTGACGCTGCAATCGGCGGTCGGTGCGCGGTGGCAAGCGCAGGCTGGCCCCCCGCCCCCGGCAAGCAATGACACGCCTGAGCTGGCCTGGCGCAACTCCCGGGGGCAGACCGCCACCTTGCGCCTGGAGCCAGCCGGCGCGCGCTGGGTCGATGCCGACGGACGCCACTGGTTCGCGCCGCTCGATGTCGCCGCACTGCTGGCACTGTCCCGCGAGTTCTGAGCGCCCCAAGGCCGCCGCCTCGCGGCGCCCGCCATCCGGCAAGCATGCCGGATGGCCTTCGGCAGGCGAGGAACAGTCCTCAGGACCGTCCCTCGTCCGGGCTCAGACCCGACTTTGACAGTTACAAGTGACACGCACGCGCAAGTAGGCGTGGGACAACGTCTTTTCGGCCGATGAGCAAAGGGCCGTGTATCTAGGGAATTTGGAGTCTCAGGCGAGGCTGAGGACCGGCGCGGGCGGCTTGATCTGCAACGATTTCAAGCACTTGGCCGCTTCTGGCGTCGGGTCGGTGACCTGCCAGACCGTCCCATGAGGGCTTAACAATTGCGCGAGCTGGATGCGACGCAGCCGGTCGCCGATGTTGCGCCAGGTGTCGTCGCACGCATGCTCGGCCGTGCGCTCGAGCAGCAGCGCCAGCACCGTGATCGCCACATGGGCGTGGATGCGGTGTGGGGCCCAGTGGAACACCGGGCGCACGTCCAGCGTGCTCTTCATGTCGCGCCAGGCCTGCTCCACGCGCAGCAATTGCTTGTAGCCCAGCGCCATGTCCTCGGCGCTCAGCGTGTCGTCGTTGCCGTGAACGATGAACTTGCCGTCGTAGTGCTCGGCCGCCTTGATCGCCTTGCGGTCGAGTTCAAGGCCCTTGTCGCCGAGCTTCAGGTATTTGCCGTAGCGGCTGCTGGACCGAAGGGCGGCCACACGCTTGCTTTGCACGTCCTGCGCGCTGTCGCCCATGGCAGCCAGCTCGGCCTCGATTTCCTTGACGAGGTACTGGCGATGCGCCAGTTGGCGCGCAGCCTCCTCGGGGTTGAAGCACAGCGCATAGCGCAGCCTGCGCTCACCATCGCCGATCACGACCTCCTTGACCTGCAGCCGCTGGGTGACGGTGCGGTAGCGCCCGCCACGGGCCAGCACCTGCTCGGTCAGCGCATCGCCACGGCGCAACGGCATGCACATCAGGAACTTGCCCCCGCCTGCAGCCAGGGCCTTGAAGTTGGCCGCCGAGACCATGCCGGCATCGCCCACGAACAGGCAGCGCGTGAGCTGCCAGTCGCGCAGGTCGCGCTTGACCTGCGCGACGGTGCTCACGTCCACGGTGTTGCCCGGGAACACCCAGTGCCGCACTGGGAAGCCCTCGCGCGTGACCGCCAGGCCCACCACGATCTGCGGCGCATCACCGCGCCCGTTCTTGGACAGCCCGCGCTTGCGCGGCGCCTTGTAGGCCTTGCGGCCAGCCGCTGCGCTGCCGTGCACGATGTCGTCCTCACCCACGCCCTGGTCGGGCTGGTCGACCTCGAAGTGCAGCGACGTGGTGTCGTAGAACAGCACCTCCACGTCCAGGTTCAACAGGTCGGCCACGCGGTGGAATATCTCGCGCTCGATGGGCTCCTTGTTGGCTTCGAGGAAGTCCATTGCGCGATACAGGTGCTGCAGCGACAGACCCTGCGTGCCAGGGATGTGCACCTCTTCCTTGAGCCACTGCTCCCAGCAATACAGCTTGGAGCAGGGCGCGCAGGCGCGGTTGGCGACCATTGCGAACAGCGCTCGCTCCACATCGAACCCCAGGTGGCGCGACTGCGCCAGTGCCCGGATGACCTGGCCGATCCCCAGGCGCTGCCACAGGGCATCGAGGACGTAGACCTCGCCGTGCGGCCAAGCGCACACCAAACGCCAATCCCCACCGGCCACGCCAAGGATCTCCTCGGGTGAGCAGCGGCGCATGATGCTTGAGGCCAGGCGGCGAAGCCGTTCGGTGACGGCGGCATCATCAGCGCGCCCGCAGTTGTAGACCACCCGGGTCTCGGAACGGCGCTTCTCGACGTTCCAGACGTTCTCGGCAAGCTGCAAGTACGACACCGTGCTGCCATCGGCGCGTCTCTGCTTGGATTCACGCAAATACATGTGCCCATGCTAGAGACAAAAAAACCGGCTCGTCAAGGTCTTCACGCCAATCCGTGTATCTAGGCGCTTTTCACCAAACGAAGCCTTCGACTCAATGAAATCAAGCACTTGAAAAGCTGACTGCCGAGAATGTGCCCCGTAACTGTCAAAGTCGGGTCAGAGGCTGAGAGTTTTTCGAGCGTGTCCGAGCTGCGCGCCAGAAGGCGGCCGATCTAGGCGCAAAGCGCAGCCATAGCTCGGGCTATGGCGAGCATTTGCAACAACGAGCGGGCGTCTTCTGGCGTGTTGAGCGGGCATGATCGAAAGACTCTCAGCCTCTCAGTGCGGATGGAATAGTGCCGAACCCGAATCGCGTCGCGAAGGCGGGTGAGAAAGCGTGGCGGGGTGGCGCCTGAGTCGGCGTGGGCTGCTTCGAGGACTGGTGGGGCGTGCAGGGGTGCGCTTCGATCCGGGTCCGGGCCTGCGAGTAGCTCCGGGGCGGACAGGGCCTTGACGGCCGATTGGATCGTCGGC
>JANMSR010000334.1:0-4287 GCA_031389565.1 Burkholderiales bacterium
GCGTCCCGGGCTGAAGGCCGCGTTTCGACAGCGTGCCCAGGGACTGGCCGTGAAGGTTCACGAACTCGAATGGGGTGTTGCCGCGCTTGCTTGCCATGGTTTGCCAATGCTAACCATCGCCGCGTTCGCGCCGCTCGACGAGTCGCTTTGGCCAGATGCCATGGCAACAAGGTGTCGATGTCTTCAACAGTTTTGGCCTTGGGCCCAAGCGGCGTCGTTGGTACGACGGCCGTTGGCACTCAGGGCGTGGCCAACACCTTGCGCACTTGGCTCAAAAACGTCGACTCGATCGCGCCCACGGTACTGTTGCTGCGGGCCGCAACGCGTCCCTCTGCGTCCAGCGCCTTGTCGCCCGTGAGCGAACCTTTGCTGCCGTTGAACAGAACGTAGGTGGCGCGTTCGTCGATGGCCTTTTGCATGTCGAAAGGTTGCAGGCCTTTTTCGCGGTACTTGCCGGTGGTGTAGAAGTCGCCCTGCATCACGTAGTACTCGCGGTCGACCTTGGACAGCCCCTCGGGCGGCTCGATCAGGATGAGCCCATACATGCCGTTGGCCACGTGCATGCCCACCGGCGCGGTGGCGCAGTGGTACACGTACAAGCCGGCGTTGAGCGCCTTGAAGCTGAACTGCGATCGGTGCCCCGGCGCCGTGAAGCTCGACGCCGCGCCGCCGCCCGGGCCGGTGACGCCGTGCAGGTCGATGTTGTGCGGCATCTTCGAATCGGGCGCGTTCTTCAGGTGGAACTCGACCGTGTCGCCCTGGCGCACGCGGATGAAGCTGCCCGGCACCGTGCCACCGAAAGTCCAGAAGGTGTAGCTCACACCCTCGGAGATCGGCATTTCCTTTTCGATCACCTCGAGCTCGACGATGACCTTGGCCGGCGCCGTGCGGTTGGTGGGCGGCGGCACGTTCGGCGGGCTGGTCAGCACGGCCTTGATCGGCTCGCCCTGAGGGGGGCCGAAGTCGCCCTTGAGCGAGCCGCCGGCCTCGGACGTCGCGGCCGCGACGGCCTCGGGCTTGGCCGCGGGTGCCGCGGTGTCGCGCCTGTCGCAACCTGCGAGCGCGAGCGCGGCGGTCAGACAGAGCAGCAAGTGGGCAACGTGCATGGCAGGTCTCCTCTCGTGCGACCTGCGCGGCAGGCCGTGGGTTGGTAACCCGGAGCCTGCGGGCTGGCCGGTGACCCCAACTTGATGGATGTCAACTGCGCGAACGCCCCTGCGCTGGCAGCTCGATGCGGATGCCTCGCCCCAGCCCTGCGCGACAGGAAGGGCGCGGGATCGATGACCTGCTCGGGCGCCCCCAGGCGCCGACAAAAAGTCGGCACGTCCGCACGCCGCGGCGAACTGACGGAAGTCAGTGTCGGCAGCACGGGTGCTGGCCTGACGCGGGGGCGGCATACTTCGCTCCGTGCCGCTCGCCCACATCGCCATCCTCGACGACGAGCCCGAAATCACCGCGCTGATCGGGACCTACCTGCGCAGCCACGGCTACCGCGTCAGTGAGGTGCACGACGGCGCCGCGCTGATGGCACTGGTGCAGCAGGATGCGCCTTCGCTGGTGCTGCTCGACCTCGGGCTGCCTGGCGAAGACGGCCTGGCCATCGCGCGCCGGCTGCGCGAGTTGGGCGCGCCGGTGCCACTCGGGCTGATCATCGTCAGCGGCCGCGGTGACGCGGTCGATCGCGTGGTCGGGCTCGAGATCGGCGCCGACGACTACGTCACCAAGCCGTTCGACCTGCGCGAACTGCTGGCCCGGGTGAAGGCGGTGATGCGCCGCATCGAAGGCGGGCCGGCCGCAAGCGTCGCCGCGCCCGGCACGACCGGACAAAACGCGCAGCACAACACCTTGCACTTTGCCGGCTTCAGCCTCGACCGTGCCGCGCGGCGCCTGCTCGGGCCCGACGGCATTGAAGTGCCGCTGACCAGCGGCGAGTTCGAACTGCTCGCCGTGTTCGCGCAGCACCCCGGCCGCGTGTTGTCGCGCGACTTCCTGCTCGAGCAGACGCGCGGCCGCGAAGCCGCGCCGTTCGACCGCACCATCGACGTACTCGTCAGCCGGGTGCGCAAGAAGCTCGAACCCGAACCGCAACAGCCGCAGATCCTGAAGTCGGTGCGCAGCGTGGGCTACATCCTCGTAGCCAGCGTGACGCCAACATGAGCGCGCATTCACTGCCCAACGATTCGCAGGTTTTTCGCGCCGTCTTCGACGCCTACCCCGACGGCGTGCTGCTGGTCGACGCCCAGGGCCGCATCGTGATTGCCAACACGGCGGTGGCCAAGTTGCTCTGGTACCCGCTGGCGACGCTCGAAGGCATGTCGGTCGATGCCCTGGTCCCCAACAGCATGGCGCCGCGCCATGCCACCTACCGCCAGGGCTACGCGCTGGCACCCAAGGCCAGACCGATGGGCACCGATCTCGATCTCATGGCCAGACGCGGCGATGGCAGCCAGGTGCTGGTCGAGATCGCACTCAGCCCCTTGCGTGTGGGCAGCGGCAGCACGGCAGTGGACTACGTGGTGGCCTCGGTGCGCGGCATAGGCGCGTACCCGCGCGTCAAGCGTGCGATGCAGCGCGCGCGCTACAACGAGTTCCTGGTCCAGGTCGGTCGCGTGGCGGTCGACACGCTCGACCCCGGCGAGCTGTTGCAGTCGGTGCCGGCCGTGGTGCGTCAGGCGCTGGACGTGCAGGCCGTGTCGGTGTTCCTGCTCACGCCCAACCAGCTCGAGTTGCGCTTGGCCAGCCACAGCGGCGTGCCCGCCGAACAGGCCGACCCCATCGTCTTCGCCAATCGGCCCGACACTTTGATCGGCTGTGTCGTCGCTCAGCGTGCGCCGCTGGTCGTGGCCGATTTCGCGCGCGAGCACCGATTCGAGGTGCCGGCGCGCTGGCTCGAAGCCGGCACCACGTGCGGCGTGGCGGTGCCCTTGATCGACCGCGGAAAGGTCATCGGCGTGCTCGGGGCCTGGTCCAGCCACGAGCGCCTGTTCGGCGACGACGAAGTGGCTTTCATGACGGCCCTGGCCACACTGCTGTCGACCAGCCTGCAGCGCGCGCAGGCCGAATCGCAGGCGCGCCATGCCCAGCGCCTGGAAACGGTGGGGCAGCTCACCGGCGGCGTGGCACACGACTTCAACAACCTGCTGACGGTGATCCAGGGCAACCTGCAGTTGCTGGAAGACCAACCCGCCGTGCGCAACGATGCGCTGTCGCACCAACTGGTGGCCGCGGCGGCGCGCGCCGGCCAGCGCGGCGCCGACCTGACCGGCAAGCTGCTGGCCTTCGCCCGCCGCCAGGCGCTCGAGCCGTCGCTGGTGGACCCGGTGGCGATGTTGCACTCGCTGGCCGACATGCTGCGCCGCACCCTGGGCGAGAACATCCGCGTCAGCGTACAGGCGCCAGCCACCTGCCCGCGCTGCCTGGCCGACGCGGTGCAGCTCGAGTCGGCGCTGCTCAACGTGGCCGTCAATGCCCGCGACGCGATGCCGCAGGGCGGTGTGCTGGTGCTGCGCTGCGGCACCGGCGCGCCACAGGAAATCGAAAACCCGCGCAGCACGCCCGGTGCCCTCGCCCGCGAGGGCAGTGACGCCCAACCGCAGGATTGGGTGTGGCTGAGTGTTCAGGACAACGGCAGCGGCATGAGCGACGAAGTGCGCGACCGCGCCTTCGAGCCCTTCTTCACCACCAAGGAACCCGGCCGCGGCACCGGCCTGGGCTTGTCGACCGTGTACGGCTTCATCAAACAGTCGCACGGCCACATTGAGATCGACAGCACGCCCGGCGCCGGCACCGCGGTGACCTTGTACCTGCCGGCGATGGATGCCGTCGGCGACGCCGATGTCGACGCCGAGGGCGATTGCGACGCGGCCCTGCCGCGCGGCCTGCGCGTGCTGATGGTCGAGGACGATCCCGACGTGCGCCGCGTGGCCCAGGTCTTCCTGCAGACGATGGGCTGCGACGTGGTGGCCTGTGCGAGCGCCGAAGCCGCGCTGGTCGAGCTCGGCCGCAGCCGGACCTTCGAGCTGCTGTTCAGCGACATCATGCTCGGCTCGGGCATCGACGGCCATGAACTGGCGCGGCGCGTGGAGCTGCAGTACCCGAACTTGGCCGTGCTGTTGACCTCGGGCTACTCGCGCCACCAGGGTCACGACGGCGGTGTGCCGCTGCGCTGGCCGATGTTGAGCAAGCCCTACACACGCGACGGTCTGGCGCGAGCGATCGCGCACTGCCTGCCCGACGACGCAGGCTGACCTGGCTTGAACCTGGCCCCCGTCGGGCGAAAGTGTCGGC
>JANMSR010000128.1:0-16078 GCA_031389565.1 Burkholderiales bacterium
CGCCACACGCGGCCTCACGAGCTTCCTGACCTACGGCATTTCCTCGGGCGCCTTGCGCGCCGCGCTGTTTGCGCAGCGCCACCCCGAGCGCGTGGCGCGCCTCGCGCTCGATGCCTTTGTCTGGACCGGCGAGGGCGCGCCGACCCTGGTGCAGCGGCGCAAGAAGCTGCCCGAGTTCACGGCCACGAAGCGCCGGCCGATCGACCGTGCCTTCGTACGCTCGATCTTCTCGCGCGACCACCCCGACTGCGCCGATGCGGCCACTGTCGAGGCCTTCGCCGACGCGATCCTGGCGCTGGACGACTCGATGCCCAACGGCACCTACATCGACATGTGCTCCAGGTTGCCCATCGTCGACCCGGCCCGGATCAGCGCGCCGACGCTTCTGATGCGCGGCCAGTTCGACGGCATCGCGGGCATGGACGACCTGATCGAGTTCTTCAAGCGCCTGCCTTCAGCGGACAAGCAGTTCACGGTGATGAACGGCATCTCGCACGCCAGCTTCCAGCAGAAGAACTACAAGATGGCCTACCAGATCCTGCACGCTTGGTTCACGCAGCCCGCGCCGGTGTACACGGCGTAAACAAGGTCTTGTCCGGCGGTCACTGCTGCGCGCGGTCGAGCCGCGAGACCACCGGCACCGTCAGCATAGTGCTCGCGACGGCCATCAACAGCAGCGCGGTGAACGTGGCGCTGGAGATGATGGCCTTGTCGAGCAAGACGTTGGCGAAGACGATCATGATCAAGGCCTTGGTTTGCAGCAGCCAGCCGATCATCCGGGATTCGCCGGGCTGCCAGCCGAGCAGATGCCCGGCAATGCGCGTGCCGAGAAGCTTGCCCCACACCGAAGCCAGCAGCAGCGCAGCGGCGGCGAGCAGCACCGCCGGGCTGCCCATCGCCCAGTTGGTGCGCAGGCCCGTGCTCAGGAAGAAGACGGGCATCACGATCAACAAGACATGGTGGCGCAAGGCATCGAGCTGTTCACGCTTAAACCAGTGCGCATCCATCACCGCGCCGGCCAGGAAGGCGCCGACCATGAAGTGCAGGCCGCACCAGTCGGCGCCCAGGGCGCACAGGATCAGCCAGACGATGCCGGCATGCCAGCGGTCCGGCGCCGGCAGGCGCACGATCAGCTTGCGCAAGGCGATGCTGGCGATGGCAAAAGCGAGCAAGAAGCCGGCCTGCCGACCGACGCGTTGCCAGTCCAGCAGGATCAGCGCCAGCACGCCCCAGATCGCCACATCGTCCAGGCTGGCATAGCGCAGCACGCGCTGGCCGATCGAACTGCGGAATAGTTCGAGCTTTTCCAGCAGCAGGATCAGGATCGGCAGCGCCGTCACCGCGCAGGCCATGCCGATGCCGGCGATGAATTGCCAGGGCAGGGCGCTGGTGCCGATCCAGCCCGGGCCCCAGGCGAGCAGGCCGACGGCCACCACGCAGCCCAGCGCCAAGGGCACGCCCAGGGCGAGCGCGGCGGTGATGCTGCTCTCGCGCCGGTGCAGCCAGGCCTGGCCGAGATCGAGCTCGATGCCGGCCAGCCAGACGAACAGCATCACCGCCCACCAGGCCAGGCCGTTCAGTGTCTGTACCACCGTCGGGTTGAAGACGAAGGCGTAGTAATCGGGGAAGGCGGCGCCGAGCAGGCCCGGGCCGAGTGCGATGCCGGCGACGATCTGCACCACCACCAGCGGCGCGTAATGGTCGGTGCGCCCCAGCCGCCACACCATGTAGGGCACGGCGAAGATGATCAGCATCGCGATCAGGAAGATTTCTGCCGTGCTCATGGTCCTTGCTCGATGTCCATTGCGGGCTTGCCGCTCGTTTGGGGCGGCCGCACGCTCATTTGTCGGCGCCGACAGCACAAGCCCATACACTGCGCACTGGTCCATCCTAAGCCATGATGAAAGCGCTTTCCACACGCCGCAAGCGATCACCGGCCACGGCCTCGAGTGCCAATGCCTCTGGGGTGGTGACGCTCGAGATGGTGGCGCAGGCGGCGGGCGTGTCGCCCAGCACCGTGTCGCGGATCCTCAACGGCACGGCCAGCGTCAGCCTGGACAAGAAACACGCGGTCGACGCCGCCATCGAGAAGCTCGACTTCCGGCCCAACCCGGTGGCCCGCGGCTTGGCGGGCGGGCGCACACTGAGCATCGGCGTGGTCACGCAGACCATCAGCAGCCCGTTCTACGGCGAGACGCTGCGCGGCATCGAGGAAGAACTGGAGCCCGCCGGCTACATCCCGATCTTCGTCAGCGGCCATTGGCACGAAGCGGGCGAACGCAAGGCCATCGAGGCCCTGCTGTCGCGCCGCGTCGACGGTGCCATCGTGCTTGCCGGCCGCCTGCCGAACCGCACCTTGCAGCGCTATGCCAAGACCCTGCCGATGGTAGTGGTGGGGCGTGAGCTCAGGGGCCCGCAGTTGTTCAGCCTGGAGTTCGACAATCGCGCGGGTGGACTGCTGGCCACCCAGCACCTGATCGAATGCGGGCACACCAGGATCGCTTTCATTTCAGGCGACCCGGCGCACCAGGACGCGCTGGACCGGCAAGCCGGCTACCGCGCGGCGCTCGAAAACGCCGGCATCGCCTTCGACCCCGCGCTGGTGATTGCCGGCGACTTCACCGAAACCAGCGGGCTGATGGCGGTGAGCCGCCTGCTCGAGAGCCGCCTGCCCTTCACGGCCATCTTCGCCGCCAATGACCAGTCGGCCATCGGCGCCGCGCTGGGCCTGTACCGCAAGCACGTGCGCATCCCCGACGACGTGTCCCTGGTCGGCTTCGACGATCTGGCGCCGGCCAAATTCGCCATTCCGCCGCTGACGACCATCCGCCAGTCGGTCTACGAAATGGGTCGCCAGGCGGCGGCGGCGATGCTCGATCTGCTGCGTGGCGCCGTGCCGGCGGTGGTGCTGCCGCCGCCACAACTGGTGGCGCGCGAATCGACCCGGCGCGTGATGCGCTGAGCGCCCGCGCGCTTCGAGGCGTCGGTGGCGCAGCTCGACCCAGCCGGCGCATGGCGGCCCCTCGGCGGCGGGGCCCGCCGATCGGGCTGAAAGCGCTTCCAGACGGGTGGCGGCGCGCGCGAGCGGCGCCGCCTGCGGGTTAACGATAGGGAGCCGGCGGGTGACGTTCGACAACAATCGTGAAAGCGCTTTCAGACGGATACCGATCCCGCTCACATCGAACGCCCATCGACCGCCCAACCGCACATCGGAGACACCCCATGAAGAGCCAGATTCCAGTGCAGCGCCCAGGCCACACGGACGCCCGCTTTCGCGTCAGCCCGGTCGCGGCCGCCTGCGCTCTGCTGATGCTCGCGTCCGGCACGGCCACGGCCCAGCAGGCGGCGGCCGACACGCAGACCGTGGTCGTCACCGGCATCAAACGCGCGATCGAATCATCGATCGCCGCCAAGCGCAACTCGGACTCGATCACCGAGAACATCACGGCCGAGGATCTGGGCAAGCTGCCTGACGTGAGCATCGCCGAGTCCCTGGCGCGCCTGCCCGGCCTGACCGGTCAGCGCGGCAGCGACGGGCGCGTGAACGTGATCTCGATCCGCGGCCTGTCGCCGGCGTTCTCCGGGGTGCTGTTGAACGGGCGCGAGATCGTCAGCTCGAACGACAGCCGCGCGGTGGAGTACGACCAGTTCCCGTCCGAGTTGATCGGCTCGGCGACGGTGTACAAGACGCCGAGCGCGTCCCTCATCGGACAGGGACTGTCGGGCACGGTGGACCTGATGGCGCGTCGGCCGCTGGACACGCGCGGCCGCGAGATTGCGATCAATGTGCGCGGCGAAACCAATTCGCTCAAGACCCAGGTGCCGGGTGTGGCCAGCCCCAGCGGCAACCGCTTCAGCCTGTCGTATGTCAACCAATTCGCCGACAACACGATCGGCGTGGCGCTCGGTTTTGCCCACCTGCAGTCGACGACACAGTCGCGCGTTCTGGAGCTTGACCAGTACGGCGACTACACGCCTTATGGCGTGCCCATCAACGGTACGGTGCCGTCGCTGTTCCAGGCGCCGTCCGTCACCTGGGGCCCCACCAGCCAGGCCATGCTGCCGATGTTCTGGACCGGCTCGCAGGCAACCAAGAAGAACACCCGCGACGGCCTGATGGCCGTGCTCGAGTACAAGCCCAACAAGGACCTGCGCACCCAGCTCGACCTCTACTACTCCAAGTTCGACACCCATGAAGTGGGTGGCAAGCTGACCTCCAACATGTTCGCCAGTTGGGGCCAGCTCTTTGGCCCTGCGGGAAGCCAAAACACGCTGTCCAACGTTGGCACCACACAGGTCGGTCAGAACACCTACGCCACCAGCGCGACGGCCAGCGCTCTGCCGACCACGACCACCAACTGGGATACCAAGCGCCGAGACGAAATCTCGGCGATTGGCTGGAACACGTCGCTGAAGATGGGCGACAAGTGGACCGTGGTGTCCGATCTCAGCTACTCGCGCGACGTGCGCGACGAGGTCTATCAGGAGGTCTATGCCGGCCCCTGGAACAACGCCGCCAACACCTGGGCCTATGGTCCATTCCGCTGGAACGTGCCGGTCAATGGCGGTGCGCAGACGTTCACACCAGTGCAGCCCGGCTTCCTGTCCAACCCGGCCAACATCCGCTTCGGTGACGTTATTGGCTTTGACTACGTGCCGGGCGAACCGCGCTGGACGGGTGTGGTGCGTGACCCGCACTCGGTGGACGAAATCAAGTCGCTGCGCCTGTCGGCCAAGCGGCCGCTCGAACTGCTCGGCGTGTTCAGCAACGTCACCGGCGGCGTGAACTACACGCAGCGCGACAAGAGCATCGAGAAGAACGAGACGCGACTGGTCATGCCGCTGGACGCCAGTGGCAACGTCATCCGCAGCATCCCCGTCGGGGCGGTCCGATCACCGCTCGACATGTCCTGGATGGGCGTGCCCGACTTCATCCGCCTCGACGTGCCTTACCTCGTCAGCTCGGGCGCGCTGGGCCGCAAAGCCGCCGAGTTCCAGCTCAAGGGCAACGACGCGTTCGTCAGCGAGAAAATCGCCACAGCCTTCGTTCAACTCGACATCGATACGCAGCTGGGGGGCGTACCGATCCGCGGCAACGTCGGCCTGCAGGCAGTCCGTTCGGACCAGCGATCCGAGGGCTTCGAGTACCTGGGTCTGGACAACAACAACCCAGACATCAACCTGCTGTTTAGGCGCTCTGGCGGTGCCAAGTACGACGACGTGCTGCCGAGCCTGAACCTGGTGGCCGAGGTCAGGCCCGATCTGATCACGCGTTTCGGCCTGGGCATGGCCACGGCGCGGCCCAACATCAACGACATGCGCGCGGGTGGGAGCACGCCCCGGCTGAACACCGACCCGGGCCCCAACCAGGGCACCTGGCAAGTCGCCTACGCTGGCAACCCGGAGCTCAAGCCGTGGAAGGCGAGTGCGATCGACCTCTCGATCGAGAAGTACTTCGGCAAGCGCAGCTACGTCTCTTTCGCGGCGTTTCGCAAGAACCTGCTCAGCTACGTCATCGCGTCCGAACAGCCGGTGGACCGAACCGGCGTTCCCCTGCCGCCTGGCTTCGTGCCGGCACCCGGCGTCGTGGTTCAACAGTTCGGTGGGGAGGTCAAGCCGCGCAACGGCAGTGGCGGCCGTCTCGAGGGCTTTGAGTTCGCGGCCGCGTTGGAAGGAGCGCTGCTGAGTCCGATGCTGGACGGCTTTGGCGTGGTGTTCAGTGCGTCCAAGCTCAACAGTTCGATCAAGGACCAGCGGGTCGACCAGAACAGCAACACAGTGGTCGTCGATTCGAGCGTCCCGATCAATGGCCTGTCGGGGCTCTCGAACAGCCTGACCGTGTACTACGAGAAGCATGGCTTCTCGGCACGCGTCAGCCAGCGCTACCGCTCCGCATTCACCGCGACCACGCGCGACATCTTCTTCCGCCCGACGACGCGCTCGCAGGCTTCCGACAAGGTGGTCGACATGCAGTTCGGCTACAACTTCGACGATGCGGGCATGTACAAAGGCCTGTCCGTTCTGGTGCAGGTCAACAACCTCACCGACACCGGCACGACCAACTTCAAGACGCCGGGCAACGCTGATGTGCCCGATCCGACGCAACTGGTCCCGAACTTCAACTACAAGTTCGGCCGACAGGTTCTGGCGGGCTTGAACTACAAGTTCTGACGTAAGTAGCCCGATGATGCCCCTAACGAACGTCGGGGCATCATCGGTGCGTGCTCGAGTCGGAGGTACGAGCCAGGCCTGAGTGCTCGCGGCTCGTGGGCTACCCTTCACCGCCCAAACCAAGCGCTTCCAGAGCCTAGACACGATGACCCTCGAACCGGTGCGCAATATCGTCATTGTCGGCGGCGGTACCGCCGGCTGGATGACTGCCGCGGCACTGTGCAAGGTGCTCGAAGGCAGCTACCGCATCCGCCTGGTCGAGTCCGACGAGATCGGGATCATTGGTGTGGGCGAGGCCACGATCCCGCACATCGGCGAGTTCAACCGCGCGCTCGAGATCGACGAGGACGAGTTCATGCGCGCCACCCAAGGCACGTTCAAGCTCGGCATCGAGTTCGTCAACTGGGGCGCGATCGGTGACCGCTACATCCACGGCTTCGGCTTCGTGGGGCAGGCCACGCAGGCGCTGCCTTTCCACCACTTCTGGCTGCGCTTGGCCCATTTGGGCAAGGCCGCCCCGCTCGAGGCCTACTCGATCAACACCGCCGCGCCGCGTCAGGCAAAGTTCATGCGCGCCCGCAAGGACATGCCCGGCTCGCCGGTGGCCGATATCTCACATGCCTTTCATTTCGACGCCGGCCTGTACGCGCGTTTCCTGCGCGGCTTTGCCGAAACGCGCGGCGTCATGCGCACCGAAGGCAAGATTGCCCAGGTGCAGCAGCGCGAGCCCGATGGGTTCATCAAGGCCGTCGTTCTCGAGAGCGGCGAGCGCATCGCGGGCGACTTCTTCATCGACTGCTCGGGCATGCGCGGCCTGCTGATCGAGCAGACGCTGAAAGCGGGCTTCGACGACTGGTCGCATTGGCTGCCCGTCAACCGCGCGCTGGCGGTGCCCTGCGAGTCGGCCGGCCCGCTGCTGCCAATGACGCGCTCGACCGCGCATTCGGCTGGCTGGCAATGGCGCATTCCGCTGCAGCACCGCACCGGCAACGGCCACATCTACTGCAGCAGCTTCATGGAGCAGGACGAGGCCACCGACATCCTGTTGAAGCACCTCGACGGCGAGCCGCTGGCCGATCCGCGCCCGCTGAAGTTCACGACCGGACGGCGCAAGACCTTCTGGAGTCGCAACTGCGTCGCGGTGGGTTTGTCGAGCGGGTTCCTCGAGCCGCTGGAGTCGACCAGCATTCACCTGATCCACACGGCCATCTCACGGCTGATCAGCTTCTTCCCGCATGCGGGCTTCGACGCGGCCGACATCGCCGAATACAACGCGATGACGCATTGGGAGTACGAGCGCATTCGCGACTTCCTGGTGCTGCACTACAAGGCCACCGAGCGCGACGACTCCGAGTTCTGGAACTACTGCCGCACGATGCCGATCCCTGACACCTTGCAGCGCAAGGTCGACTTGTTCCGCAGCAACGGGCGCGTGTTTCGCGACGGCATGGAGTTGTTTGCCGAGCCGAGCTGGCTGCAGGTGATGGTGGGCCAGCGCATCATGCCGCGCGCCTACCACCCGTTCGCCGACCTGCGGCCAGAAGCCGAAGTCCTGGCCTATGTGCGCAACGTCGAGCAAGTGATCGCCAAGTGCGTCAATGCGATGCCGCCGCAGGCCGAGTTCATTGCGGCACACTGCGCGGCCAGCGCACCCTGAGCATGAAACGCGGGCCGCAGCTCTCGCCTGGGCCGGGCCGGCGCTCCGTGCTCGTCGCCGGCCTGCTGGCTGCTCTGCCGCTGCGCGCCGCTGCGCGCCGCACGCTCACTGTGGCCGCGTTCCCGCTGGTCGACGAAATCGTCAAGGCCGCGATCCCGCACTGGCAGCGCCGGCACCCGGATGTGGACATCCAGGTCGTCAGCCGCCAGTACGTGGACCACCACACGGCAATGACGACAGCACTGTCGACCTCGGTCTATCTGCCCGATGTGATGACGCTCGAGGCCAGCTACGTCGGTCGCTTCTCGCATGGCGGCGGGCTCGAAGACCTGTCCAGGCAGCCCTACGACGGCACGCGCTTTCGGTCACGCTTCGTGCCCTATGCCTACGATACGGCCGTCAACCGGCGCGGCGCGCTGGTCGCGCTGCCCACCGACATTGGTCCGGGCACCTTGTTGTACCGGATCGACCTGCTGAGCAAGGCAGGACTCACCGAGGCCGATCTCACGCCGTCCTGGGAGGCCTATGTCGACGCCGGTGTGAAGATCAAGGCCGCCACCGGCGCCTACCTGGTGGCCAACGCGCAGAACGTCAAGGACATCGTCATCCGCGGCGGCCTGCGCCCCGGCGAGGGCCTGTACTTCGACCGCGACTCGCGGGTGCTCGTCAACTCGCCGCGTTTCGTGCGGGCCTTCGAGCTGGCGCGCAAGGTGCGTCGCCACAAGCTCGACGCGCGCGTCAACGCCTGGTCCAACGAATGGGCCGAAGGCTTCAAGCGAGGCACTCTGGCCACCGAGTTGTCTGGCGCCTGGATGGTCGGGCAGATGGCCAACTGGGTCGCGCCCGACACCAAAGGCCAGTGGCGCGTCGCACAACTGCCGGACTCCACTTTCGTCGGCTACGGCGGCAGCTTCTATGCCGTTCCTCGCCAGGCCATGGCAGCGAACAAACCTCTGGCCTGGGAACTGATCCAGATGCTCACGCTCGATCGCGAGCGTCAGTTCGCAGCCTTCAAGTCACAGGACGCTTTCCCGGCCTTGCTGGAAACCCATGGCGACCCTTTCTTCGAGGAGCCGCTGCCCTTTCTGGGTGGGCAAAGGGCGCGCCTGTTGTGGCGTGACGCGGCGCGGCGCATCACGGCCACCGAGGTCCACAAGCAGAACAACTTTGCCGATGAGGTGATCGGCACCGAACTCGACAACGTGCTCGACCGCGGCAAGGACATCGGCCGTGCGCTGGCCGATGCCGAGCGCCTGCTGCAGCGTCGCGCGCACCGTTGACCCCCATGCGCGTGCCCAAAGCCTTTCGACTCTCGCCGCGCTGGGCGCCCTATGCCCTGCTCAGCCCCTTCATCGCCCTGTTCGCGGTGTTCGGCGTCTTTCCGCTCGGCTTCTCGCTCTACCTGGCGTTCCAGTCCTGGGAGCCGACCAGCGGCCTGGGTGCAATGGAGTACGTGGGTCTGGACAACTTCGCCTTTGCCGTTGAGGACGAATGGTTCTGGAAGTCGCTGAAGAACACGCTGTGGCTGGCTCTGGCCTCGGGGGTGCCGCAGCACCTGGTGGCGATCCCGCTGGCGGTCTTTATCCACAACGCCTTCAAGGGTCTAAGAGACGCCGTGATCGGCGCTTACTTCCTGCCCTACATCACCTCCACGGTGGCGATCGCGATCATGTTCAGTTCGCTGTTCTCGACCGACTTCGGCCTCATCAATGTCGGCCTGCACGCGCTGTTCGGCACCGGCAACATCGACTGGCTAGGCCGACCCGAGACCATCAAGCCGGCCATCGCCTTCATCGTGTTCTGGCGCTACCTGGGCTTCAACGTCGTGCTCTACCTGGCCGCGCTGCAGACGATCCCGAAAGATCTCTACGAGGCCGCGACGATGGACGGTGCCGGGCGCTGGCAGCAGTTCTGGTGCATCACGCTGCCCAGCCTCAAGCCGATGATCTACTTCGGCGTCACGCTGAGCGTGATCGGCGGGCTGCAGTTGTTCGAGGAGCCGTTCATCCTCACCGGTGGCAAGGGTGGCGCCGACCAGTCGGCGATGACCTCGGCCATCTACCTGTACCGCATGGCCTTCGACTTCAACGACTTCGGCGGCGCCAGCGCGATGTCGTGGTTGCTCTTCATCGTCGTCGCGCTGCTGACCTGGCTCACCAACCGCGCCTTCCGCCAGCGCGGCACTTCGGCATGAAGCGCGACCGCCTCACTCCCTGGGCAGCGCACGCCACCGTCGCCATCGGCGCGGTGATCATGCTCGCGCCGTTCTACTTCATGTTCGTGTTCGCGACCCAGTCGCGCACGGAGATCTTCAACCTGCCGCCGCCATTGTGGTTCGGCGACGATCTGGGGACCAACCTGAAGATCCTGACGGAGCGCTTGCCGTTCTGGCGCAACCTGGGTTGGAGCCTCTACGTCGCCCTGGCCTCGACCGCACTGACGCTGCTGTTCTGCTCGATGGGCGGCTATGCCTTTGCGCTGATGGAGTTCCGTTTCAAGAATGCACTGTTCACGCTCGTGATGGCGACCATGCTGCTGCCCTCGTTCATGAGCATGATCCCGACGTTCCTGATCATGGACGCGCTGGGCTGGATCGACCAGCACCGCGCGCTGTACATCCCCGGCGCGGCAAGCGCCTTCGGCATCTTCCTGATGCGCCAGTTCGCGTCGACCGCGGTGCCCAGGGAACTGATCGAAGCCGCGCGCATGGATGGCTGCGGCGAATTCGGCATCTACTGGCGCATTGTGCTGCCGCTGTTGAAGCCGGCGCTGGGCACGCTCGGCCTCATCACCTTCATCGCCTCGTGGAACAACTTCATCGGCCCGCTGATCGTGATGCGCAGTGTCGAGAACTACACGCTGCCATTGGCGCTGCGCAGCCTGCAAAGCCCGGTCAATACCGAGTGGGGTGCGCTGATGACGGGCTCGGCCATCGCCACCATTCCGCTGCTGATCCTCTTTGCCATTTCATCGCGCCAATTGATCGCCGGCCTGACCGCCGGCGCCGTGAAGTAGCGCCTTGCCAATAAGCACAACATGACTGCCGCCACCGACCTCCATCGCGCCTTCCCCCCCGACTTTGTCTGGGGTGTGGCCACCAGTGCGTTCCAGATCGAAGGCGCCGCCCAGGAAGACGGCAAGGGCGAGTCGATCTGGGACCGCTTCTGCCGCGTCCCCGGCGCAATCGCCGACTCCAGCAATGGCGACGTGGCATGCGACCATGTTCACCGCCTGGACAGCGATCTGGACATGATCGCCTCGCTGGGCGTGGACGCCTACCGCTTCTCGGTGTCGTGGCCGCGCGTGCAGCCGCTGGGTGCCGGTGCCTGGAACGACAAGGGTCAGGCCTTCTACGACCGCATGGTCGATGGCCTGTTGGCGCGCGGCGTGCAGCCTTACCTGACGCTCAACCACTGGGACCTGCCGCAGGCCCTGCAAGACCAGGGCGGCTGGGCCTCGCGCGACACCGTGCACCGCTTCGTCGATTACGCGCGCGGCGTGAACCAGCGCCTGGGCGACCGGCTGGTGGCCATCACGACCCACAACGAGCCCTGGGTCGTGGCCGTGCTCGGGCATGACAAGGGCGAGTTTGCGCCCGGCCTGAAGAACCGCAAGGTCTCCAATCAGGTGGCGCATCACTTGCTGCTCAGCCACGGCCTGGCGCTGCAGGCGTTGCGCGCCGATGGTTGCCGCGCCAAGCTGGGCATCGTGCTCAACCTGGGGCACGGCATGCCGGCCACCGACTCGGCCGCCGACCGGGAGGCGGCCCGCATGGATGACCTGCGCGGCCGCTGCTGGTACACCGACCCGCTGTTCAAAGGCAGCTACCCGAAAGAAGTGTTCGAAGAGCTCGGCGCCGATGCGCCCGAGGTGCAGGCCGGCGACATGGCTCACATCGCCACACCGATGGACTACATCGGGGTCAACTACTACTCGCGCAATGTCTCCAGCGCCGGCAAGCCTTTCGACAAGACGACGAGTGGCCTGGCGCTCACCGACATGGGCTGGGAGATCTACCCGCGCGGACTGACCGAGCTGCTGCTGACGCTGCACCGCGAGTACCCGCTGCCGCCGGTGTACATCACCGAGAACGGCGGCGCGTTCAAGGATCTGGTCACTGACGGGCAGGTGCACGATGCCGACCGCACCGACTACCTGCAGACGCACATCGCCGCCGTCGCCGAGGCCATGCGCCAGGGCGTGCCGATGGCGGGTTACATGGTCTGGAGCCTGATGGACAACTTCGAGTGGTCGAGCGGCTACGCCAAGCGCTTCGGCATCGTGCACGTGGACTACGCTACGCAGCAACGTACGCTCAAGGACAGCGCGCATTGGTATCGGCGTTTTCTGCAGCAATGCCACGCCGCCCGATCTGGCGCGAAGGGGGGCTGACATGGGCCACGTCAGCCTGCGCGGCATCCGCAAGAGCTTCGGCGCAGTCGAGGTGATCCAGGGCATCGACCTCGACGTCAACGACGGCGAGTTCCTGGTCTTCGTTGGGCCCTCTGGCTGCGGCAAGTCGACGATGCTGCGCATGATCGCCGGCCTGGAGACCATCACCGCGGGCGACTTGCTGATCGACGGCGAGCGGGCCAACGACGTGCACCCGGCCGAGCGCGGCGCGGCGATGGTGTTCCAGAGCTACGCGCTGTACCCCCACATGACCGTGGCCGAGAACATGGGCTTCGCCCTGCGCATGGCCGGCGTGGCGCGCACCTCGCGCGACGAGCAGGTGTGTCGCGCCGCCGAAGTGCTGCGCATCACCGAACTGCTCGGCCGGTATCCGAAGGAGCTGTCGGGCGGCCAGCGCCAGCGCGTCGCGATCGGGCGTGCCATCGTGCGCAAGCCCAAGGTGTTCCTGTTCGATGAGCCGCTGTCCAATCTCGACGCGGCGCTGCGCGTCAACATGCGCATCGAGCTGTCGCGCCTGCACGAGGAGCTGGGCACGACGATGATCTACGTCACGCACGACCAGGTCGAGGCGATGACGATGGGCGATCGGATCGCCGTGTTCAACCACGGCCGCATCGAGCAGCTCGGTGCGCCGATGGATCTCTACAACCGTCCTGCCAACGAGTTTGTCGCGGGCTGTCTGGGCGCGCCGCGCATCAACCTGGTTGAGCGACCCACCGACGGCGCGCCTGGGCCGCGACGGCTGCTGTGGGAGCGGCTGGCGGAAGGCGCCGGCGCGGCCGTTCACCGCGTCGGCCTGCGTGCCGAACACCTGCACGTGCAGGCGGCCGGCCAGGGCATCCCGGCGACGGTGGCGCTGGCCGAACACCTGGGCGACTCCTCGATCCTGCACCTGCGTGTCCAGGGCATGGCCGAGCTGCTTCACGCCAAGGTCGGTACCGACCACAGCCACCTCGCCGCGGGCCAGCCTGTGGGCCTCTCGCTCGACGCCTCATGGGCGCTCGCCTTCGACATCAACGGCCGCTTGCTCAATTGAGACCTACAGACCATGCAGTCCATGCGCCCTAAATCGATGTACCGTGCCGTGAGTGGTGCTGTGTTGGCGGCCGCAGGAGCTGTCACGAGTGCGGTCGCCCTGTCCGCAATACCCTTTGCAGCGCACGGCCAGAGTGCTGACGTGCCGGCCGGCTACCGCCTGGTCTGGGCCGACGAGTTCGACACCGATGGCCTGCCCGATCCGCGAAAGTGGGTCCACGACACCGCCATGAACAAGCAGGGCTGGCACAACAAGGAGCTCCAGTACTACTCGGCGCCGCGCGCCGAGAACGCAGTGGTCAGGAGCGGCCGCCTGAGCATCACGGCGCGCAAGGAGTCAATGACCAGCCTGCCCGACTGGGGCGGCCAGCGCTACACCTCGGCTCGCTTGCTCACGCGCGGTTTCGCCGACTGGACCTACGGGTTTTTCGAGGTGCGCGCAAAGCTGCCTTGCGGCAAGGGCACCTGGCCGGCGATCTGGATGCTCGCCAGCAAGGGGGGGTGGCCCGAGGACGGCGAACTCGACATCATGGAGCAAGTGGGCAGCGACCCGACGCGAGTCTCGAGCGCGATCCACATGGCGGCGGCCCACAGCGGCAGTCCTGTCAGTGGCGCATCGCGGGTCACGGACCCTTGTCGGGTGTTTCATAACTACCAGATGCACTGGACCGCCGAGGGCGTGCGCTTTGCGGTCGACGGGTTCACGCACCTGCACTACCCGAACCTCAAGCTCGGCCCACGGGCGTGGCCATTCGACGCGCCGCAGTTCATGATCCTCAACATTGCGATCGGCGGCTATCACGGTGGCGAAGTCGACGACCGGATTTTCCCGGTCTCGATGGAGGTCGACTACGTGCGCGTCTACCAGGCCGCGAAGTAGCCGGCCTGCAAGCGCTGCGCCGGCCCCCGGGCGCCATTGCCGCAGCGGCATGGCGCTACTGGTAGCTGCGCGCGTCCTCGATCACCTTGCCGTCGTTGGGCAGCTCGCCCGGCTGCTTCCAGGCGACCTCGCTGCGCAGCTTGGTCACGTCGCGCAGGCTTTGCGCCACGCGCTCGGCCAGGCCCTCGGGCGCGCTGCCCGCCAGCTCGGCCTGCAGCGTCATGCGGTCGTTGGCCATCTCGCCTTCGATCACCAGGCGCGCGCGGGCAATCTCGGGGTGGCGCTTGATGACTTCAGCCACCTGGCTGGCATGCACGAACATGCCGCGCACCTTGGCGGTCTGGTCGGCGCGGCCGAGCCAACCCCGGATGCGCGTGTTCGTGCGCCCGCTCGGGCAGCGGCCCGGCAGCACGGCCGACAAGTCACCGGTGCCGAAACGGATCAGCGGGTAGTCGGGGTTGAGCGCGGTGACCACGACTTCGCCGACCTCGCCCTCGGGCAGCGGGTCGCCGCTGCCGGGCCGGACGATCTCGACGATCACGCCTTCATCGAGCACCAGGCCCTGGCGCGCGGCGGTCTCGTAGGCGATGAGGCCCAGATCGGCGGTGGCGTAGCACTGGTAGGCCGCGATGCCGCGCTCGATCAGCCAGTCGCGCAGCGAGGGCGGGAAGGCTTCGCCGCCGAGCATGGCTTTTTTCAGCGAGCCGATGTCGGTGCCGGTCTCGGCCGCCTTGTCGACCAGGATCTTCAAAAAACTCGGCGTGCCGGCGTAGGCATCCGGGCGCAGCTCAGTCATCGCCTGCAGCTGCAGCTCGGTGTTGCCCACGCCACCCGGGAACACGGTGCAGCCCAGCGCCAACGCGCCCGACTCCATCATCAGGCCGCCGGGCGTGAGGTGGTAGCTGAAGCAGTTGTGCACCAGGTCGCCGCTGCGCAGGCCGGCGGCGTGCATCGCGCGCGCCAGGCGCCAGTAGTCGGGGCCCGTGCCTTCGGGCTCGTAGATCGGGCCGGGCGACTGGTAGACGCGCTGGGCCCGCCGCATGCACCCCAGGGCGCGCCAACCGATGGTGGAAAAGCCGCCGAAGGGGTCATGGCTCAGGCGATTCTCGCGGACGGCCTTCTGCCGCTCGAGCAGTTCGGGCTTGCGCAGTACCGGCAGCGCGGCGAGTGCGGCGCGGCTGGTGACTGCGGCGGCGTCGACGCCGGCCAATGAGGCGCCGTAAGCCGCGGCGTGCTGCTTTGCATGCGTGATCTGCGCTGGCAATGCGGCCATCAGTGCGGCCTCACGCACGGCGGGATCGCGGGCCTCGAGTGCGTCGTAGAAATTGGCGCTCATTCTTCGTGGTCCCAGCGCGCCAGGCGCTTCTTCATTTCCTCGATCAGCTTGCGCTGATCGGCAGCGGACTTCACGGCGAAAGGGTCCCATTCGGGTGTGAGGGCAAGGCGGCGCGCGAGCTTGGCCTGGATCGCTTCGCCTTCGATCGCCAAGTCGATAACGCGCTTGCCGCGCAGCTCGAAGGCATTGCCGCGCTCGTCCAACTTCATGTCGCGCAGCGAGCGCCTGACCGTCAGCAGCGCACTCTCGGGGTTGAACGGCGGCACCGCAAAAGCGAACCCATCGTCAAATGAACTCATCGCATCTCCATCGCTGCACCCCGCGAAGTGCCGCGCACTTTCAAGCAACCGCCGTGGATCCGGCTCCGCCGGTCCACCAGCGGTGCCCCTTCGGGGGGAGGCGGCGAAGCCGCTTCGGGGGGGGTCAACTCAACCACCTCTTGCGGCGCTTGTAGCTCTTGCCGTCCTTGAAGCTCTTCCTGTCGCCGCCACCCATGCCGAGATAGAACTCCTTGACGTCCTCGTTCTCGCGCAGGCTCTTGGCCTGCCCGTCCATCACCACGCGGCCGTTCTCCAGGATGTAGCCG
>JANMSR010000192.1:0-1831 GCA_031389565.1 Burkholderiales bacterium
GCCGCCGAGCCGCGGCCCTGGCACAGGATGTTCTTGCCGCGGGCGAAGGCAACGATGTCGTGCACGGTGAGGAAGAAGGCTTCATAGCGCAGCGCCTCGATCAGCCCCATCTCTTTTTCGATCTGCGCCTGCACCGTTTGCGGTGTGCCTTGCGGGTAGCGCTCGCGCGCGCCGAGGGCGGTGAGAGCGCGCAGGTGCTCGATCGCGGTAAGCCCCTCGGGCACCAGTTCGGCCGGGTACTCGTAGCGCAGTTCGCTCAAGGAGAACGAACAACTCTCGGCGATGCGCAAGGTGGCCTGCAACCATGCCGGCCGATAGAGCTGCGCCAGGCGCAGGCGCGAACGCAGGTGCTGCTCGGCGTTGCGCGCCAGCGCGAAGCCGCAGTCGGCCAGCGGCGTCTTCAGGCGCACGGCGGTCAGCGTGTCCTGCACCGCCTTGCGCGAACGCACATGCATCAGCACATCGCCGGCGGCCACCAGCGGCAGGCCGGTGTGTTCTGCGACAGCATCGAGCCGTTCGACGAGCAAGGAGTCGTCGGCATAGAGCAGCAGCTCGACGGCGACGGCGGCGCGCTCGGCAAAGGTGGCTTGCAGCCAGCGCGCTTGCGCCAGCAGCACCTCGGGCGGGTCTTCGCGGCGCGGGATCAAGAGCGCATGGCAGCCGGGCGCGCCGCGCAGGTGCTGCGGGCCGCCGTCGAGATCGCGCACCGTGACTCGGTACCGGCCTTTGGCGCAGCGCAGCCGCGCCAGCGTGATCAGCTCACACAGGTCGCCATAGCCTTCGCGGTGGCGCGCGATCAACACCAGGCGGCAGGCCGGTGTGGCGCCCTCACCTTGGACCTCGAACACGCTGCCGATCAAGAGCCGGATCGCGCTGCCGGCTTCGTTCTGCCGCTTGGCCTCTTCATGCGCGCGCACCACGCCGGCGACCGAACATTCGTCGGTGATCGCGACCGCCGCATAACCGAGCTGGGCCGCACGCGCGACCAACTCCTCGGGATGTGACGCGCCGGTGAGAAAGCTGAAATTCGAGCGGCAGTGCAGCTCGGCATACGCTGGCACACGGTCGAGCAGCGGCGTCGGTGGTGATGTTGGCAATGAGGCGAGCGGCGGCGGCGGGCGCGGCTCTTTGGGGTGAGTGGGCTGGGGCATGGCTGCTCATCGATCACGCATGAAACGGTATGTCCAAGCGAACGCCGCGGATCCGGCTTTGCCGGTCCGCTGGCGTTGCCCCCTTGAGGGGGAGCGGCGAAGCCGCTTCGGGGGTGGTCTCATGTCACCCAAACAACCCATGCAAATACCACTGTGCTGCATCACCACGCCGCTCCCGAAAGACCCAGCGCAGCCGGTGGTCACGGCCTTCGGCCACGTGGTAGTCGCGGCAGACCAGCACACCGTCGAACCAGCCGGCTTCGATGCGCTCGGCACGGCTGCGCAGCGTGAGCGGGCCGCCGTGCACGGGGCGGCCGGCTTGCTCTTGCAGGCGCAGCGGTTCGGGCAGCAGCCAGGCCGGCCGCGGCGGTGTGGGTTGCGGCAACTCGATGAGGCCCCCATCGCTGGCCGCCGCATTCGCCGGTACCGCCGCCATCGCGCGCTCGGGCCGGTGGTCGGCTTGCAGGTGCAGGCGCTGTACGCGCTCGGGGCCCAGGCGTGCGCCGAGGCGGTCGATCAGGCCGCGGGCGTCGTTATCGCCGTTGCGTTGCGGGTCGCGCCACAGTGCAGCTTCGCGGCCGGCGTGGCCAACTGCTTCTTCCAGCCGCAGCGTCAACGCATACACCGGTGCCGGCAACGCGGTGCGCTGCAAGCGTTCGCGCAGCAGCAGGCCGATCTGC
>JANMSR010000197.1:0-2858 GCA_031389565.1 Burkholderiales bacterium
CATGGCTGGCGCAGCGCGAGCGCAATGTCGGCTATTGCGGTGATCAGTGCCGGTGCTTCGCCGACGGCCGGGTGCAAGGTGAACCGGACACCGGCATGTTCGGCACGCAACTCATCGAGCAAGGGTGGCAAATCCTTGCGCACATGGCCGCCCGCGCCGAGGAACAGCGGCAACACATCAACTTGCGTGCAGCCCTCGCGGGCCAGATTGGCGGCCGCGGTGCGGATGTCGGGCGCCATGAACTCGAGGAACGCCAGCCGCACAGGCTGCGCCGGCCTGGCCGATCGAATCGCGGCCACGACCTGCTCGAACGGCTGCGCCCAGTGCGCATCGCGGGCACCGTGGGCAAACAGCAGGAGACCGGTCTTCATGGCAGCCTTCAGCGGTAGCGCACCAGCCACGCGAAAGCGGCCAGCGACAGCATCAGGTACAGCGTGCTCGGCGCGGCGGCCACCAGCCACGGTGTCCAGTCGCGCAGTACGCCCAGGTGCCCGGCCACGTTGTTCAGCAGCACGAAGCTGATGCCCAGCAGGATGCCGCCGAAGACCTTGTAGCTGATGCCGCCGGCGCGCGCCTGCAGGTAGGCGAAGGGCAGTGCCAGGGCCACCATGACCAGGCAGGCCAGCGGGTACAGCGCCTTCTTCCAGAACTGGATCGCGTGGCGGCTGACGGCCTGCTCCTGGCTGGACAGGTGCTGGCTGTAGCGCCATAACTCGACGGTGGACATCGTCGACACCGGCAGCACCGCCGCGGCGACCACACCGGCATCGAGTGCGCTGGACCATCTCAGCCGGGTGTGGCGCTCTTCGCTCACCGGCATCGTGTCGCTCGGACGCGCATTGACGGGCCAGTGCGTGACCTGGGCGTCGTCGAGCAGCCACTCGCCGTTGCCGACGCGCGCGTGGCGGGCCGCGACGCGCGTGAGGAGCCGGCTGTCGGCATCGAACTCGAAGATGCGCACACCTTCGAGCACGCCCTCGGGTGTGGTGCGCAGCACGTTGACCGACACGCTGAGCTCGCTGCCGTCGGCCAGGGTGCGGCGGTCCTTGAGCCAGGCGCCGCTGCTGCCGAGCGTTCGACCGCCGGAGAACCGGGCCTTCAGGTCGACCGCCGCGCGCTCGCTGACCGGCGCGACGTAGTCGCCGACCGCGAACGTCAGCACCGCGAACATCGCGCCCAGCGCGCTCAGCAGGGCCAGTGCGCGGCCGGGACCGAGGCCGCCCGTGCGCAGGATCGTGAACTCCGACGACTGCGCCATGCGCGCCAGCGCGAAGATGGTGCCGATCAGCACCGCGATCGGGAACAGCTCGTAAAAGTGGCCCGGCACGTCGAGCAGGCCGGCCAGCAGCGCATAGCCGATGCTGTAGCCGTTCTTGCCCACGTCTTCGAGCTCGTCGACGAAGTCGATGAAGTAAAACAGCGACAGAAAGGCCAACGCAACGAACAGCACTGCCGAGGCGATGTCGCGGTAGAGCAGACGGCGGACGGTTTTCATGCCGCGGCCTTACGCAATTGCGGCGCGGCGCGGCCGCAAGCGGAACACCGTCGCATGGTCGCGCCACCACAGCAGCACCAGCGCGAGCACGAACGCACCGCCGTGCAGCGCGGCCAAGGCCGTGCCCATGCCCACGCGGCCACCGCCGACCCAGGCCTGGCTCAGGTTGATGAAGTTGTAGTAAACGACGAAGCCGAGCAGGGCGAACAGCAGGTTCCAGTTGCTGGCGCGGCGCGGGTTGGTGGCCGCCAGCCCGATCGCCAGCAGCAACAGGTTGGCCGCGCCGCAAAGCAAGCCTATGCGCCAGACCAATTCGCCCTGGTTGCGCAGCGTGGGCGAACGCAGCAGGTCGATGCTGAGCATCGCCCTGGGGGGTCGCTCCTCGGCACGGCGCACGGCTTGCTCGCCTGCCAGCACACGGTAGGTCTCGAAGCTCGACAGCATCTTTTCGCCGTTGGCGGCGTCGGCCTCGTTGCGCTGGCCGCGTTCGAGCACCAGCCAGCGCTGGCCGTCGATGTTGTCCAGACGACCCCCACGCGCCGACGTGACGGCTTCGCGCGTGCCATTGGTGGACAGGATGAAGACGTTGCGCGCGTTGGCCGCGTCGGGGCTGTCGCGCTCGATGAAGAACACCCGCTTGCCGTCACGCGAGCTCTGGAACACGCCGGGCGCGACGCGCGACAGATCCGAGCGCTGCTGGTAGCGGTCGCGCAGGTCGGCGCTCTGGCGGTTGCCCCAGGGCCAGACAAACAGCACCAGCACCGCCACCACGAGCAGCACCGGCCAACCGGTGCGCAGCACCGGGCGCACGAAGCGCGTGATCGGCAGGCCGCTGGCAAACCAGATCGCCATTTCGCTGTCACGGTACATGCGCCCGAGCGACGCGACCACGGCGATGAACAGCGACAGCGCCAGCATCGTCGGCAGGTGGCCGAGCGCGGTGTAGCCCAGCAGCAGTACCACGTCTTGCGGGGCCACAGCGCCGCCAGCCGCCTGACCCAGTGTGCGGATCAGCATCATCGTCAAGACGATGGTGAGGATCACGACCAGGGTGCCGCCGAACGTGCGGGCCAACTCTCGGCGCAACGTGGTATCGAATAACATCGGTAGATCGAAGAACCTCTGCTCATTATGGACTTCAAGATTCAACTTGCACCCGCGGCCGGCCTGTCCAACCTGGCGGTCGATGCGCTGCTGGTGGTCGTCGTTGGTCAGGCCGTGCCGCCCGCATTCGACAAGCCTCTGGCCGCCCTGTTGAGCGACGCCGTGAAGCACGGCGACTTCGAATTCAAGGCCGGGCGCTGCCTGTACCTGCACCGTCCGGCAGGCGTTCACGCGGCGCGGCTGGCGTTCGTGGCGGCGG
>JANMSR010000238.1:0-2614 GCA_031389565.1 Burkholderiales bacterium
CGAATTGCAGCAGTCGCTGCAACTGACGGTGCTCTACGTCACGCACGACCAAGCGGAAGCGCTCGCGGTGTCGGACCAGATCATCGTGATGGACGGCGGGCGCATCGCGCAGCAGGGCACGCCGCAGGCGCTGTACCGCCAGCCGGCGAGCCACTTCCTGGCCGACTTCATCGGCGACGCCAACCTCGTCGAGGGCGTACTGCTGCGCGACGGCGGCTCGACGCACTTCAGCGCCGCTGGTGTGACGCTGCCGGTGCGCGCCGATGCGATCGCCCCCGGGCCGGCGACCCTGGCCCTGCGCCCGCACCGCCTGCGTCTGGTCGCCGCCGACGGCGCGCGGCTCAGCGGCAACTGCAAACGCGCCGACTACTTGGGCAGCCACATCGAAGTGCTGGTCCACACGCCGTGGGGCGAGCTGCTGGTGTTCGGCGATGCCGATGGGGCCGACGCCGCCGAGCCTCCGGCCCGGGGCGCGGCGATCGGCCTGGCCTTCGATCCGGGCGACGCGATCGTGCTGCCGCGCTAGAGCGTGCACGCTGGGCTTAATGGCAAGGCCCACAACCAAGGAGTAGGCCCTTGGCCGAAGCCGCAAACACCCTGACCCCGGCACATTCGTCGTCAGTCGCACATTCGACGCGCCGAGCACGCTGGTCTACGCGGCTTTCACACAAGCTGAGCACCTCGCGCTGGCGGGGCCCGGCGGCACCGACTACGCCAGCCGCATCACTTACCTCGGAATCAGCTCGCCGCGGCGCCTGGTCTATCGCCACACCGGCGCCGAAGACGAGGGGGCCGAGCTGTCCCACACCACCGTCACGTTCGACGAAGCAGCGGGCGGGCGCACCACGCTCACGCTGCGGCTGCGCGCAGGCCCGGTCGAACAGTGCGACGGCATGGTCAAGTCCGGCGCGCCCGAGCGCGGCGCGCAGATGCTGTCGCGACTGGCGGCGCAGTTGGCGAATGCTTGACCGCAATCGACACCCATCGACCCGGAGCACCCGCCCATGACCACGCCCCCGACCTCGCCAGTGACCACGCCCATCGCCTCGCTGCACACGCTCGCCTTCGTGCCGCGCCCGGCCGAGTACCTGCCGACCGACCCGACCACCGCCGCGCGCTTCGACGCCAGCCTGGCCGCGCTCGGCACGCCCCTGGGATTGACCAAGCTCGGCGTCAACGTCACCGCGGTCAAGCCGGGCAAGGCGGCCTACCCGTTCCACAGCCACCGCGCCAACGACGAGCTGTTCCTGATCCTGGCCGGCTGCGGCGAGTTGCGCCTGGGTGAGCAGCGGCATGCGGTGAAAGAGGGCGACCTGATCGGCTGCCCGGCCGGCAATGCGAGCAGCGCGCACCAGTTGATCAACACCGGCAGCAGCGAGTTGCGTTACCTGGCCGTCAGCACGCAGATCGACCCCGAGGTGTGCGAGTACCCCGACTCCGGCAAGATCGGCGCGTACTGCGGCGATGACGACACGGGCCTGATGCACTTGAGCCGCAGCATCGACGCGGCGAACTACTGGCAAGGCGAGTAGCTCAACGCCGGCCCAACGCCGATGCGCCCGGCCGCAGGCGCCGAGCCCTGCTGCATCAGGGTTGCCGCGCTCGCGGTGTACGGTAGTGCCACCAGGGCAGCGCCTGGGTCAGCGCCAGTACCTGGCCCGCGCCGGCTACCACCTGGCAGCCGGCAAGCGAGCGCACCGCGTTGGCCCAGGCCACGCTGGCCAACAACTCGCGCAGACGCGAAATGCCGGCACGCGCCAGGTCGTCCTTCAGGCACACCAGGTAGTAGGCCTCGTCGGCCAGCGGCACAAACGCGAGGTTGAACTGCACGGCCGCAGCCTCGATGCCCAGGCCCGCATCGGCCAGCCCGCTGGCCACCGCGGCGGCCACCGCCACATGCGTGTCTTCGCACGGCCCGTGGAAACCGGCGATGCGCTCGGGCTCGATGCCCGCTTCAGCCAGCAGGTGTTCGGTGAGCAGGCGCGTGCCCGAACCGGGCTGGCGGTTGACGAAGCGCAGGCCGGGTTGCGCCAGATCGGCAACGCCCGCCACGCCCTGCGGATTGCCGTGCGCCACGATCAGGCCCTGCGTGCGCCGATGACAGGCGATCAGCTTGTGCTTGCCCGGCTTGAGCAGGCCTTTGAGCGCACGCACAAAGGCCTGTCGCTTGCCGGCGGCAAGCACCGGCACATGGAACCCGGCCACATCGCAGCGGCCGTGCGCCAGCGCCTGCAAGGCGTCGGTACTGCCGGCAAAACGCAGGTCGATGTGCAGGCCATGCGCGTCGGCGTGGTCGCGCAACAGTGGCAGCGCCAGGTCGTGGCTGGCATAGACGGTGAGCGCTTCGTGCGCGCTGTCGAAGGCCAGCGTCAGCACCCGCTCCAACTCACTGCGCAGCGCCTCGATGTGCGGCGTGAGCCGCGTGCGTGCGCGCGTCTCGGCCCACAGCAAGCGCTCGGCCAGCGGCGTCAACCGCGCCGGCTGGCCCTTGGCCCAGACCACCAGCGGCGCGCCGAGCACCTGCTCCCAATGCTTGAGCGCGCCCCAGGTGTGGCGGTAGGAGCCACCGAGCGCGCGTGCGGTGGCGCTGATCGAGCCGGTGTCGCGCAGCGTG
>JANMSR010000243.1:0-2810 GCA_031389565.1 Burkholderiales bacterium
GCGCAGCACGGGATGAGCGCGCGCCGAGAGGCGTTGCCGCCGGGCTAGGGTGTGTCGACATATGAATCACACCCTAGGCCGTTGCTGAGCAGGGTCAGCCGCCCCGCGTCGACAGCGCCGACAATGGGCCATGTCGCCCGCTTCCCTGCCCGCGCCGGCCCGTCTGGCTGAGCTGATTGCCGCGCTCGAAGCGGGCCTGCTCGAACGCGATGCCGCGGTGCGGCTGGCCCTGCTCGCGGCGCTGGCGGGCGAGCATGTGCTCTTGATCGGCCCACCGGGCAGCGCCAAGAGCGCCTTGGCGCGACGCCTGCACCGCGCGTTTGCGGGCACACGCTACTTCGAACGCCTGCTGACGCGCTTTTCCACGCCCGAGGAGCTGTTCGGCCCGCTGTCGCTGGCCGCACTCGAATGCGACCGCTACGAGCGCCTGACCGACGGCTACCTGCCCACCGCCGGCATCGCCTTTCTCGACGAGGTGTTCAAGGCCAATTCGGCGATCCTGAATGCGCTGCTGACCCTGCTCAACGAGCGCGAGTTCGACAACGGCAGCACGCGGCGGGTGGTGCCCCTGGTCAGCGTGGTCGGGGCCAGCAACGAGGTGCCCGACGACGATGCGCTGCTCGCGTTCTACGACCGCTTCCTGCTGCGCGTGCCGGTGGTGCCGGTCAGCGACGCGGCGTTCACCGCGCTGCTGACGCTGCCTGACGCTGCAACGGCGGCCGCGGCTGCGGCGACCGCGTTGCCGATCACGCCTGCCGAGCGCGCCGCGATCACGGCCGCACGCGAGCGCGTGGTGCTGGCCGACGACGCCGTGTCGGCCTTGCGCTCGCTGCGCCACTGGCTCGCGGCGGGCACGGGTGGCGCGGGCGGCCCGCCGTCGGACCGGCGCTGGCGCCAGTTCGTCGGCCTGTTGCGCGTGGCCGCGCTCACCGAGGGCCGGCCCTGCGTCGATGCGCTCGACCTGTGGCTCGCACCCTATGTGATGGCCCGCGAGCCGGCCCAGGCCGCGGCCGTCGAGCGCTGGTTCATGGCCCAGATTGCGCAATCGGCCCCGCTCGATGCGCCCTGGCTGACGCGTGCCGTCGAGGCCTTCGAGCGCCAGCTCGAGCTCGAACAGCGCCTGCCGCCCGACGACGATGCAGCCACCGACGGCGCCGGCAAGCTCGCGCTGGCGCGCTCGCTGGGCGCCGACAACGAAGGCGACAACCTGGCCTCGATGCGCTTCGTGGCCAGCGCGCTGGAAGCGCGCCGACGGCGCCATTTCAGCCCTTTGCACGTGAGCGCGCGCGTGGCCCAGGTTGGCGATGCGCATGGGCGCGCGCGGTCTGCTTGCGACGCGGTGCAGGCCCAGCTCGACGCCTTGCGCGCCCAGCTCGCGGCGCGCCTGTGGTGGCCGCCGTCGCTGGTGCAGCGCGTGCTGGCCGGGCCGGCGACCACCGTCGCCGTGCTCGACGACCTGCTCGCGCGGCTGGCCGCCGTGCAGGCGGGCTTCGCCGCTTTGCCGGTCGACGCCGAGGTCGCCGCGCCGGCGCCGGCGCCGATCGAGGCATGAAGCGCATCGACGCCGACGCGCCGTACGAGCGCCTGGCCGCGCTGCCGCGCACGCTGTGGCTGCCGGCGGTGACCAACAGCAGCGGCGTCACTGCGCAGCGCCTGGCCGATCTCGCACGCTGGCGCGACGCCCTGCAGGCCGGCACCCTGCCCGACGCCGACGCCGACTTCGGCGACCCGCACGCCGTGCGGCCGCTGCGCGACGCCGTCGGCGCCCTGGCGCTGCCCGCGCTCGTGCATCGTGCGCCGGCCCTGGCCGAGCAGGTGTTGCGCACCCTGCTGTGGCACCTCGACCGCCTGATCGCCCGCCCCCCGAGCCAACCACGCCGCAGCGCCATCGGGCAGATGGTCGAGGCCTTCAGCGCCGAGTGGCAGCACGACAAGGGCGACTGGGAAGCGCTGCTGGCGCTGCTGCAAAACCTGGGCGATGCGTCGTCGCTGCACTGGGACGACTTGCGCGGCCTGCTGCGACTGCGCGAGCGGCGCGAGTGGCGCGAGGTCGAGCGCCTGTCGGCGCTGCTGCGCGCGCGCCCCGAGCTGGCCGCATTGATCCAGCGGCTGGGCCGCGAACAGCGCGTGGTGGCTGCCCCGGCGCTGCCGCAACGCCGCGAGGCCGGCGCCGACAGCGCGCGAAGCGGGCGCAAGGCAGTACGCACCTCGTTGCCCGGCGCGCCCGGCGAACTGCGCGGCCTGACACATGGCGACCGGCTCGAGCGCATGCTGCCCAGCGAAGCGCAGCAATTGCGCCATCCGGTGCTGCGCAAACTCTGGCGCGCCCGCCGCGCCGAAGCGCGCCTCTTGCACTACGACAGCGTGGCCGAGCTCATCGACTGGCGGCCCGACCCCTCGGCGCCGCCGCGCGAGCGCGATGCGCCGCCCGCGCCCGAGGCACTGCAACGCGGGCCGATGATCCTGGCGCTCGACACCTCGGGCTCGATGCGTGGCGCGCCCGAAGCGATTGCCAAGGCCATCGTGCTCGAAGCCTTGCGCACCGCCGCGCGCGAGCGGCGCGCTTGCAAGCTGATCGCCTTCGGCGCGGCGGGCGAGCTGATCGAGCGCGACCTGGCCGTCACCGGCGCCGGCCTGGCCGCCCTGCTCGACGTCATCGGACTGGGCTTCGACGGCGGCACCGACGTGCAGGCGCCGATCGAGCGCGCGATCGAGTGCGTGCGCGAGCAGCGCTGGGCCCGCGCCGACCTGCTGATCGCCAGCGACGGCGAGTTCGGCTGCACGCCGGCCACCCTGGCCGCGCTCGACCA
>JANMSR010000248.1:0-2585 GCA_031389565.1 Burkholderiales bacterium
GTGATGCGGAACATGGCGATGACGTCGGTGTCCTTGGGCACATAGTCGGGCTGCCAGTAGCCCATTTGCTTGTACTTCAGCACACCGGCGCTGTAGCGCTTCTTGGCATCGGTGATGACGCCCTCTTCGACGGCTTGGTTCACGAGATCTCCTAGGCTGAGCAGGGGGTGGTTGACGACCGGTGGATGAAAATATAAGTTCGCAATGACTTAACGAACAGTCAGACTTTGTTTGCCTATCGATAAGGTTTTCCTGACCAATGAACATCACCTTCCGCCAGTTGCGGGTTTTCACGGAGGTTGCGCAGCAGGGCAGCATGGCGCGCGCGGCGGCAACCCTGCATCTCACGCCGCCGGCCGTGTCGATGCAGATCAAGGAGGTCGAGGCCCAGGTCGGGCTGGCGCTGTTCGAGCGTCACGGCCGGCAGGTGTCGCTCTCGACCGCCGGCGAGTACTTCCTGGTTCACGCCCGGCGCCTGCTCGCCAACCTGAAGCAGGCCGACGACGCCATGGCGCGCTTCAAGCGTCTCGAGCACGGGCTGCTGACGATCGGCATCGTCAGCACCGCCAAGTACTTCGTGCCGCAGTTGCTGGCGCGTTTTCACGAAGAGCACCCCGGCATCGAAGTGCGCCTGCGCGTGGTCGGCAACCGCGAGCAACTGGTGGCCATGATGGAGGCCAGCGATGTCGATCTGTCGGTGATGGGCCGGCCGCCCAAGGAGATCGCGACGCGCGCCGAAGCTTTCGCGGCGCACCCGCTGGTGATCGTCTGCCCGCCGCAGCACCCGCTGCTCAAAGTCGGCCACGCGCCGGTGTCGGCGCTCGAGGGCTTTGCGTTCATCGTGCGCGAACATGGTTCGGGCACCCGCGCCGCGATGGAAGCTTTCTTCGCCGAGCACCGATTCACGCCGCGCATCACGATGGAGATGTCGAGCAACGAAACCATCAAGCAAGCGGTGATGGCCGGCATGGGCCTGTCGTTCATGTCCCTGCACACGATGGGCCTGGAACTGCGCAGCGGGCTGCTGCACATTCTCGATATCGAAGGCACGCCCGTGATGCGGATGTGGAACGTGGTCCATTTGCAGTCCAGGCTGCTGTCACCGGCCGCCGAGGCGTTTCGCTACTTCATCATCGAGCGTGGTGAGGCGCATTTGCTGGCGCACGACGGGCCGCTGCTGCGTCGGGCGGGTTGACTCGAGCACGTCGCGATCGAAGACCGCGGCGGCGTGTTGGCTGCACTGGACGCGTTCGATGCCGGGCTCGATTTTGCCGATGCATTGCACGTGACTCGCAGCGCGCGGGCTGCGGCCTTCGCAACCTTCGACCGGCGCTTGGTCAAACGCGCATGAGCCCGCCGGGCGGCCCCAGCGCGAATACCGCAGTGCGAAGCACGGAGCTTGCCTGATGAGGCACTGGCGCCGCGCGCTGTTCATCGCGGACCCTGCTGCTCCATCAGCAAATAGGTGTTGTAGGCGTTCATGCGATTCGCCGCATTGAACAGCGGCATGCGCTCGAAGCGCGACCAGTCGGTCTTGGCGTAGGCCTCGTCGAAGGGTTCGAGTTCGCGCGCGGCGTCGCCCATGGTCTTGCGCAGATACACCAGGTAGTCGCGCGTCAGGTTCAGGTCGGCGGCGGGGTCGGTCGATACCGGCCCATGACCGGGGATCACCAGATGCGCCTTGAAGTCGAGCAAGTGTTTCAGCGAGGCGATCCATTGCTGGCTGTCGGCCTGGCCGACGAAGGGAATGCGGCCCTGGAACACCAGGTCGCCGGCAAACAGCACGCCGCGCTGGGGCACGTAGACCACCAAGTCCTCCACCGTGTGCGCGGGCCCCACATGGCGGATGCGGAAGTCGTAGGAGCCCACGCGCAGGGTTGTGTCATGCGCATTCAGCCAACGGTCGGCGCCGAGCACCATCGTCTTCTCGTCGATCCACGGAAACAGGTCCTGGCGACTGGCTTGCAGCCTCAGGCGGGCCGCGTCGGAGCTGATGTACTCGCGCCCTG
This sequence comes from Burkholderiales bacterium, assembly GCA_031389565.1. Taxonomy (GTDB): domain Bacteria; phylum Pseudomonadota; class Gammaproteobacteria; order Burkholderiales; family Burkholderiaceae_C; genus CADEEN01. The sequence continues at coordinate 2,010 of JANMSR010000248.1, forward strand.
CCTGGTGCGCCACGATCGTTGCGCCGGCCGCCTTGAAGGCCTGCAGGCCGTAGATGTGGTCGGCGTGATAGTGGGTCACGATGACGTAGCGGATCGGCTGCGAAGTGACGCGGCGGATCTCGGCGATCAACTCCTCGGCCAGCGCCGGCGAGCCGAGCGCATCGATCACCACGACGCCAGCACCGGTAACGACGAAGCCGGCGTTGGAGATGAAGTTGCGGTTGGCGGCCGAGCCCATCGCCGCCTGGCCCTGAACGAACCAGACCTTGTCAGCGACCTGCCGAGCCTGCACGCGCGGCGTCGGTTCGGCCACCGCGACTCCGGCGGTGAGGCACACCATCCCGAGTCCGACCAGCGCCGCTCGGCGGGTTAGCGGAGCGTGAACGCGAACCGGCTTCATGGGCTATCCCGGTCAGCAGCTTGCCGCATCGGAACACCACGCATGGCGCGTCCCTCAGCCGGTGATGTAGGCCCAGCCTTCACGCTGGCGCTTGATGACCTGGCCCAGGCCGGCCGGCACATAGCCGATGTTGGGCAGCATGTCCTCGCGCCCGAGCTTCTGCCGCCGCATCGTCA
>JANMSR010000285.1:0-1876 GCA_031389565.1 Burkholderiales bacterium
CTCGCGTGTCGAGCCGCCCGCGCCGTAGGTCACGCTGAAGAACTCCGGCTTCAGTGCGCCCAGGGCCGGCACGACCTCGCCGATCAACTTGGCATCGCCGACGGGGGTGTTGGGCGGGAAGAACTCGAAGCTGATCGGCACGGATGTGGTCATGGCTGGGTGGCCCAGAGAAAGTGTTCGCGGTTGCCGTCGCCGCCGGCGACGCTGCTCTCGAAATAGTCGCGTTGCGTCAGGCCGAGCTTTTCGCAGGCGGCACGTAGCCGTGCCGCGACATGGGCGTGGGCCGCGGGGTCGCTGACCAGGCCGCCCTTGCCGATGTCGACCGGCTGCAGCTCGAACTGCGGCTTGACGAGCAGCAGCAGGTCGTGCGTGGGTGCGACCAGGGGCACCAGGGCCGGCAGCACCAGCGTGAGCGAGATGAAGGACAGGTCGGCGACGACCAGCTCGAACTGCGGGCGCGGCAGCGCGGCGGCGTCGAGGTGGCGCGCATTGACGCCTTCGAGCGCCGTCACGCGCGGGTCGTCGCGCACGCGGGCATGCAACTGGCCGTGGCCGACATCGATGCCGCAGACCGAGGCCGCGCCGCGCGCCAGCAGCACCTCGGTGAAGCCGCCTGTGCTCTGGCCGACATCCAGGCAATGCCGGCGCGTCACGTCGATGCCGGTGTGCGCAAGTGCCGCGTCGAGCTTCAAGCCCGCGCGCGAGACCCAGCGCAGTTCGGCGTCGTCGGTGACTTCGATCTCGCAGCCTTCGGGCAGGACTTCGCCGGCCTTGTGCGGCACGGCCCAGCCTTTCGGCCCGAGCCAGCGCACGGCGCCATGCGCGATCAGGCGCTGGGCGGCCGAGCGCGTCGGCGCCAGGCCGCGTTGGACGATGAGTTGGTCGGCGCGCATGGTCCGGCTACTCGAGCGCGCCGAGATGGCGCTGCGCCGCCTTGCCGAGCCTGGCGTCGAAGGTGGCCAGCGGGGCCTTCAACTCGGCCGCCAGCCAGAGGTAGGCTGCGTCGTAGGCAGAGAGTTGGTAGCGCTGCGCGAGTGCGTATTGGCCGCGCAGGTCGGTATCGTGCAATTCGATGGCTTGCGCGGCGTAGTCTTCCAGCGCATGTTCGACCACTTCGGCTGGCATGCCGCCACGGAGTTTCTTGAGCGCGACATTGACCACTTCGTCACTCAGCAATCTGGGCGCGAACAACTGCTTGCCGGCCAGGCGCTCCTGGGCTTGCTCCCGCTCGGCCTCATCGAACAACACGGCGCATACCAGGCTGCTGTCAACAACGACCGGTGGCCGCGCCAGGTAACGTGGCGCCGGCTCGGCGACGAAGAGCCGGCGTGCCGTCACCGTGTATCCCGATCCCTGCGAATGATGTCCACCGCGAGGGGCAGGTCGGTAAACGGCTCGGGATACAGCAGCCGGTGTTCGGCGGCGATCTGCTCGATCGTCTTGGTGCCGCGGCGCACGCCTGCGGCCCCGATGCTGCGCAGTGCTGGCGTGCTTGCACCCTCCGGGCAAGGCTCCGCCGCCGCGCGCTCGATCAGCGCCATCAATTCGCCTTGCAGCGAGCGGTGGTTGCGTTCGGCGCGCTCGCGCAGGCGCTGCGCCAGCGCATCGGGCACGGCCTTGATCGACAAGTTGACTGCCATGATGTACCTCCATAATGGAACCGAAGCTCCATTGTGGCTCCATTTCTGCTGCGCGGCGATCAGTAGCGGTAGCTGTCGGCCTTGTACGGCCCCTGCTTGGGCACGCCGATGTAGTCGGCCTGCTCGTCCGTCAGCTCCGTCAGCATCGCGCCGACTTTCTTCAGGTGCAGGCGCGCGACCTTCTCATCGAGGTGCTTGGGCAGCACATAGACCTTGCCCTGTTCGTAGTAGTCGCT
>JANMSR010000311.1:0-2405 GCA_031389565.1 Burkholderiales bacterium
CCGGACCTTGCCATGCTGGAAGTGCGCGTCGACCTCGCGCGGGTGCACCACGCCGCGCTCGCGCACGAAGGCCAGCACTTCGTGCGCCTGCGCCCAGCGCGATTTCGGCCACACCGTGCGCGGCGTGCGCGGGTGCATCAGTGCATGGGTGGCGCGCGGCAGGAAGCCGTAGTTGACGAAGAAGTCTTCCTCGATCGGCAGTTGCGGGTAATGCCGTTCGAGGTCGCCTGCGCGGTAACCGGCCACGCGCGGGCGCAGCGTCAGATCCTGCGCCCGCGCCGGTGCGCGGATCGGGTCGGCCTGCACGAAGCCGAGCTGCTCGATCGCCGCGGGCAAGCTTGTGGGTTCGAACAGGCTGCGCGCAATCGCGTAGCGACGCAGCGTGGTGAGCGTGAGCGGGCGGGCGGGCATCGACGCTGTCAGCCTGGTGTGCGATCGGGTGCGAGCCAGGCCTGCGGGTCTTGCAAAGCTGCCTCGAAGCGCTGCACGAACTGCCCGACCTGCGCGCCGTCCAACAGCGCGTGGTGCACCTCCACCGACAACGGCAGCCAGGCCCGCGCGCCGTCGACATCGATGCGGCCGAAGGCCAGCTTGGGCACCGAATCCTCGCGGCCCCAGTTGCGGGCGTGCGAGAAGCTGCTGAAGTGCAGCCAGGGCAGGGTGGTGAAGTGGACCAGCGCCGAATCGTCCAGCCGCGGCTCGAACGCCGACTGCCCGGCGCGGGCGGCGGCAACGGCGCTGGCGCCGCTGGCAGCGAAACCGGCGAAGTCCGGGTGGTGCTCGAGGTAGGCGAAGCCGAAGCTGCCGTCCTCGCGCAGCACCGTGGTGCTGCCATGCACCACCGGGTGCACGAGCACGCGCCCGCCATCGAGCCGGTAGCGGAACGGTTCGAGCGCGTTGGCCAGGCGCAGCGCGATGAAGTGGTAGGCCAGCGCGAGGCCGCCGCTGCGCAACTCGGCCACCGCTTGCTTGAGCAGGGCCACGTCCAGGCGAACGCAGACATTGAAGTAAGGCTTGTCGAAGCCGAGGAAGTATTCGAAGGCGTCGCGACGCGGCCAGGTGGCGAGGTCGAGGGGGGTCGGCATCGGCATGCTCAACCGAGGGCCGGGGCGCGGGCGGACAGCGATGAGGCGTGCGGCATGGCCGCCATCATCGCATCGCACTACGCGACGCCCTCCAGGTACCGCCAGGACCAGGCGCAGCCAGCGCCCCGGGCGGCGATCAACGCCGCCCCAGGCCTGTCAGCGTCTGCGAGTCGGCGATTCAGGAACCGCTCTTGACCGCCAGTTCGTTGTCAACGGCAGTCACGCCAGTCACCGCCTTGGCGATCTGGGTCGCACGCTCGCGGGCCGCCGTTGTCGGGGCTGAGCCCCGCAGCGCCACCCGGCCGCCGGCAGTGTCAACGTCAATCTTCAGGGCGCTCAAACCCGGTTCTTTGGCCAACAGGGCTTTGACTTCGACCGTGATCGCGGCGTCGCGCACTACATTCGATGTGGCGGCGCCCGCCTCTTTCGCAGCGTCAGCCGCCTTGTCAGCTCCGGCGCGTACGTCCGCGCTGATTTCCTTGGACTTCTGTTCGACCTTGGAAACGGTTTGATCCAGCACCTGGCCGGCCGTGCGCGGCTCTTCGGCGCGATTGCAGGCCACCAGCACCATCGCGGCGACGAGCGAGGCGAGCAGCGGCGTGAAGGTCAGTGAGCGTGGGGTTGTCATGCGGTTCTCCTTGGGTTTTGCCTCGACTGCGATGCAGCGCACAGCGCAACAGACTGTCGGTACCGAGGCCATGACGAAACTTTAGTGCGCGCAGGCCGTGGCGCCCGTCAGTCACGGGCGAAAGCTTGTGTAGGAGGACGCCGCGCTGTCTGGTGTCGCACGCGCACCCGATCACCCTCACAGCCCACATCCACACGCACCTGGCTGGGGGCGGCGTACTTCTGCCTGTTGTTCAGCGCTTCCTGCACCAGGCGGTAAACACTCAGGCTGGCTTGAGGGCCGAGCGGCACGTCTTCGATGCATGCATGCGCTGGCCCGTGCCGCGCAACAGGCGATCGGCGCATCGAGGCCACAACGGGTGATCGGCCCGAGTACGCGCGGGGTCGTGGCGCGGTACGCCTGTCGATCCCTGGTCTGGGTGCTGGGCATTCACGCCCAACGCGAGGCAGGCCAGGGTGGCATCTGAACGCAGGGACAATCGTTTCATTTTGCAAACCGGTCCCCCGCAAATGATGAAACCGATCGGCACCCCCCTTTCCCCGTCTGCCACCCGCGTCATGCTGCTCGGCAGCGGTGAACTCGGCAAAGAAGTCTTGATCGCCTTGCAGCGCCTGGGCGTGGAGACGATCGCGGTCGACCGCTACGACAACGCACCCGGCCAGCAGGTGGCGCACCACGCGCGCACCATCGCG
>JANMSR010000337.1:0-3644 GCA_031389565.1 Burkholderiales bacterium
CCGATCTTCCTGCCGATCGCGATGCAGTTCGGCATGGACCCGGTGCAGTTCGGCATCATCATGCTGATCAACTGCGCCCTGGGCCTGAACACGCCACCGGTCGGCACGGTGCAGTTCGTCGGCTGCGCCATCGGCGGCATCACGGTGGGCCAGGTGATGCGCACAATTGCCCCGTTCTACGGCGCGCTGACGGTCTGCCTGCTGCTGGTGACCTACGTGCCGGCGTTCTCGCTTTGGCTGCCGGGATTGTTCAAATGAGCGTTGCCTTCACACCCCACTCCCGTTACCCCGACCCGGCGGTCGAGGTGCTCGACGACGTCTTCCGCGACCTGCGCCTGTACAGCGCCAGCGTCGAGCAACTGAGCACCGGTTTTCGCTGGGCCGAAGGGCCGGTGTGGTTCGGCGACGGGCGCTACCTGCTGTTCAGCGACATCCCCAACAACCGCATCCTGCGCTGGGATGACACCACGGGCGCCACCAGCGTGTTCCGCGCGCCGGCCAACAACGCCAACGGCCACACCCGCGACCGCCAGGGCCGGCTGGTTTCCTGCGAGCACCTGACGCGGCGCATCACGCGCACCGAGTACGACGGCCGCGTCACGGTGCTGGCCGAGCGCTTCGAGGGCAAGCGCCTGAACTCGCCCAACGACATCGTCTGCGCAAGCGACGGCAGCCTCTGGTTCACCGACCCGAGCTTCGGTATCGACAGCGACTGGGAAGGCGACCGCGCCACGGCGGAATTGCCGCACGCGGTCTATCGCTTGTCGGCCGATGGCGGGCCGCTGCAAAGGGTGCTCGACGATGTGAAGGCGCCCAACGGGCTGGCCTTCTCGCCCGACGAGTCGGAGCTTTACGTCGTCGAGAGCCGCGCCGAGCCGAACCGGCGGCTGTGGGCTTGGCGCGTCGGCGCCCATGGCGCGCTGTCGAACAAGCGCCTGGTCATCGACGCGGCCGACGGCGGCGCGCTCGACGGCATCGCGGTCGATGCCCAGGGCCACATCTGGTGCGGCTGGGGTAGCAACGGCCGCGTGCCGTCGGCGGGCGTGGACGGTGTGCGCGTGTTCGAGGCGACGGGCCGGGCCATCGGCCACATCCACCTGCCCGAGCGCTGCGCCAACCTGTGCTTCGGCGGCGCGAAGGGCAACCGCCTGTTCATGGCCAGCAGCCATTCGCTGTATGCGCTGTATGTGAATACGCAGGGGGCGTGAGCGTGGCCTTGCCGGTCATCATCCGCATGCACGCGCGCGACAACGTCGCGATCGTCGGCAACGACGGTGGGTTGCCGGCCGGCACGGCATTGCCCGGCGGGCCGACCTTGCGCGAGAAGCTGCCGCAAGCGCACAAGGTCGCGTTGGTCGACCTGGCCGCCGGCGCCGAAGTCATCCGCTACGGCGTGCCCATCGGCCGCGCGCTGCGCGCCATCGCCGCCGGTAGCTGGGTCCACGAGCGCTTGCTCGAAATGCCACCCGCGCGCGATCTCACGGGCCTGCCGATCGCCACCGTCAAACCCACGCCGCTGCCTCCGCTCGAGGGCTGCACCTTCGAGGGCTACCGCAACGCCGACGGCAGCGTCGGCACGCGCAACCTGCTGGCCATCACGACGACGGTGCAATGCGTCGCGGGCGTGCTCGACGTCGCGGTGCAACGCATCAGGGCCGAGCTGCTGCCCAGGTACCCGAACGTCGACGATGTCGTCGGCCTGGAACACACCTACGGCTGCGGCGTGGCGATCGACGCGCCCGACGCCGTGATCCCGATCCGCACCTTGCGCCACATCAGCCAGAACCCGAACTTCGGCGGCGAGGTGATGGTCCTGAGCCTGGGCTGCGAGAAGCTGCAGCCCGAGCGCCTGCTGCCGCCGGGCACGGTGCCGGTGATGGCCCCCAAGACGCCTCTGGCGTCGGCCCCCCAAGGGGGCGCGGGCCTCTTGGGGCGGCCCGGCGAGGCCCTGGGGCTCGTTCGCCTGCAGGACGAGCAGCATGTCGGCTTCATGTCAATGATCGACAGCATCATGACGACCGCCGAGCGCCACCTGCAGCGCCTGAATGCGCGCCGGCGCGAAACCGTGCCGGCCAGCGAGTTGGTGGTCGGCGTGCAATGCGGCGGCAGTGATGCCTTCAGCGGCGTCACCGCCAACCCGGCGGTCGGTTTTTGCACCGACCTGCTGGTGCGCGCCGGTGCCACCGTGATGTTCAGCGAAACCACCGAGGTGCGCGACGCCATCGACCAGCTCACCGCCCGCGCCACCACCCCCGAATTGGCTGAGGCGATGATCCGCGAGATGGCCTGGTACGACGCCTACCTCGCGCGCGGTGGCGCCAATCGCAGTGCCAACACGACACCGGGCAACAAGGCGGGGGGGCTGTCCAACATCGTCGAGAAGGCGATGGGCTCGATCGTCAAGAGCGGCAGCGCGCCGATCTCGGGCGTGCTCGCCCCGGGCGAGAAGCTGAACGGCCGGCGCGGCCTGGTCTATGCCGCCACGCCGGCCAGCGACTTCATCTGTGGCACGCTGCAACTGGCCGCCGGCATGAACCTGCATGTCTTCACCACCGGCCGCGGCACGCCCTACGGCCTGGCCGAATGTCCGGTCATCAAGGTGGCCACGCGCAGCGATCTGGCGCGGCGTTGGCACGACCTGATGGATCTCAACGCCGGCACCATCGCCGAGGGCACGGCATCGATCGAAGACGTCGGCTGGGAACTCTTTCGCTTGATGCTGGCCGTGGCCAGCGGCAAAAAAACCTGGGCCGAACACTGGAAGCTGCACAACGCGCTGGTGCTGTTCAACCCGGCGCCGGTGACTTGAGCGTTGAGCGCGATCCCGCCTACAGGCCGAGAAAGTCGTTCATGCGTTGCAGCTCGTCGTCGAGTGCATTGGTAAATGCCGGGTCGATGCACCGCGGCCCGAAGAACCCCACTTCAGGCATCAAGCGAGCTTCGCGCACCGCCACATTCGCCCACCCCACCACCGCATCGCGCCACAACAGCGGCAGCGCGTAGTAGCCGAGCAGGCGCTTGGGCGCCGGCGTGTAGGCCTCGAAGCGATAGGGCCAGTCCCAAAAGCGCTCGAAGCGCAGGCGGTCCCACACCACCGGGTCGAACGGTGCGAGCAGGCGCACGGTGTCACCGACCGCATGGCGATGCGAAGCCGGGTCTTCACTGGCCGGCCAATACCAATCGACGCCGTCGACCGTGGCGTGGGCCAGCCGGCGCTTGGCGCGGGCCAGCGCGCCCGCCCGCTCGGTTGTCCATTGCGGCGCGCCAGCCCGCAGGCAGCTCACCAGTTGGCCGAGCGTGCGTGCCGGCAGTGGGGCGTACTTGGCCACGATCACGTCGACGAGGGCATCGAGCGCGGCGGCGCGGTCGGGTGCGGCGTGATGGGCCTGGCGCGCGGCGTACAGGCGGATGCCGCCCTCGCGCCGCGCGATGCGCAGCAGGCCGCGGTAGTGCATGCCGTCGAGCAGTTGCGTGCTCGCGTTGGAGGAGCCCCCGAACCAGTTCCGGACCTTGCCATGCTGGAAGTGCGCGTCGACCTCGCGCGGGTGCACCACGCCGCGCTCGCGCACGAAGGCCAGCACTTCGTGCGCCTGCGCCCAGCGCGATTTCGGCCACACCGTGCGCGGCGTGCGCGGGTGCATCAG
>JANMSR010000349.1:0-5434 GCA_031389565.1 Burkholderiales bacterium
TTCTTCGGTATGGAGCCGCGTTTCTGGCTGAATCTGCAATCGGAATACGACATGCGTGTTGCCAACCGCGAGTTGCGCGCGAAGATCGCGCCGCGCATCCGCGCCTTCCAGCCGGTGGTTGCTTAAGAAGTTACCCGGCAGTCACGGCAACGGTGTCACCGCCGCCCTGCCGATGCAGTGGTATTCGAGCCCGAACGCCGCCATCACCGAGGGCTCGTACAGATTGCGCCCGTCGAACACCACCGGCGTGCGCAGGGCGGCTTTGACGGCCTCGAAGTCGGGCGTGCGGAACGCCTTCCACTCAGTGACGATGGGCAGCGCGTCGGCCCCCTGCAGCGCCGCTGCGGCCGAGTCCACGATGCTCAGGCCCGGCACGTCGCCCAGCACGCGCGCGGCTTCCTTGCGGCCACCGGATCGCAGGCACGGATGTGCGCGCCGCGCCGCGCCAGCTCGGCCACGATGGTCCGGCTTGGGGCTTCACGCATGTCGTCGGTGTTGGGCTTGAAGGCCAGGCCCCACAGCGCGATCGTCTTGCCACCGAGGTCGTTGCCGAAACGCTGCACGATCGTGTCCACCAGCACCAGCTTCTGCTGCTCGTTGACGGCTTCCACCGCGCCCAGGAGTTGCAGCGGGCTGCCGACATCAGCGGCGGAGCGGGCCAGCGCCTTGACGTCCTTGGGGAAGCACGATCCGGCGTAGCCCACGCCGGCATACAGAAAGTGCAGACCGATGCGCGGATCGGAGCCGATGCCCTGACGCACCATTTCGATGTCGACGCCCACCCGCTCGGCCAGCCGCGACAGCTCGTTCATGAAACTGATGCGCGTGGCCAGCATGGCGTTGGCGGCGTACTTGGTCGGCCCTGCAAAACTCCGCCAGCCCGTACGAATGCTAGCTTTGCGGGGTTTTGCAGGACCGACTACTTGCGCTCGCCGCGCACTGTGAGGCGCAGGCTCTCCAGCATGCGCAGGGCCAACGCATTGCGGTCGTAGTGGCCGGACGCGGCCAGTGAGGCGGCGCGAAGCCGGTTGAGCAGTTCCGCGTCGGACTTCAGCCGCAGTAGGCCGTCGACCAGCTGCGCCACATTTTCCGGCTCGAACACGATGCCCGCGCCTTCACGCTCGACGATGCGTGCCGACTCGCCAGCCACGCCGTGCAGCACGGGAATGCCCATGCCCATGCACTCGAACAGCTTGCTCGGTATCACCGTGGTGAAGAGCTCGGTCTGGCGCAGGTGGATCACCGAGACGTCGAGCAAGGACCAGTAGCGCGCCACCTGCTCCTTGGGTACCGTGCCCACGAAGCGCACGTTGCCAAGGCCCATGCGCGCCGCCTCGGCCTGCAGATCGGCCTTGCGCGCGCCGTCGCCTAATAGCAGCAGCCGGATCGACTTGCCGTCGGGCCGCTGCTGCAACGCGGCCATCGCGGCCAGCAGGGTCTCCAGTGCATGCGCCATGCCGTGCGTGCCGATGTAGCCCGCGACGAAACAGCCCTCGAAGCCAAGCTCGGATTCCAGTGCGGCGTCCTTCGGGCGCGGCGAGAAGCGCGAAACGTCCACGCCGTTGGTGATGACCTCGATCTTGCCGCCGTCGACACCGCGGCGCATTAGCGTCTCGCGGAACGAATGCGTCACCGAGACGATGAGCGCGGCGCGGCGGTAGAGGAACAGCTCCAGCTTCTCCAGCCAACGGATCGCGGCCGACTCCTTCATCGCGCCCACGGCCTTGATCGACTCGGGCCAGATGTCGCGCAGCTCAAACACAAACGGGATGCGCTTGACTGCACCCACCGCCCAGCCCGCCACCGCGGTGAAGAACTGCGGCGAGGTGCCCACGATGATGTCCACCCGGCGCACGAGCAGGCTCGCGATGAAAGCTGCGAGCATGTAGCTCGTGTAGTCGAGCACGCGTTTGACGAAGCCTTCGTTGGCTGTGATGTAGCTCCAGACCCGGATCACGCGGATGCCGTCGATCGTCTCCTGCTGCCACAGCCGGTTGCGGTAGCCGTCGAAGACACGGCCCTTGGGGAAATTGGGCGCGCAGGTGATCACGGTGACCTGCTCGCCCGCGGCCACCCACTGACGGCAATGCTCGTGCGTGCGGCTGGCCGGCGCATTGACCTCGGGCGGGAAGTTGTCGGTGAGGAAGAGGATGTGCATCAGGTGTCCCAACTCCAGCGCACGCGGCTGTGGCCGTCTGCGAGCTGCACCGCAAGCGTCGTCGCCTCGACGAGGATGCCGAAGCGCTGCGCATGGTGTGTGGATTCGAGTCTGGCGTGGCCGGCGACCACGCTGACGCGCGCGGAGATGGTGCGCCCGTCGTGGACGCGCCAGGTACGCTCATCTTCGCGCTCGAACGTGAGGCCCGGCGCGAGGTGAAAGCGCGCCACGGCGCTTTCGGCGGCCGGCGGCTCGAGGCGGTCCTCCACCACCAACGCGGCGGCATCGAGTTGCCAGCGGCGGTGGTGGCGCGGCGACCCGCGCAGGTGCGCGTAGCCATCGTGCGAACCCTCGACGACCCAGCCCTGCACCTTCAGCGGGCCAGGCCGCGCGCGGCGGCCGACCCGAAAGCCGGCCCAGACTTCCGATGAATCGTGGGCACCGACCTGCACCGTGCTGTGCGCTGCAGTGCCGCGCTCGAGTTGCCGGCGCGGCCCGGTGCCATACACCGAGGTGCCGCGGTTCACGACCACCTCGCGGCCGTGTACCGAGAGCTCGAAGCTCAGCGTGTCGGCATGTGCATGGCCGGGCAGGTAGTCGGGGCCGATCGGTGCCACGTCCAGCAGCGCGACAGCGGCGCCGCGCACGGCGCGCACATAGCCGCTGGGCTGCATCAGCCGCACGCCCTCGCCGCTGGCGGGTTGCGCCATGATGCCCAACGCGGCGGCATAGCGCTCCAGGTCGGCAGTGGCGGGTGCAATGCCCTCGGCACAGTCGTTGAAGCGCGCCAACGCGCCGCCAGGGTGCTGCATGCAACGCAGCCAGTGCAGCATGGCCTGGCTGTGCCGGCGAAGATCGGGCACGAGCCGTTGCGCTACCGATGCGGCGGGCGCTAGCGCTGCGATGACGTTGATCAGGTCGAGCAAGTCCTCCAGCGCCAGCGCGTGGTACATCGGCGTGCGCTCGAACTGGGCGCCGTCGGGAAGGATCTGTTCCGGCAACTCGCGCTCGAGGATGCGCAGGCCCTCGGTCAGCCAGACTTCGGCTTCGGCACCCTCGAAGTACAAGCCCGCGAAGACCAGCGCCTTCGCATTGGCGAACAGGTGGTTTCCGAGCAGGTGCCACTCGATCCGCCGCATGAGCCAGCGGGCCTGGACCGCGAGGCTGTGCACCCATGCCGGCGCCGGCGCCTCGACGCCGACGAACCACTTCACCCAGTTGACGACGCGCAGGCTGACCGGGTAGGGCGCCCAGGCGGTGCCGCTCCCGGGCGGGTTGTCGGCCAGCCAGCGGTCGACCAATGCGCGATGCCAGTCGCGGCGCATCGGCGCACCGGCAGCGTTGAGGTCGTCGAAGTAATGCTGGTTGTAGCGCCACAGCAGCGCGATGGCGGGGTCGTCCCAGCCGACCTCGTCCAGGTCATGTTCCTCGGCCAGGAAGCGCATGCGCGTCGGCCCAGTCAGGCTGGCTTCGCGCACGGGCGGTGGCACCCAGCTCGCCTGCACCGCACGTATCTTCGGCGCCGCGCTGAGGTCGGGGCGGGCGCGGCGCAACCGCACGCGCACGCGGCCGAGCAGCTGCTCGGCCTTGAGCCAACGCACGGTGCGCCAAAGGCGGCCGAATTGCGCCACCGCGCTGCTCACCGGAGCTGGCGACAGTGGCCCGATGCGCTCATCGAAGTGCCTCTTCGATGCGGATGCTGATGCGGGCCACTTCCAGCAGCTCGGCCAGCGCTATGGGCGACTTGCTGCCAGACTGGACGGCCTGCACGAACGCTGCGGCGCAGGCGGCCTGGCCCTTGTCCTGGCGCCATAAATTCATCTTGCCGAACCCCGGCCAGCCGAAGCCGGTGAGGCGGCGGAAGTTGTCCAGTTGCAGCACGCGGCCAGCGGCGAAGACCTCCAGCCGCTCCTTCGGGAAGGCTTTGCTGCCGTTGGCCAGGTACAGCACGGTGCCGAGCGAGCCATCGGCGAAGCGCAGTGTGACGCTGGCCGTGTCGGCCGTGGCTGCGGCCATGCGCGCGACCTGGAACGATTCGATTTTCGCGTCAGCCAGGAAGCGCAGCAGGTCCACGAAATGGCAACCTTCGCCGACGAGTCGCCCGCCGCCCACCGTCGGATCCTGTGTCCAGTGCTGTGCCGGGATGGCGCCGGCGTTGACCGTCATCACGAAGGTTTTGGGCACCGGCGCGCCCGCCAGCAGTTCCTTGACCTTCACGACGTGTGGCGCGAAGCGGCGGTTGAATCCCACCATCACCAGTTGCGTTGGCGTCGCCGTGGCAGCGGCCTCGATGCGGTCCAGTTCGTCAAGCTGGAGCGCCAGCGGCTTCTCGACGAACACGTGCTTGCCGGCGGCCAGGGCGCGCAGCACGTAGTCGGCATGGGTGTCGTGCCGTGTACTGACCACCACGGCGTCGGTTCCGGGGTCGGCCAGCAGCGCGGCGGTGTCGGTGGTGGCTTCGGCGAAGCCGAACTTGCGGCCCAGATGCACGCTGCTGGCGCCTCCGGCCGATGCGATGCGCACCAGCCGCGCGCCGGCGGCCTTGAATGCCGGGATCAGTACCGCGCCTGCGTAGTTTCCTGCGCCGATCACGCTGACCCGTGGCGCGCCGGCAGAGGCTGTACTGCCGGCGGCCGCGGGCAGCAACACCGTGCGCTCCGTCGGGGCCGCGGGGGGTGGCGTGTCGGCAGCCTGCACGGCGGCGGCCTCGGCATAGCGCAGCACGATGCCCAGCGACGGCTCGCTGCCGCCGACCACCGCATAGGCCTGCGGTGCGTCGCCGATGTCGTAGCGGTGCGAGATGAGAGGCGCCACGTCCAGCCGCCCTTCGGCCAGCACGTCCAGCACCGCCTCGAAGTTGCGCTGCTCGGTCCAGCGCACGAAGCCGAGCGGGTAGTCGTGGCCCTTGTCCTCGTAGTTCGGGTCGTAGCGGCCGGGGCCGTAGGAACAACTGACCTGGAAACTGAGTTCCTTCTCGTAGAAGTCGGCGCGCGAGAGTTCGAGCCCGACCACACCCACCAGCACGATGCGGCCACGCTTGCGGCACATCAGCGCGGCCTGGTGCACCGGCTCGTTGCTCTTGGTGCTGGCGGTGATGAGCACGGCATCGACGCCGCGCCCGCGCGAGAAGTCCATCGCCGCAGCCACAGGATCGGCACCGCTCTTCAGGTCCACCACCTCGGCGCCGAACCGGCGCGCGAGTGCCAACTTGTCGGCGTCGAAATCCAGCCCCAGTACCCGGCAGCCCTGTGCCTTGAGGAGCTGCACCGTGACCAG
>JANMSR010000382.1:0-26959 GCA_031389565.1 Burkholderiales bacterium
CTCCAGGCCCGGCACCGCCGCGGCGGCCTCGGGCAACGCACTGCCGCCGTCGATCCACGCCGACACCGCGTCATAGGCCAGTTGGGCCTGGTTGCGCACCTTGGCGCGACGCACGCTGGACTGCGTGACCGTGGCATCGGCGGCGACGACCATCTCGGTGACCACGGCGAGCCGGTCCTGGCCGGGGTTGAGCGAGGTGAGGTTGGTCGAGAGCCGCTCGGGCAGCATCGGGAAGATGCGCGCGGCGGTGTAGACCGAGGTGGTGTTGAAGCGCGCGTGCTCGTCGATGGCCGAGCCCTTCTCGACCAGCGCATCGACATCGGCCACCGCCACGTAGATCCTGACCGCGCCATCGGCAAGCGGCTCGCAGGCCGTCAGTTGATCAAGGTCGCGCGAGTCGTCGTTGTCGATCGAACACCAGGGCAGCGCCGTCAAGTCGGCCACGCGCGCATCGGCATCGAGGCCCGGACCGGTGATCGAGGCCAACTGGCGGTGCACGGCAGGCGGAAACTCCGGCTCGAGCCCGCGCTCGACCATCGATTCGGTGGCAATGCGCACGAAATCGGCGCGATGTCGGGTCCGGGTCGGGTTCATGGGGGTTCCATTTTTGCAGCGGATCGTGGGTTTGTCACTCGTGCTCACCAGCATGATGTTCATGGTGCCGATGCCGCCGACTAGCTGACCACCACGGATGCGGCACGCTGCGGCACCAGCGCCGCGCAACCGCACAACGCGAACAGCAGACTGCCCACGGCCGCCGCCGCGCGCAGCGGCAACGCAGTGCGCAGTGCGCAGGCAAGCGCGGCTCAGGCAGGTATCAGGCAGGTATCAGGCAGCATGGTTTCGAGTCTGTCGGCGCATTGCGGCCGCGATGTTTGCGCACGGTCAAACGTTGTAAAGCGACCTGGTCCGTTGTCACCCGCACCGTGCGACGGCCGGCTCGATGTTGCGCAAGGGCAGCGGCGGCGGTCTGTGCTCCAGCGCACAAAGCGATGCCGACAAGTCCTTCATCCACGCCGCATGCGCGCGGCCAAGCTGAATCGCGTCAAGGCCTGGGCCGGCAAGCGCGTGGGACCTCAATCGCTGGGAGAAGCGCGGAGCGCGCCTTCTTCCTACGCCCAAGCTGCGCCTTGCCCGACGAGTTACGCCGCAGTGCGCGCCTAACATGGTTGTGCACGGGCCATGTCCGAAAGGGTGAGAGATGAGCGACACGATCACGAAAGACGAGTTGCCGACATCGTTCGGTGCGTTCAACCCGGTCGGGCATCTGATGCTGGGCTTGCCCAACGTCGATCACGGGCTGGTGGGCGCGCTGCGCCAAGCCGGCTGGTCCGACGATGCGGTGGTGAGCTTCACACCCCGCGAGAGCGTGGCCGAGTTCGAGACCATGGCCGAGAACGCGGGCGGTGCAGCCGGCTTTGGCGCCGAGATCGCCCTGATGCGCCGCTACCTGGCGCTGGCCCGCCAGGGCTACCGGTGGCTGCTGGTGAAGGTCGACAGTGTCGAGCAGGCGGCACAGGCCGCCGAGATCGCCCGCGGGCACGGCGCCACGCTGGCGGTGCACTACCGCACGCTGATCGTCGAAGAGCTGATCTGAGCGCGCGCGGTTCAGGCGTCGATCCGAAGATCGCTGGCATGCGCCGGGTAGGGCGCGACGCGCTGCGCATCGACCGGCTCGCCCGCCAGTTCGCTGGCGTGGCGGTGGTTGACATCGCGGTGGTGCGCTTCGTCGGCCCGCACCATGAGCACCACATCGCGCAGCGTCGCGTCGGCGGGCAGCTTCCAGTAGCGCTTCGCGATGGCGGGGGCTGCGATGTCAGGCGCGCGGCCGGCGTCGATTTCCGCCAGGTACAGCGTGTAGCTCAGCACCGCCTCTTCCTCGAAATAGCCGACGACGCGGTGCGCCGTGCGCGCCGAAACCAGGTACAGCAGGAAGAAGCCGACGTAGAAAACCCACTGCGCGACGATGATCACCAGCCGCTCGAACGCCGTCGGCTGGGCGATCTCGACGAACGTCATCAAATGCATGCGCTCGTTTTCGGCCTCTTCCATCAGCGTACGGATCCAGCCCTGATCGCCAACCATGCGGCGCAGGCAATTGAGGTGCGTGATCGTGCCGCCGACCATGCCGGGAACGGCCGCGACCGTTTCGAGCACGATCGCGCGGTGGCCATAGCGCTTGGCGAAGAAGGTGTCGGCGCACCAGCGCAGCAGCCGGGTGAAGCCGAGCGCAAAGCGGTCGGCGAAGCCCCGCGGCGCATGATGCGGCGCGGCCTCGGCAGCGGCGGGCTCGGCGTGCGAGGTCAGAACCATCGGGATGCTCCTGCGTGGCGCTCGGCGATCGGGCAGAACAAGGTAGCGCCGCCCAGGCCTGCCGTCGGTGCGTCAGGCCACACAAGGGCTTGCGCGGGCAGCGCGGGTGCTGGGCCACGCACCGCGGCGCGAACGACCGGGCCGGCGTTGCCCAACGCACAGACCGCGTCGCCGGCGCGCGCTACGGTGGCCGCCTCACATGCTTGGGAGTCCGTCATGCAGCCCGTCCAGATCGCCGTTATCGTCGGCAGCCTTCGTCGCGAGTCGTTCAACCGCCAGTTGGCCAGCGCAGTGGCCAAGCTGGGGCCAGCCGACTTTTCGTTCACTCAGTTGCGCATCGACGACCTGCCGCTCTACAACCAGGACGATGACGCGAGCCCGTCCGAGGCCGTCGTGCGGCTGAAGTCGCGGGTCTTGGCCGCGCAGGGCCTGATGTTCGTCACGCCCGAGTACAACCGCTCGATCCCCGGCGTGCTCAAGAACGCGATCGATCACGCGTCGCGCCCCTACGGCCAGAACGCGTGGGCCGGCAAGCCCGCTGGCGTGCTCGGCGCTTCGGTGGGGGCCATCGGCACTTCGATGGCGCAACAGCATCTGCGCAACATGCTGGCCTACCTGGACGTGCCGACGCTGGGCCAGCCCGAAGCCTTCATCCACGCCAAGGACGGCTTGTTCGACGCTGCCGGCCAGCTCGGCGACAGCCAGAAGAAGTTCCTGCAGGGCTGGATGGATCGCTACGTTGCCTGGGTCAGGCAGCACGTAGCGTGATCGTCATGCCGTGGGGGCGTGGAGTTGCCCGACCGTCCGACCCCAACAAGAAATAGCCGGCGCGCCCTGCTGGCCGCCACGGCGGGTCAAGTCGCCACGCGGGCGGGCAGCAGGCGGTCGAACTCTTTCTTGACGACGCGGTAGCACTCGCAGGTGGCAAGCTCCAGCCCGGCGCGGTCGAGCACCGTGATGTGGCCCCGCGCGTAGCGGATCAGGCCGGCCTTCTGCAACCTGAGCGCGGCCTCGGTCACGCCCTCGCGGCGCACGCCGAGCATGTTGGCGATCAGTTCCTGCGTCATCACCACTTCGTTGCCACTCAGGCAGTCCAGGCTCAGCAGCAGCCAGCGGCACAGTTGCTGGTCGACCAAATGGTGCCGGTTGCACACCGCCGTCTGCGACATCTGGGTGATCAGGGCCTGGGTGTAGCGCAGCAGCAGGTGCAGGACTGGGCCGGCGCGGTTGAACTCGTCCTTCATCAGTTGCGCCCGCAAGCGAAAGCCCTCGCCGGCGCTTTGCACGACGGCGCGGCTGGACGTGGACTCTCCGCCCATGAACAGCGAGACACCGACCACGCCCTCGTGGCCGACGACGGCGATCTCGGCCGAAGCGCCGTCTTCCATCACGTAGAGCAGCGAGACGATGGCCGTGGTCGGGAAGTAGACATGCGCCAGCGTGTCGCCCGGCTCGTACAGCACGCGGCCGAGTGCCAGCGCAACCGGTTCGAGGTGCGGCTGCCAGCGCTGCCACTCAGCCTCGGGCAGCGCGGCCAGCAGCCGGTTCTGTCTCGGATCGGGGGCAGTCGCCAAACTCAACTCCTGCGCGGCCCTGGATTTGGCATCGACCGCGGTATCGGTTGCGCACGAACATCGACAACCGGCACTATAGCCGCTCAGGCGACTCGCTATGTTCGCTTTCGCACAATTGGGGCATCGGCTCGCGCACAGTGAACACCGACCCGCCGTGCTGGCCCGCTGCGCATTGCCCAGACCTGCAAAGCCGAATCGGCCAACGCGAGCTCGATCTCCTGCCTGCAACCCGATCGCCGGGTCGACATCGAAGCGGTCGGCACCCGCTCAGCGTGGCGCCGGCCGAGCCGCGTTGCGGCTCAGTGGGCGTGCGCGGCGACCATGGCTTCGCGCGCCGCAATCTCGCGCCGCAGTGCCAGTTCACGCCGGACCGCGGTGACGTTGGTCAGTATCACCGCGACGCCGTCGCCCAAACGAACCGCAGCGTGGCGAAGCACGTCGACCGCGTTGTTGACCTGGAACATCTGCCACACGGCCTTGGCAGAGCCGAATTCGACCACGCGCCGGTACTGGTTGAAGACCTCGCCCCGGCCGGCATGGCCGCGCATCACTTCGACCAGCCTTTGGCCACGCAGGCCGATCACGTCGCCGCACAGCATGCGCGCCGCGGCGTGACTGGCGAATTCCCACTCGAAGTCGTCGACATTGTGACCGCGACGCACGGCGCGCAAGGTCATGAATCCGGGCGTGGCCAGATCCTGCGCTGCCAGCAGGCGTGCATGGAGGCTTCTCACGTCCACCGGCACGTCATCCTCACCGGCCCGCGAGTCCTGCCAGAACAGGATCGACGAAGCGTGAACTGCATTGCGCCCAAGGCGTTGCAAGACGGACAGGTTCACAGGGCTCTCCAGTGCCACCCGAGGCAGCGTCCGCGCCCACTCTAGGACGCTGCGATCGGCGGTGTCTGTACGCTGCCACACAGAATGCAGGAGAGCCGCTGTCGTTGCGCCGACGTAGGACGTGTCCTACAAACTGCAGTGTCCTGTCCGACAGACAGCGCGGGCTGGCGTGCCTACGATCCCCCCTTCCCGCTGTGGGGACCCCGGCTCACAACGGCCCATCGCCAGTTGGTCCCCACGCCTGTTCACTTTTCCGTTCGGCGACATCGCCGGGCGGGCGGAGCTTGCCATCGCCACCCCTGTCATCGACGCTCCGAGCTGGAGCACCTCATCGTTCAGCAACCGCGCCGACACCTCGCCGATGGAGTTGTCGGAACTGGGCGAGCACCTGGACCACTGCAAGGGGGTGCACGGCCGGCTGTTCACCTTCCAATGCTTGGCCGAGACCATGAACGGCTTCGTGTCGTCGCGCCTGGTGACCACGCTGGTTGTCGCGACACTGTTGATCGGTATCGGTTCGCTGGTGTTGTAACGCATGGCGGCCGCTGGCTTGCTGCGCCTGCTGCCGGCGTCGCCGCAGGCGCTGCGCGACATGCTCGACGGTGCGCGCGGCCCTGTCGCCCCCCCGATCCGCTCCGAGATCTTCGGTCTGCAGCGCTTCGCGCAGCACGGCCGCAGCCTCGGCGAAACACACCGCGGCGCCCGCGCGCGCCCGCGCGCCGCGACCTTCTTTCCGCGCCTGCGAAGCAACATCCGGGTGCTGCGCGAGGCCCACCGCTACATCGGCGTGCAGGCCAGCACCGGCTACGACATCAGCCCGGCAGCCGAGTGGCTGCTCGACAACTTTCACCTGATCGAGGCCCAGCTCAAGGAAATCCACGAGGGCTTGCCGCGCAGCTATTTCCGCAAGCTGCCGATGTTGCTGGACGAGCCGCTGGCCGGCCTGCCGCGCGTTTACGGCGTGGCCTGGGCCTTCGTGGCCCACACCGACGGCGCATTCGATGACGATCTGCTGATGCAGTTCCTCGGCGCCTACCAGGAAACGTGCGAACTCAACCTGGCCGAGATGTGGGCCCTGCCCACCACCTTGCGCGTGTTGCTGATCGAGAACCTGCGCCGCCTGGCCGAACGCGTGGCCAGCAACAAGGCGGCGCGCGAGGTCGCCAACCTGTGCTGCGACCGCAGCGAGACCTGCACCGTGGCCGCGGTGGAGGAGATGCTCGCCTTGCTCGACCAGCGCGGCGTCGGCCGGGTGTTCCTGGCCCAGTTGGCGCAACGCCTGCATGACGGCCGCACCGCGGATGACGGCGGCGACCGGGGCGAGTTGCACGCCTGGCTACGCCAGACCCTGCCCGACCTGGCCGCGGTCCAGGCTCAGCACAGCGCCGATCAGGCGGCCGACAACCTGAGCGTGAGCAATGCGGTCAACTCGCTGCGCGCCATCGGCGACGCCGATTGGCCCGACATCGTCGCCCGCACCAGTGCCTTGATGCGCTTGATGCTGACCTCGGCCTTGTTCGAAGCCGAGCACGCGACCACGCGCGACCAGACCCTGCACGACATCGAGCGGCTGGCCCGGCGCAGCGAACGCGGCGAAGTGGCGGTGGCGCAAACGCTGCTCGACCTGATGCACGCCGCCGACCGCGCCGGCGAGACTCCGGCCGCCGCCGACGACGACAACGCCACCCCCACCGTTGCAAGCCACTGGCTGCGCGGCGCGGGTCGGCCGGCCCTGGTTCGCGCACTCGGCCTGGACGAGCGGGTGGGCTGGGACTGGCGGCCGTTCGCGCGCCCCCTGGCCCTGCCCGTCTACCTCGGCGCGCTGCTGTTCGGCACGGTGGGCCTAGTGGCATGGATGCTGGTGCGTCACGGGGCCGGGCTGCCCGGCGTCGGCCCGGCGCCCTGGCTCACGTGGCTCGGCGCGGCGCTGATGCTGTGGCCGGCGTCCGAAGCGCTGGTGGCGGTGATCAACCGGCTGATCAGCGAATCGGCCCGACCTCAGCCCTTGCCGCGCTTGGCATTGGCCAATGGCATCCCGCCCGAGCATCGCGTGATGGTGGTCATTCCAGCGCTGCTGACCAGCCCGGCCTCGACCGTCGCGCTGGTGCACCGCCTGCACCTGCACCACCTGGCCAACCCCGAACGGCACGCCCAGTTCGCGCTGTTGACCGACTGGGCCGATGCCGACACCGCGCAGACACCGTCGGACGACAGCCTGCTGGCCGACGCGCTACAGCAGATTCGTGCGCTCAACGCCGCGGGCCCGGCCCACGACGGTCAGGACACTCCCACCGGCGACCCGGCGCCACGCTTCATCCTCCTGCACCGCGGGCGCCGGTTCAGCCCAAGCGAGCAGCGCTGGATCGGCTGGGAGCGCAAGCGCGGCAAGCTGGAGCAACTCGTGCTCGCGCTGGCCGGGGGTTCGCAGGCCGAGTTCCACGACCTCGGCGAGGCCTCGCGCATCGCGCCCGACACGCGCTACATCGTCACGCTCGACAGCGACACCCAACTGCCGCCGGGCAAGCTGCGCGAGCTGGTGGGTGTGGCCGCGCACCCCCACAACCAGCCCCAGCTCGACGCCAGCGGGCGCAACGTGGTGCGCGGCTACGGCATCCTGCAGCCACGCATCGTCACGCCCCTGCCCGCGCCGCGCGATCTCACGCTCTACCACTGGCTGTTCGCCGGGCAGTGTGGCATCGACCCCTACAGCGCCGCCACCTCGGAGGTCTATCAGGACCTGTTCGGCGCCGGCAGCTTCACCGGCAAGGGGCTGCTCAATGTGCGCGCGATGCACGCCACGCTGGCCGGCCACCTGCCCGAAGAACTGGTCCTGAGCCACGACCTGATCGAAGGCGCAACGGCGCGCTGCGCCGCAGTCACCGACATCACGGTCATCGAGGACGCGCCGTTCCACGCCGACGTGGCGATGTGGCGCGTTCACCGCTGGATGCGCGGCGACTGGCAACTGCTGCCGATCCTGCTGCGGCCCTGGCGCTACCGGCTGCGGGCCATCGACCGCTGGAAGATGTTCGACAACCTGCGCCGCTCACTGGTGGCGCCGATGTCGCTGGTCCTCCTGCTGCTGGCGCTGGCGAGCGACTTCCTCTCGCCCTGGGCGGCCTTGGCACTGGTGTTGGCCGCGTTTGCGGCCGGGCCGCTGATGGGCGCGGTGGCCGGCTTTTCGCCCAGCCGCGACGATCTCGCCAAACGCCACTTCTACCACCAGGCCGTGGCCGACCTGGGCCGCGTGCTGTGGGGCGGCCTGTGGCAACTGGCGCAACTGCTGCAGCAGGCGCTGATGGCGGCGGACGCGATCGGCCGCGCGCTCTACCGCATGGCCGTCAGCCACCGCCACCTGCTGCAGTGGACCACCGCCGCCGCGGTGCAGGCGTCGGTGCAGACCGGGTTCGTTGCGGTCGTTCGCCGGCACTGGAGCCTACCCGTGGTGGCGCTGCTGCTGCTCGGCGGCTTGCTCGCGGCGGGCACGCCCTACCCGGTGCTGGCGGTGGCGCTGTGTCTGCTGTGGGCGGCGTCGCCGCTGTGGACCTGGTGGGTCAGCCGACCGCAGCTGCCGCGCAAGGACGCCGCCCTGCCCCCTGTGGACCAGGCGTACCTGGAAGGCATTGCACGCGACACCTGGCGCTTCTTCGAGCGTTGCATCGGGCCGGCTGACAACCACCTGCCGCCCGACAACCTGCAGACCCTGCCGCAGGAGATGCTGGCGCACCGCACCTCGCCGACCAACATCGGCCTGTACCTGCTCAGCGTGGCTTGCGCCAAGGCGTTCGGCTGGATCGGCACGCCCGAGCTGCTGGCACGCATGGAGGCCACGCTGGCCGCGATGGCCACCCTGCAGCGCCACCGCGGCCACTTCCTGAACTGGTACGACACCGAGACGTGCGCGCCGCTGCTGCCGATGTACGTGTCCACCGTCGACAGCGGCAACCTCTGCGGCCACCTGCTCGCCGTGGCCCAGGCCTGCCTGGAGCTGGCCCGCTCGCCGCAGGACGACGCCACGCTGACTCGCCTGCAAGCCGTGGCACGCGACTGCGAGCAACTGGCCTGGGCCGCGGACTTCAGTTTTCTCTACCACCGCAAACGCCACCTGTTCCACATCGGCTTCCGGGTCGGGGAGCTGGAGCTCGACGCGGGCTTCTACGATCTGCTGGCCTCGGAGTCGCGGATGACCAGCCTGTTGGCCATCGCCAAGGGCGACGTGCCGGTGAGCCATTGGGCTTCGTTGGGGCGGCCGTTCTTTGCCGTCGGCGCGCGCGCCGGCCTGCGCTCCTGGTCGGGCTCGATGTTCGAGTACCTGATGCCCAGCCTGGTGCTCGACGAGCCGCATGGCAGCGTGCTGCACGATGCCTGCCGTGCCGCGCTGCGCGAACAAATCGCTTTCGCCCAGGCGCATGGCGTGCCCTGGGGTATCTCCGAGTCGGCCTATGCCGGCCGCGATCACACCCTGGCCTACCAGTACGCGCCGCAAGGTGTGCCGCGGCTCGCGCTGCGCCGCACCCCGCCCGACGAACTGGTGGTCGCGCCGTACGCGACGGCCCTGGCCGCGCTGGTGGCGCCGCACAGCGCCTGCCTGAACTTCGCCGCGCTGCAGGCGCTCGGCGCGCGCAGCGACTGCGGCTTCATCGAAGCCCTCGACTTCACGCCGGCGCGCCAGACTGACAGCGGGGTGTCGACGCCGGTGGCCACCACCATGTCGCACCACCAGGGCATGACGATCGTGGCCCTGGCCAACGTGCTGCTGGACGGCGTGGCGCAGCGCTGGGGCATGGCCAATGCGCATATCGAGGCGGTGGCCTCGTTGCTGCACGAGCGGGCACCGCGCGAAGTCTCGCTGCTGTACGCACCGACCGCGGGCCCGCCGCTGCAGGCGCTGCTGCGGCGCGCGCCCGGCCTGCTGCGCGAGGTGCTGCCCGGCGGGGCGGCGTTGCAGCCCACGCATGTGCTTGGCAACGGCCGCTACAGCGTGACCTTGCGCGCCAACGGTGCGGGCACCAGCCGTTGGGGCGCCAGCGGCATCACCCGCTGGCGCGACGATGCGCTGCGCGACGCGCACGGCAGCTTCTTCTACCTGCGCTGGGACCAGCAGCCGCAGCCGGTGTCGATCACGCAGCACCCGGCCCCCGACCCGGCCGCGAACTACAAGAGCCTGTACCACACCGACCGCGTGTGCTTCGACGCGGCCTGGCCCGAACTGCAGGCCCACACCACGGTCTGGGTCAGCCCCGAAGATGACATCGAGTTCCGCCGCGTCGAGTTGCACAACCTCGGCGACCGCGTGCTCGAGATCGAGCTGATGTCGGCCTTCGAGGTCACGTTGGCCGACCCGCGCGCCGACGAGGCCCACCCGGCGTTCAACAACCTGTTCGTGCGTGCCGAGTGGCTCGCCGCGCACCAGGCGCTGCTGTTCGAACGCAAGCCGCGTCTGGCCACCGAGCAGGGCTTGCAGGCCGCGCACTTCCTGGCCGACAGCGATTCGCAGGTGACCAGCGTGGGTGTGCAGACCGATCGCCTGCGCTGGCTCGGACGCAACCGCCCGCCGAGCCGGCCGCAGGCCGCGTTCGACGCGCTGCCCGACGCGCCCGCGGCGGCGCAGGGGGGCGATGGCCAGGGTGTTACCACGCTCGACACCGGCCTGGACCCGGTCTGCGCGCTGGCGGTGCGGCTGCGCATTGCGCCGCATTCGAAGGCACAGATGACCTTCGCCACCGCAGCGTCGGACAACGGCGACACTTTGCGCGCGGTGATCGACAAGTACCGTCAGCCCAGCCATGTCCAGCGTGCGTCGATGATGTCGGCCACGCTGAGCGGCATCCGCCTGCGCACGCTGCGCATCAGCGCCGAGAATTACGCGGCGATCCAGAGCCTGACCACGGCCCTGGTGCTGAGCATGACGCGCCCCGACCGGCGGCGCTGGCCGCGTCCCGGCGACGCCGTCGCCCCGCCCTGCGACCGGCGCCTGCTCTGGCGCTTCGGCATCTCGGGCGATCGCCCGATCATCCTGGTCTCGGCCGGCGTGAGCCAAGGCCTGGGCCTGCTGCGCTCACTGGCCCAGGCGCTGCGGCTGTGGGCCTGGGGCGGCATCGCCTGCGACCTGGTGGTGGTGAACGCCGAGGCGGCGTCATACCAGATGGCGCTGCAGCGCGAGATCGCTGCGCTGCGCGAGCGCCATGGTGTGGATGGCGGCGCCGACGCCAACCGCAGCGGCCCGGCCATCACCGGCTTGCATGTGCTGCGCGCCGACGAACTGTCGGCCGACGAGTTGAGCACCCTGCAATGCCTGGCGCGCGTGCGCCTGCGGGCCGACGGCCGGCCGCTGGTGCACCATGTGCAGGAGTGGTGCGAGCTGCACGAGCAGGCCTTCGATCTGCGCTACAACACCTCGACCACAGCGGTCGCACTGGCCCCGGCAGACGCGGCCACGGTGGCGGCCTCGGTCGGTGAATTCACGCCCTCGTCGGGCGAGTTCAGTTTCAATGTCGGCGGGCTTCTGCGGCCGGCGCGGCCCTGGATCAACGTGCTGGCCAATGCCGGCTTCGGCGCCCAGTTGTCGGAGGCCGGTGGCGGCTACACCTGGGCCCGCAACAGCCGGCTGAACCAGCTCACCGCCTGGTCCAACGACCCGGTGGCGGACCCGCCATCCGAATGGTTCCTGCTGCAGGACCGCAAGACCCTGCAGGCCTGGAGCGTGACGCCGTCGGCCTGGGGCACCAGCGGTGCGCCGGACGACGACGAGCAGGTGGAGCGCTCGAACTACCAGGTCACGCATGGCCAGGGAAGCAGCGTCATTGGCCACCGTCGCGGCGACGTGTCGGTAAGTGCCTCGTGGTGTGTCGACGCCGAGACCTCGGTCAAGCAGGTGCGACTGCAAATCGTCAACCGCGGTCAGCGCACGCTGCACCTGCGCGCAATCGGCATCGCCGAATGGATGATGGGCGGCAACCGCAGCGATCGCGGCAGCGTGCACACGGCGCTGTACCGTCAGCGCCTCCCGGCCCTGGCCGGCGCCAGCGACGCGGCCGACCCGCCGCACGAGCGCAAGCTCACCGCCCTGCTGTGCACCCAGCGCGAACGCATGGCCGGCTTCGGCGACGGCACCGCGTTCCTGGCCCTGGCCGGCGACGCCGACGAGGCCGAAGACTGGACCTGCGACCGGCGCGAGTGTTTCGATGCGCGCGGCCGCCTGGTGCTGCCCGACCACTTCGGCAAGCAGCAGGGCAGCGGCCTGGACCCCTGCGCGGCGCTGTCGACGCGTGTCACTTTGAGCCCCGGCGAAGCGGTCGAGCGCGTCTTCCTGCTCGGCTATGGCGACACGCCCGACGCCGCGCGCCAGCTCGCGGCCGTCGCCGCCGCCACGCCCGCCTCGACGCGCACGGCCCAGGTTCGCAGCCACTGGGACCGGCTGCTCGATGCCACCACGGTGCAGACCCCCGACCCGCTGTTCGATGCGCTGGTCAACCGTTGGCTGCTGTACCAGACCGTGTCGTGCCGCCTCTGGGCCAAGGCCGGCTTCTACCAGGCCGGTGGGGCCACCGGGTTCCGCGATCAGTTGCAGGACGCGATGGCGCTGGCCTGGGCCGCACCCGCGATGCTGCGCGAGCAGATCGTGCTCGGCGCCTCGCGCCAGTTCGCCGAAGGTGACGTACAGCATTGGTGGCACGCGCCGCTCGGCGCGGGCGTGCGCACGCATTTTTCCGACGACCTGCTGTGGCTGCCGCACGCCTGCGTGCACTACCTTCGCGCCAGCGGCGACGCCACGCTGCTCGACCATCGGGTGCCGTTCATCGAGGGCGCGGCGATCCCCGAGGGCGCCGAGGACGCCTACTACACGCCCACGGTGAGCGCCGACGACGCCACGGTGTACGAACACGCCGCGCGCGCCATCGATCGCAGCCTGCGGGTGGGCGTGCACGGCCTGCCGTTGATGGGCAGCGGCGACTGGAACGACGGCATGAACCGCGTCGGCATCGAAGGGCGCGGCGAGTCGGTCTGGTTGGGCTGGTTCCTGTGCCAACTGGTGGCCGACTTCGCACCGCTGGCGCACGCCCGCGGTGACGCGAAGCGTGCACTGCGCTGGGAGACCGCGGCGCAGGGCTGGACGCTGGCGCTGAACGGGCCCGCGTGGGACGGCCAATGGTTCAAGCGCGCCTTCTTCGACGACGGCCAGCCGCTCGGCTCGCACGCCAACCCCGAGGCCCGCATCGACTTGATCGCACAGGCCTGGGCGGTGCTGTCCAAGGCGGCCCCCGCCGCATTGCAGCGCATCGCGCTGGCAGCGGTGGAGGAACACCTGGTCGACGCCGAAGCCGCGCTGATCCGTCTGCTCGACCCGCCCCTGGTGCGCGCCGTGCCGAGCGCCGGCTACATCCAGGCCTACCCGCCGGGTGTGCGCGAAAACGGCGGTCAGTATTCGCATGCCGGCGTCTGGGCGCTGATGGCGCAGGCCGAGTACGCGCGTTCGCACCCCGGCACGCAGGGCAGCAGCGACGCTGCCTACCGCTACTTCACCTACCTGAGCCCGGCCCACCGCGCGCGCCACCCCACGTACGGCGCGGCTTACGCCATCGAGCCCTACGTGGTGGCCGGCGATGTGTACACCCAGCCGCCGTACGTCGGCCGCGGCGGCTGGAGTTGGTACACCGGCGCCGCGGCCTGGATGCACCGCGCGGCCATCGAATCGATCTTCGGCCTGCGCCAGGAGGCGCAAACGCTGTCGTTCAGCCCGTGCCTGCCCTCGCATTGGCCACGCGCGGAGCTGGCGCTGCGCCGCGACGGCCAGACGATGCGCTTCATCCTGCTGCGCCAGAGCGCGATCGCCGCGCTGGCGGCCACCGAGTCATCTAACGCCCAGTTGTTGCGGCCAGGCCAGGCCCTGGCCTGGCGCGGGCTGGCGCCCCACACCTGCTTCGTGATCCCGCTGCAGCCCGAGCCCGGCGCGGCGGCAACGGCCACAACGACCGCGGCCGCGATGCAGCACTAGGGCGGCTCTCGCGGTGCGCGGCGCGCGGCGTGCGGCGTGCGGCGCCCGATCTTCCGACAGGCACGCGAGGCACCGTCCTACAAACGCAGGCGCTTGGCGCCGATGGCTGCCACGGGCAGGCGTTTCTAAAGTCTGCCTGTCGGCTCGGTGCGTCAGCGCACAGCGCCCATGCAATCAACCCAGGAACAGCCCATGGTCACTCCGCGTGAACGCAGCAATGTCAAAGCCCTGCCGGCCGCCAAGCCCGAACGCATGCAGCTCGACGAGGCCGCCATCGACGCGGCGCGTCGCAGCCTCGACCAGGGCGCGGTGACGCCGAGCTACGGCCCGTGGCGCGAGGACATCATCAAGCTGCTCAACGATTCACTGGCCACCGAGTTGGTCTGCGTGATGCGCTACAAGCGCCATCACTTCACCGCCCAGGGCCTGGCGTCACCGAAGATCGCTGAAGAGTTTTTGGTCCACGCCAACGAAGAGGCGGGGCATGGCGACCGCCTGGCGCAACGCATCGTTCAGCTCGGTGGCGAGCCCGATTTCTCGCCCGATTCACTGACCCGGCGCAGCCACGCCGCGTACGACGACTCGGCGGACCTGAAGGCCATGATCAAGGCCAACCTCATCGCCGAGCGCGTGGCGATCGAGGCCTACAGCCAGATCATCGCGATGATCGGCGACAAGGACTCGACCACCCGGCGCCTGCTCGAAGACATCCTGAGCGACGAGCAGGAACACGCGGACGAGTTGAAAGACTGGCTCGCCGCCGACTGAAGTCCTCACCCCAAACCAACTCAACTTCGACTGGAGATTCACCATGAACACCCGCAACACTTTCACCACCGCCGCCGCTGTACTGATCCTGATCACGGCCTCGGGCTGTGCCGTCACCCGCGGCCAGGAAACCGTGGGTGCCTATGTCGACGACGCCGCGATCACCACTGCCGTCAAGGCCCGCTTCATCGACAACAAGGACGTCGACGCGCTCAGCATCAAGGTCGAAACGCTCAACGGCACCGTGATGCTGTCGGGCTTCGCCAAGAGCGCCACGGAAAAGAACGCCGCCGAAGTCGTGGCGCGCAAGGTCAACGGCGTGCGCGCAGTCAAGAACGAGATTGCCATCCGCCCGTGACGATCGGCTCGGCCCGTGCTCTCGATCCTCAATCCAACGCCGAAGGACATAGACGTGAACTGGGAACAGATACAAGGCAATTGGAAGCAAGTCACCGGCAAGGCCAAGGAGCAGTGGGGCAAGCTGACCGACGACGATCTCGATGTCGTCGCCGGCCGCCGCGACCAACTGGCCGGCAAGATCCAGGAACGCTACGGCGTGGCCAAGGACGAAGCCGAAAAGCAGTTGGCCGAGTGGCAGCGCAAGGCCAGCGACTCGTGGTTCAAGACCACCGGCAAGACGCCGAATTGAAAGCCTAACTGAAGCCCGCGCGTCAGGCGCCCCCCGCTGTGCGGGCGCGCTTGGCGCGCCTGCGCTTGTGCCAGTCGAGGTAGCGACGCATCAGTGGCTGCGCGGTCATGCCGTGCACGATGATCGAGGCCGCCACAGTCCACAAGGTCAGTGACACCAGAGTGTCGGCTATGGGGCGCTCGACGCCGTAGCGCAGCACCAGCAACAGGTAGAACACCGAGCCGATGCCGCGAATGCCGAACCACGCGATCATGGCGCGCTGCGGCGCGGTCAGGCCTTCACCGACGACCGCCGCCACGACCGATGCGGGCCTCAACACCAGCAGCAGCAGCGGCACGAACCACCATGCCGCCGGCAGCGGCTTGGCATAGGAAAGCATCGCGCCGACCATCAGCACCAGGGCCATTTCGGCCAACTTTTCGAGCTGCTCGTTGAAGGTCTGTACCGAGTCGCGCATGGTCGCGCTCGCATGGTGCGAATGCGTCGCGAGCGTCTCGTACGAGTGCCCTTGCGAGCCGGCAGGTGGCAGCGGCCGCGTGTGCGCCTGCGGACGCTCGCGCACCCGCTGCAATGCCATCCCGGCCGCAAACACGGCGAGGAACCCCGATGCCAGGCTGAGTTGGGCGATGCCGTAGGCCATGCCGACCAATCCGAGGCCGAGGAATTCATCCAGTCCGACCGCCTCGTCATGCCGACTGCGCAGATAGACGACGAGTTGCCCGGTGAGCGCACCCAGTGCGCCGCCGATCGCCACGCCGCCGACCGTCGCCCATAGCAGATCGACGCTCCACCAGCGCACAAGGCCGGGCCCCATCTGGTGCAGGCCGAGCAGGCCCAGGCCCAGCATCACGAACGGAAACGCCGTGCCATCGTTGAGCCCGCCCTCGCCGCCCAGGCTGAAGCCCAGGCGGTCCGGACGTGAGCCGGCGTCCGATGACACATCGGAGGCCAACACCGGATCGGTGGGCGCGAGGATGGCACCGAGCAGCACCGCCGCTCCCAGCGACAGGTCGAGCAGCCACACGCCGACAGCAGCCACCATCGCCACCATTGCGGCCATCGAAACGAAAGCCAGGCGCAGTGGCAATCGCCAGCGACGGTCGCGCAAGGGCACGCCCAGCCGCAGCCCGACCGCAAACAGCGAGATCAGCAGGGCGATCTCGGCCAGACGCTCCAGAAACGCGGCGTTCAGGAAAGGATCCGGGCGCAGAACGTTCGTCACGTCGGGACCCAACAGCCAGCCGAGCGCCAGATAGACCATCGCACTGCTGAGCGGCAAGCGACCCAGCAAGGTGCCCGCCAGCACCATCGTCACCAGCACCGCGCCGACGAACAGCGACCACTCGGCTAGCGACATCGAAGACGCACTTCGAAACGGCGATCTGTTTTCCCGGTGAGGTGGGCATTCATGCCCTTGCGCTCGAGTTGCTGCGGCGCGATCGGCCGTTGCACGGCAATCGAACCGTTCAACGACGCATCGCCGGCAGCAACCGGTCCGACGGCTTCACCGGTGCGTCGCCATCGAGTTCGATCGCCACCTGGGTGCACACCGCACGGCATAGCGTGGCGACGCGCTCGCTCTGGAGGCGGTAATAGACCTGGGTGCCTTCACGGCGCTTGGCCAGCACACCGCTGCGGTAGAGCATGCTCAGGTGCTGCGACATGTTCGGCTGCGTTGTGTCGATCTGGGCCAGCATCTCGGACACATTTTTCTCGCCTTGGCAGACGGCGCTGATGATTTTCAGCCGGATCGGCGTCGAGAGCACCGAAAAAAGTTCGGCGACGGACTCGAACACCTGGTCTTCGCTGCTCTTGGCGTCCATACGGTATCCGCGGAGGGTGCGACGAGTGGAATTCTATTCGCAACCAAGGATATTTCAATATCGGACTACTTGAATCGGTAGTGGTCCCGGTTCAGCACCGCCGCCACGGCAGACACCTCTTCCGGAAACAGCCCCAGGTTCATCTCGGTATTGCACTGCTCGACCATGCCGCGCAGCAAGCCCGGCGTGTTGATGCGCCCGGTGGGCCGAAAAATCGACGTGCCATCGCCGCCGAACTTCTGGATGTGGCAGGCCGCGCAGCGGTGCTCCTTCATCAGCCGCTCGCCGAGCGCGAGATCGGCACCGCGGAAGATCTCCGCAGCCGGCTGTGCACTGGCCGCCGCGGTCGCCAGCGCACAGGCCATAGCCAACAAGAAGTTCCAGTTCATGGCCGCTCCGATTCATCCGCGTGCGAAGACGCAGATCATGCACCGTCTCATCGGTAGCGTCAGGGGTAATCGCAGACACTGTCCATCTGCGCGCACCAGGCCTCGATGTCATCGAGGTCGACGGCGGCGTCGGGCGTGGCGCCCAAACGCAAGCCAGGCCGCCAGCCACGCCGATCGTGCAGGCCGGGGCCGACGGCGACGGCGCCTTCGATCGGCGCCTGCGCAAAATACGCACTGCGGGTAACGACCACCGCAATGTCGGCGGCGCGCGCCGCAGCCACGCCGCCCGGCGCGTCTTCGATCGCCACCGCCTCGAGCGGGCCGATGGCGAGCGCGCGCAAGGCCTCGAGATAGACCTCGGGGTCGGGCTTCTTTCGCTGCACGTCTTCGCCGCAGACCGTGACCGCAAACCCCTCGGCCCAGTGCGCACCCAGATGCACGCGCATCAGCGCCTCGAGATTCGAGCGGCTGGTGGTGGTGGTGATGCCCATGCGCACGCCGCGCTCGCGGCATTGCTGCATCAAGGCCAGCACGCCCCCCCGCAGCGGTATGCCGCCTGCATTCACGAACTCGGCGTAGAAGGCGTTCTTCTGGGCATGAATCGCGCGCGCAACGCCGTCGCGCTCGGCGAAGGCCGGCGCATCGGCGCGCTGGTTCATGTCGAACATCAATCGCTCGCGCCCGCCGGTGATGCGCAGCAGCTCACCGTAGTGCGCCTCGTCCCAGCGCCACGCGATGCCACAGGCCTCGAACGCCATGTTGAAGGCCACGCGGTGGCCGTCGCGCTCGGTCTCGGCCAGCGTGCCATCGACGTCCCAGAACAATGCCTTCAGCCGGGTCACCCGTGACCTCACAGTGCAGCGCGGGCCAGCGAAGCAACCAGCACATGGTGGGCGACGTCGAGCAAGGACGCGAAAACGCGATCCGGGTTCGCGCTGGCGATCGGCTTACCGCCGTTGTAGCCATAGGGCACGGCCCAGGCGCGAACGCCGGCGTTGCGCGCAGCGTCGACGTCGATCGACGAGTCACCGACATGGGCGCTGCGATCGGCGCTGGCCTTCAGGGTGCGCATCACATGCTCGAGCACCGAGCGGTGCGGCTTCTTTTCGGGCAGCGAGTCGCCGCCGATGACCAGATCGAAGAAACCGCCCAGCCGGGTCACCGCCAGCACGCGCTGCGCGTGGCGCGATTCCTTGTTGGTGGTGCAGGCCAGCCGCAGCCCCGCCTGTTTGAGTTGCGACAAAGCCTCGTGGCAACCGGCGTAAGGCACGGCGCAGGTGCCGGTGGTGACTGCGTAGTGCTCATCGAAGCTCGCCAGAACCGCCTCGGGCAGCACGGTCTGTGCCAGTGACGGTTGTTCGAGAAAACGCCGCGCCAGCAGTTTCAGCATCAGCTCGCGCGTACCGGCACCGATCAGGTCGGTGATCTCGGCCAGCGGGCGCCGCGTTATGCCGTGCGCCGCCAGCGCCAGATTGGCCGCCGCTGCGATCTCGGCGGCGGTATCGACCAGGGTGCCGTCGAGGTCGAAACTGATCAGGTCATAGGCCATGGCGATGCCGCTGAGGCTTCAGTGGGACGAGCGCAGCAAGCGGCGCTCCTCGTCGCGCCCGCACTCGCATTCGACCAGCACCAACTCGGCCAGCGCGTCGGCGCTCAGACCGAAGTGTGCGAAAACCTGCGGCGCCGGCGCCGATTCGCCGAAGCTGTCCACGCCCAGCGCGGCGCAGCAGCCGTACTGGCCCCACCAGCGCGTCACGCCGGCCTCGACGCCGATGCGCGGCAGGCCCAACCCGACACCGAGCACGCCGTCGCGGTACGCGCGGTCCTGCCGATCGAACAGCGTCGATGACGGAATCGACACCACCCGCACCGCGACGTTGCGCGCGTCGAGCAATTGCTGTGCGGCGATGGCCATCGACACCTCGGAGCCGGTGGCCAGGATCACGGCCACCGCGTCCTGCCGCTCGCTCAGCACATAGCCGCCACGGCGGATACCCTGCACCTGCTCCGGGCTGCGCGCTTGCGCCGGCAGGTTCTGCCGCGACAGCAGCAATGCCGAGGGACGTTCGCGCTGCAGCAGGGCCTGGGTCCACGCCACCGCCGTCTCGGCCGCGTCGCACGGGCGCCAGACATCGAGGTTCGGAATCAGGCGCAGGCTCGCTGCATGCTCCACCGCCTGGTGCGTCGGGCCGTCTTCGCCCAGGCCGATCGAATCGTGCGTGAAGACATGGATCACGCGCTGCTTCATCAGCGCGGCCATGCGGATGGCGTTGCGGCTGTAGTCGCTGAAGGTCAGGAAGGTGCCGCCGTAGGGGATGAAACCACCGTGCAACGCGATGCCATTCATCACCGCGGCCATGCCGAATTCGCGCACGCCGTAGTTGATGTGGCGGCCGCCCTTCTCGCCACCGCGCACCGTGCCGCAGCCTGGGAAGTCGGTCAGGTTCGAGCCGGTCAGGTCGGCGCTGCCGCCGAGCAGTTCGGGCACCCTGGGCGCCAGCATGGCGAGCAGCTTTTGCGAGGCCTTGCGTGAGGCCAGGGTCTCGCACGATTGACCGAACTCGACCATCGCACCGAGCAGCGTCTCCTCGAAATCGCGCGGCAAATCGCCGGCCATGCGGCGCTCGAACTCGCCGGCCAAGGCCGGGTGCGCGGCGCGGTACGCCGCGAAGCGCTGCTGCCACTCGGCTTCGCGCGCGGCACCCAGCTTGCGGCCATCCCAGCGCGCGGCGACGGGCGCGGGGATCTCGAACGGCGCATGCGGCCAACCGATCGCCTCGCGGGTGTGGCCGATCTCATCAGTGCCTAGCGGCTCGCCGTGCGCCTTGGCCGTGCCTTCGCGTGCGGGCGAGCCTTTGCCGATGGTGGTGCGGCAGACGATCAGGGTGGGCTTGTCGACGGATGTCCTGGCCTGCGCAATCGCCTGGCCAACGTCAACCACGCTGTGGCCGTCGAGCGGGCCGATCACGTTCCAGCCGTAGGCCCTGAAGCGCGCCGGCGTGTCGTCGATGAACCAGCCCTGCACGGCACCGTCGATGGAAATTCCGTTGTCGTCGTACAGCGCGATCAGCTTGCCCAGCTTCCACGCGCCGGCCAGCGCGCAGGCTTCGTGGCTGATGCCCTCCATCAGGCAACCGTCGCCGAGGAAGACGTAGCTTTGATGGTCGACGATGGTGTGCCCGGGCCGATTGAACTCGTCACCGAGCAGCTTCTCGGCCAGCGCGAAGCCCACCGCATTGGTCAGGCCCTGCCCGAGCGGGCCGGTGGTGGTTTCCACGCCCGGGGTGAGGCCGACTTCGGGGTGGCCCGGGGTCCTGCTGCGCAGTTGGCGAAAGCGCTTCAACTCATCGAGCGGCAGGTCGTAGCCGCTGAGGTGCAGCAACGCATACAGCAGCATCGACGCATGCCCGTTGGACAGCACGAAGCGGTCGCGGTCGGCCCACTTCGGATTGGCCGGGTTGTGGCGCAGGTGACCGCCCCACAAGGCCACCGCCATCTCGGCCATGCCCATCGGCGCGCCGGGGTGGCCGGAATGGGCCTGCTGCACGGCATCCATCGCCAGCGCCCGCAGCGCATTGGCCATTTCGTCGCGCTGGCCGTTATCGGCGCGAATCACGCGCTCGTTGCTCGAAGATGCCATTACAGCGCTCCCAAGGCGCGCTGGCGCCGCTCCATCATTCGCCAGATGTAGGGCGTGAAGATGAGCTGCATCGCCAGCTCCATCTTGCCGCCCGGCACGACGATGGTGTTGGCGCGCGACATGAACGAGTTGTGGATCATGTTCATCAGGTACTGGAAGTCGATGCCCTTCGGGTTGGCGAAGCGGATCACGACCATGCTTTCGTCGGGCGACGGGATGTCCAGGGCGATGAACGGGTTGCTGGTGTCGACACAGGGCACGCGCTGGAAGTTCACATGCGTGTGCGTGAACTGCGGGCAGATGTAGTTCACATAGTCGGGCATGCGGCGCAGGATGGTGTCGGTGACCGCCTCGGTCGAGTAGCCGCGCTGCTTCTTGTCGCGCCAGAGTTTCTGGATCCACTCCAGGTTGATCACCGGCACCACGCCGATCAGCAGGTCCGGGTGGCGCGCGATGTCGACCTCGGGCGTGACGACGGCGCCGTGCAAGCCCTCGTAGAACAACAGGTCGGTCTCGTCGGGCAGGCCTTCCCAGGGCGTGAAGGTGCCGGCTTCCTGTTTGTACGGCGCGGCTTCCTCGGCGTTGTGCAGGTACTTGCGCTGCTTGCCATTGCCGCATTCGGCATAGCTGCCGAACAACTGTTCGAGTTCGGCGAACAAGTTGTTCTCGAGGCCGAAGTGGCTGAAGTTGTTGTTGCCCGATTTCTCGGCCTCGGCCTGACGCAGTTTCATCTCCTTGCGGTCGTAGCGGTGGAAGCTGTCGCCCTCGATGACGGCAGCGGTCACTTTCTCGCGGCGGAAGATGTTCTCGAAGGTGCGCGTCACCGAGGTGGTGCCCGCGCCCGAGGAGCCGGTGATGGCGATGATGGGATGTTTTTCCGACATGGTCAGTCCCTGAACAGGCTGCGTTCGGCGAACAGGGGCGTGCCTGGGTCGCGGCTGGCGGGCTCGTGGTGATAACGCTCGATTCGCTCGACTTCGTTCTTCGAGCCGAAGACCAGGCCGATGCGCTGGTGCAGCGAGCTCGGTTTGACACCGAGCATCGGCTGGCGGCCGGTGCTGGCACGCCCGCCGGCCTGTTCGATGATGAAACCGATCGGGTTGGCCTCGTACAGCAGGCGCAGGCGGCCGGGCTTGCCGGCGTCCTTGGTGTCGCGCGGGTAGAGAAAGACGCCGCCGCGCATCAGGATGCGGTGCGCCTCGGCCACCATGCTGGCGATCCAGCGCATGTTGAAGTCCTTGCCGCGCACCCCCGTCTTGCCGGCCAGGCATTCATCGACATAGCGCTTGACCGGCGGCTCCCAGAAGCGGCTGTTGGAGCTGTTGATTGCGAACTCGTGCGTGTCGACGGGCACCTGGATGTTGGCGTGGGTCAGCACGAACTCGCCCAGATTGGGGTTGAGCGTAAAGCCGGCCACGCCGTTGCCCACACTGAGGACGAACATCGTGGTCGGGCCGTAGAGCGCGTAGCCGGCCGCCACCTGCGTTGCGCCGGGCTGCAGAAAGTCGGCCTCGGTGACATCGCGCCCACTGTCGATCGCCTCTTGCGGCGCGCGCAGGATCGAGAAGATGCTGCCCACCGAGACGTTGACGTCGATGTTGCTGGAGCCGTCCAGCGGGTCGAAGACGAGCAGGTACTTGCCGCGCGTGTAGGTCGAGGCAATCTGCTTGGGCTCGTCCATCTCTTCCGAGGCCATGCCGGCGAGCTGACCGCTCCACTCGTTCATGCGGATGAAGATGTCGTTGCTCATCACGTCGAGTGGCTTCTGCAGCTCGCCTTGCACGTTGACGGCGCCGGCCGGTGGCTTGGGCGACGTGGCGAAGAAGTCGCCCAGCTCGCCGAAGGCAACGATGCGAGCGATGGCCTTGCAGGCCAGCGAGATGTCCAGAACCAATGCGTTCAAGTCGCCACTGGCCTGTGGAAAGCGGCGACGCTCTTCGATCAGGTAGCGGGTCAGCGTCCAGCGGTGTGACAGGGGCATGGTCGGCTTTCCGAAAATCGATTCAGGTGCTGCCGCTGCCGAACACCCGGCTGGCGCGGATGTCGGACGGCGTCAAGGTGGTCAGGTCGTCGCGCGTGAGCTCGCGGTCGGGCTCGGCGAACAGGCGGCTGGCCTGGCGCAGGCGCATGCGGTCGAGCGCGTTGCGCACGCTGCGCGCGTTGGCGAAGTGCGGCTGCGCCAGGCGCAAGCTGAGGTACTCGCCGAAGGACTCGCGCCCGCCGTCGCCAAAGCCGTAGTTCATGCCGGCGAGCATCCGGTCGCCGATCTGCAGCAACTCGTCGTGGGCGTAGTCCGGGAAGTCGAGGTGGTGCGCAACGCGCGAACTCATGCCCGGGTTGGACTGGAAGAAGGTGTCCATGCGGTCCTTGTAGCCGGCCAGGATCACCACCAGGTCGTCGCGCTGGTTCTCCATCACCTGGAGCAGGATCTCGATCGCCTCCTGGCCATAGTCACGCTCGTTCTCGGGGCGATAGAGGTAGTACGCCTCGTCGATGAAGAGCACGCCGCCCATCGCCTTCTTCAGCACTTCCCTGGTCTTGGGCGCGGTATGGCCGATGTACTGGCCGACCAGGTCGTCGCGTGTCACCGCCACCAGATGGCCTTTGCGCACATAGCCCAGGCGGTGCAGGATTTGCGCCATTCGCATCGCCACCGAGGTCTTGCCGGTGCCGGGGTTGCCGGTGAAGCTCATGTGCAGGCTGGGCGCCTGCGCCTGCAGGCCGAGGTTCAGACGCAGCTTGTCGATCACCAACAGCGCGGCAATGTCCCTGATGCGCTGCTTGACGGGCACCAGGCCGACCAGGTCGCGGTCCAACTCGTCCATCACCGACTCGACCTGGCTCTCGGCCAGCACCTGGGCCACCGTGCGCGTGCTGCTCATTGCGCAGCTCGCTGAAGCTTTGGTGCGCGGCCGAGCTCGCGACGCATGGCGTCGATCACGGCCTTGTAGTCGGGCTGGCCGAAGATGGCGCTGCCGGCCACGAAGGTGTCGGCACCGGCATCGGCCACGCGGCGAATGTTGTCGACCTTGATGCCGCCATCGACTTCGAGGCGGATGTCGCGTCCACTGCGTTCGATAAAGCGCCGCGCGGCTTCGGTCTTGCGCAACGCCGAGTCAATGAAGCTCTGCCCGCCGAAGCCCGGGTTGACGCTCATGATCAGCACCAGATCGACTTTGTCGATCACCCACTCCAGCACGTCGAGCGGTGTGGCCGGGTTGAATACCAGCCCGGCATGGCAGCCCTCGCCCTCGATGAGCTGCAGCGTGCGATCGACATGCGCGCTGGCATCGGGGTGAAAGCTGATGAAATCCGCACCCGCCTTGGCAAACGCCACGGCCAGCGCATCCACCGGCTCCACCATCAGATGAACGTCGAGTGGCACCTTCGTGCCGTCAGCGCGCACGCAGTGCGGCTTGATCGCTTGCGCCACCGCCGGGCCGATGGTCAGGTTCGGCACGTAATGGTTGTCCATCACGTCGAAGTGAATCCAGTCGGCGCCGGCGGTGATGACGTTGCGCACCTCTTCACCGAGGCGGGCGAAGTCAGCCGAGAGAATGGAGGGTGCGATGCGGTACATGCTCTGGGGCCGCCGCGGATCAGTAGCGCTGCGCCTCGGGCTTGTCGGTGGCGTAGCTGTGCACCGTGTACTGGACCTGGCGGCCACCGATTTCCTGGCGCACCAGGCCAAAGCCGGGCTCGTTCTTCGGCCGGTTGACGAGGTAGGACATGCGCACCGACTCGACGCCCTGGGTCGAGTCGAACGCGGTCACGCGCACGTAGTGGTTGGGAAAGGTCTTGCGGCAGGCGTTGATCTCCCCGAGGATGCCGGCCGGATCCTTCAGGTCGAACATCGGGTTGCCGTACATCTCCCAGTAGGTGTTGCGCGGGTGCGGGTCGTCGGTGTATTCGATACCGACGGCGTAGTTGTTCTTCAGCGCGTACTCGATCTGGCGCGTGATCTGCGCATCGCTCAGGTCGGGCAGGTACGAGAACTGGCCTTGCGTCAGGCGGTTGCCGTGGTTGCTCATCATGATTGGTGTTCCTTCAGGCAGACGCCGTTGCCGTCGGCACGAAGTCCGCGGTGTCGGTCGATTCGTAGTTGAAGCTAATCTCGCCCCAGGTGTCGATCGCCGCCTTCAGCGGTGAACACCACTTGGCGGCGTCCTTCAGGATCTGCGGGCCTTCGTTCCAGATATCGCGGCCCTCGTTGCGCGCCAGGACCATCGTTTCCAGCGCCACGCGGTTGGCGGTCGCGCCGGCCTGGATACCCATCGGGTGGCCGATCGTGCCGCCGCCGAACTGCAGCACCACGTCGTCACCGAGGTAGGTCAGCAACTGGTGCATCTGGCCGGCATGGATGCCGCCTGATGCCACCGGCATGACCTTGTTCATCGAGGCCCAGTCCTGTTCGAAGAACAGGCCCTTCTCGAGTTGCATCGGTGTGTGCGTGTCGAGAAGCGTGTCGTATGGCCCTCGCGACGCGCGCACCGATGGCCAGGAACATCAATCCGCACGCGCAGCGCCAAACCATGAACGCCCCCCCTCCGACCGACAAGCCCCAGAAGTCAGGCTAAACGCCCAGCGCGGGGGAGTCAAGAAATGAGGGCGCTTGCGCGCCGCTTCGGTCCATTTAGCCGCGGGGCTTGCCCGCGCCCGCCGCGAGCGGCGGGGCTCAATGGGTCCGCGGGCCGCGGTTCACACCGCCGGGCGGCCGATGCTGTAGACCGGTAGCCCCGTCGCTTCATGCGTTCCGGCTCGTACAGGTTGCGTCCGTCGAAGATCACCGGCGCCTTCATTACCTGGTACATCTCGGCAAAGTCCGGCGAGTGATAGTCCTTCCACTCGGTCATGATCGCGAGCGCATCGGCGCCTTCGATCGCGTCGACCGGGCTCTCGCAGTAGATCAGCTTCTCGCCGTATTCCTTCTGGACGTTGCCCATCGCCTCGGGGTCGTGAACCCGCACGCTCGCGCCCTGCGTGAGCAGCCAGTCGACCAGCACGAGCGCGGGCGCCTCGCGGATGTCGTCGGTGCGCGGCTTGAATGCGAGGCCCCACACGGCGACAGTCTTGCCGCCGAGCTTGCCCTCGAAGTGCTCGTTGATCTTTGCCGCGAGCACGTGCTTCTGGCGTTCGTTCACCGCGTCGACCGCCTTGAGCAGCGCCGGCTCGATGCCGTGCTGTATGGCCATCGCCTCGAGGGCCCGCACGTCTTTGGGGAAGCAGCTTCCGCCGTAGCCGACGCCGGGGAATAGAAACGCGAACCCGATGCGGCTGTCGTGCCCGATGCCGCGGCGCACGTCGTTGATGTCGCCTCCCATGCGCTCGCACAGGTTGGCCATCTCGTTGATGAAGCTGATCTTGGTCGAGAGCAGCGCGTTGGCCACGTACTTGGTCATCTCGGCGCTTTCGGGCGACATGACCAGAAACGGATGCTCGGTGCGCAGGAACGGGTCGTAGAGTTGGCGCAGCACGTCGGCCACTTCGGGCCGCCGCACGCCGACCACGACGCGGTCGGGCTTCATAAAATCCTCGATCGCGGCGCCTTCCTTGAGGAACTCGGGGTTCGACGCGACGTCGCACTCCCGGCCGGTGAACTCCCGCAGCAGGTTGGTGATTCGCAGGCACGTACCCACGGGCACGGTGCTCTTGGTCACGACCACCGCGTCTTTGCGCAGATGCGGAGCGATCGCTTCGACCACGCTCCACATCGCAGAAAGATTCGCGGCGCCGTCGGCGCCTTGTGGCGTGCCCACGGCCAGGTACACGAGCTCGGCCGGCTTCACGGCCGCGGCCAAGTCCGTCGTGAATGACAGTCGTTCGGACTCGACGTTGTGCTCCACCATCTCGGCCATGCCGGGCTCGTAAATGGGGATCTCGCCGCGATTGAGCGCGTCGATCTTCCGCTTGTCGATGTCGATGCACGTCACGTCGTTGCCGCTATCGGCAAAACAAGTGCCCGTGACCAA
>JANMSR010000354.1:0-4084 GCA_031389565.1 Burkholderiales bacterium
ACCCGCCCGCAGTCCACTTATAAATCGGGGAAAGCTGTTCAGACAAACGGGGCCACTTCTGTAGTAGTCATCGAACGGTATGACTTCAGCGACCTTGACTCCAGCCTCGT
Organism: Burkholderiales bacterium; assembly: GCA_031389565.1. Lineage (GTDB taxonomy): Bacteria > Pseudomonadota > Gammaproteobacteria > Burkholderiales > Burkholderiaceae_C > CADEEN01. The sequence goes on from JANMSR010000354.1 coordinate 111, forward strand.
TGGTTAGGTTTTTGACTGTTGCTGTACCGGCTGCCACGAGAAAAGTCGAGACCTTCATCGCGCTTGGCGTTGAGCCGCTGACAGCTACAGCTACCACGGTGTAGTCCTTCGCCAAGTGCGTGGCGTAGTGGATGGCGCCATCTACAGCGAAGTTCGCCGGCTCGTCTCGCAAAGCGCTCTCGTGCTTTCTCGTATCTGCCTTGCACTCAAAGACGACGAGAAAAGCAGTGTCTTTGCGACTAGAGATGATGAACTCCGGATAGCCGGGGTTGTACTTCAAGTTCTTGCTGGCTTTCGCAAGAAGCGACTTGACTCTCGCAATCTCGGACTTCTGCTCTTCGACGGTGATTCCGTTGTCAACTTTGTAGTAGTTGAGAGCCCTTAGCCTGTCCCTGACGAGACCCTCCGTCTTGCGTTCATTCGCCATGTCGTGTTGAGTTCCGAATCGTTATTGCTGTGCCGATTTTCTTCAAACTTGAGTGAAACCAGCGGGGGATTCTCATGCATCGCGCCCTTCGATCTCGATAGTACGGGCGGCGGCGGCCTCGAGGCCGCTTTCGAAATGCGCGCGCATCAACCGCGTTGCCTTGGCGGCGTCGCGCGCTTCGATGGCGGCCATCAGCGCGCGGTGCTCGGCGAGCGAGTCGGCCAGCCGGCCGTGCTTGAACAGCGAGTGGTGGCGGTTCAACTTCCTCCCCTTGCGCAGGTCGGCCACGATCTGCTGGCACCAGCGGTTGCCGGCGATCTCGAGCAGCGCCATGTGGAATTGTTCATTGGTGGAGAAGAAACTGTCGCGCTGGCGGGCCTGTTTTTCCAGGCGCTCATGCAGTTGGCGCAGCGTTTCCAGCTGGGCCGGGCTGGCACGCTGCGCGACCACGCCTGCGGCGTCGGACTCCAGCAGCGCCAGCAGGTGGTAGACCTGGGCCACGTCGTCACGGCTCATCTCGGTCACGTAGGCACCGCGGCGGACCTTCATCGTCACCAGGCCTTCGACGGCCAGCACCTTCAGCGCTTCGCGCAGGGGGGTGCGGCTGATGCCGTACTCGAGCGCGAGTTTCTGCTCGTCGATCCAGTCGCCGGGCTCCAGTTCGCGGCTGAAGATCTGCGTGCGCAACCGCTCGGCCACGTCCTGGTACAGAGCGCGGGGCGACAGGGAACGGCTGGCCGGAGCGGCTGCGGCAGGGGGCACGGACGGGTGGCGGTGTCAGCTAGGGGTTGGATTTGAATTCATAATTATGGATAATGCAAGCGGCTGGCGGTGCCACGGGACCGGCGCCACACTGCCGCCCAAACACGCCCCGCGCCCGAGGAGACCGCCATGTCCGAACGACCCCTCACGCTGCAAGACTGGCAGCGCGCTGCCGCCAAGTCGGCGCCCGGTGGCGAGCTCGGCGCGCTGAACTGGGTCACACCCGAAGGCCTGACAGTCAAGCCGCTGTACACCGCGGCCGACCTTGCCGGTCTGCCGCACACCGACACGCTGCCCGGCTTTGCGCCCTACCTGCGCGGCCCGCAGGCCACGATGTACGCGGTGCGGCCGTGGACCATCCGCCAGTACGCGGGCTTTTCCACCGCCGAGGCCAGCAACGCGTTCTACCGCCAGGCGCTGGACGGCGGCGGGCAAGGCGTCAGCGTGGCCTTCGATCTGGCCACGCACCGCGGCTACGACAGCGACCACCCGCGCGTGACCGGCGACGTGGGCAAGGCGGGGGTGGCGATCGACTCAGTCGAGGACATGAAGATCCTGTTCGACGGCATCCCGCTCGACAAGGTCAGCGTGTCGATGACGATGAACGGCGCGGTGCTGCCCGTGCTGGCCGGCTATGTCGTCGCGGCCGAAGAGCAGGGCGTGGCGCAGGACCAGTTGAGCGGGACCATCCAGAACGACATCCTCAAGGAGTTCATGGTCCGCAACACCTACATCTACCCGCCCGAGCCGAGCATGCGGGTGGTGGCAGACATCATCGCGTACACGGCCGAGAAGATGCCGAAGTTCAACTCGATCTCGATCTCCGGGTATCACATGCAGGAGGCGGGTGCGAACCAGGCGCTGGAACTGGCCTTCACGCTGGCCGATGGCAAGGAGTACGTGAAGGTCGCGATTGCCAAGGGCCTCGATGTCGATGCGTTCGCTGGCCGGCTGAGTTTCTTCTGGGCGATCGGGATGAACTTCTATCTCGAGATTGCCAAGATGCGCGCCGCACGCCTGTTGTGGTGGCGGATCATGAAAGGCTTCAAGGCCAAGAGTCCGAAGAGCCTGATGCTGCGCACGCACTGCCAGACCTCGGGCTGGAGCCTCACCGAGCAGGACCCGTACAACAACATCGTGCGCACCACGGTCGAAGCGATGGCCGCAGTGTTCGGGGGCACGCAGAGCCTGCACACCAACAGCTTCGACGAGGCGATGGCCCTGCCCACCGAGTTCAGCGCGCGCATTGCCCGCAACACGCAACTGATCCTGCAGGAAGAGACGCACATCACGAACGTGGTCGACCCCTGGGCCGGCAGTTTTCTCATGGAAAAGCTGACGCAGGACATGGCCGATGCGGCGTGGAAAATCATCGAGGAGGTCGATGCGCTGGGCGGCATGACCAAGGCCGTCGATAGCGGCTGGGCCAAGCTGAAGATCGAAGCCAGCGCGGCCGAGAAGCAGGCCCGCATCGACACCGGCCGCGACGTGATCGTGGGGGTCAACAAATACCGGCGCGACGAGCAAGACGCGATCGACGTTCGCGACATCGACAACCACGCGGTGCGCGAGGGCCAGGTTGCGCGGTTGGCGGCCTTGCGTGTGGCGCGCGATGCAGCCAAAGTCCAGGCCGCGCTCGATGCGCTGACGCACTGCGCTGAATCGGGGCAAGGCAACCTGCTTGACCTCGCCATCCGGGCCGTGCGCCTGCGGGCCACGGTCGGCGAGGTCAGCGACGCGCTGGAAAAAGCTTGGGGGCGCCACCGCGCCGATACGCAAAAGGTGACCGGTGTGTATGCAGCCGCTTATGACAGTGCCGAAGGCTGGGATCAGCTCAAGGCCGAAATCGCCGCCTTCGCCGAGGCCCAGGGCCGGCGCCCGCGCGTGATGGTCGCCAAGCTCGGCAAGGACGGCCACGACCGCGGCGCCATGGTGGTGGCCACCGCCTTCGCCGATCTCGGTTTCGACGTCGACATCGGCCCGCTGTTCCAGACCGCCGAGGAATGCGCGCGCCAGGCGATCGAGAACGACGTGCACGCGGTCGGCGTCAGCACCTTGGCCGCCGGTCACAAGACCCTGGTGCCGGCGATCATCCAGGCGCTGAAAGCGCAGGGCGCCGACGACATCATTGTCTTCGTCGGCGGCGTGATCCCGCGGCAGGACTACGAATTCCTCTACGAGGCCGGTGTCAAGGGCATCTACGGCCCGGGAACGCCGATCCCGGCGAGCGCGAAAGACGTGCTCGAGCAGATCAAGAAGCGGTTGACCGACGCGCGCTGACACCGTCGTGAGCAAACTCTCTGCCGACCAGGTGCTTGCCGCCGACGTGCAGCGCGGTGAGCGCCGCGCGCTGGCCAAGGCCATCACCCTGCTCGAATCGACGCGCGCCGACCACCGCCTGCGCGCCGACGCGTTGCTCAACGCGCTGCTGCCGGCAACGGGCCGCGCGCTGCGGCTGGGCATTTCCGGTGTGCCCGGCGTCGGCAAGAGCACTTTCATCGAAGCGCTGGGTTTGATCCTCATCGAACAAGGCCACCGCGTCGCCGTGCTGGCGATCGACCCGTCGTCGAGCGTGTCGGGCGGCTCGATCCTCGGTGACAAGACGCGCATGGAGCGGCTGTCGGTCAACGACGCGGCCTTCATTCGCCCGAGCCCGGCCTCGGGCACGCTCGGCGGCGTGGCCGAGAAGACGCGCGAGACGCTGCTGCTGGCCGAGGCCGCGGGCTACGACGTGGTGATCGTCGAGACGGTCGGCGTCGGCCAGAGCGAAACCGCGGTCGCGCGC
>JANMSR010000411.1:0-3069 GCA_031389565.1 Burkholderiales bacterium
AGCCCAGGTCGCCACGTACGGCAACAGTACGGCAACAGAAGCGGCTCAGAAAACAAAAAAGTCAGCAGGTGCTAACCTGCTGACTCTTGTCTATCTTGGCTCCCCGACCTGGGCTCGAACCAGGGACCTACGGATTAACAGTCCGGCGCTCTACCAACTGAGCTATCGGGGAAGAGCCTCGAATTATAGGGGGCGGTCAGCGCGCGCTCAGAGGTCGAACTGCAGGGACGCGCGGGCGCTTCTCGGAGGTTGCGGGAACAGGTAGGCGTGGCTGAACTGGTAGGGCGATTCCTTCCACGCGCGGCGGTCGGCCAGGTTGTCGATGCCGGCACGCCAGGTGAGCGTGGTGCCCGCCACGCGTTGCTGCAATTTCAGGCCGACGTCCAGCCGCGTCCATGAAGGGATCCGTGCGCTGTTGTCGGGCAGCACGGCGCGGTCGCTCTCATGGCTCAACGTGGCCTGCAACTCGGCGCCGGTAGCCAGCGCGTAGCCGGCCTGCAGGCGCAGGCTGCGCGCCGGCACGTTCACCGGTTCCAGCCCGTTCACGTTGGGATCGGCCGCGCTGTTGCGCCGCGCGTGCAGCAGCAGCGCGCTGGCCTGCCAGCGCCACGCGCCGCGCTGCGTGCCTAGCGAGGCCTCGATGCCGCGGTGGACGGCGTTGCCGTCGATGACGCGGGTGCAACTGTCGCCGCTGACATCGCAGGCGCCGAAATCACTGGTCTGCGGGCGCGTGATCGTGAAGGCGACGAGCGCGGCCTCCAAGCCATCGCCATGGTGTTTGAGGCCGGTTTCGAGTTGTCGGCTCTTCAGCGCTCGCAGGGCTTGGCCGCGGTTGGTGAAGCTCGCACGGCTGGGCACCACGTCGGATTCGAGACCCTGGCCGGCGCTGGCGTAGAGCATCGTCGCCGGCGTGGCTTGCCAGGCCAGGGCCAGCCAGGGCAGGGTGGCCGATTGGGTGTAGGCGGTGGCCGCGCTGCCATCGGTGCGCACGCTGTCGCGCGTCAGCCTGGAGTGGCGCAGCCCGGTCCACAGGCTCCACTGGGCCGACAGGCGCATCGCGTCGCGCAGGTAGAGCTCACTGCTGCGCTCGCTGCGGTTGGTGTTGGTATCGACGAAGCCGGGCGAGGGCGGCGTGACAAGGCCACCATCGACGCGGCCGGTGCCGGCGATGTCGAACACCTGGCCACCGAAACGCGCACGGTAGCGGGTGAACTGCACGCCAGCCTGTACGCGGTGCTCCAGTCCGGCGGCCGTGGCGCGGCCGGTGAGTGCCATGTCGAGCGCATCGCTGCGGCGGCGCTCGCCGTCGCTGACAAACTGCCACAGCGTGAACGTACCGTCGGGCGCGAAGCGGTTGCACCATTGCGGGCATTCGTAAGTCAGCGGGTCGAACACGCCGAACGGGAAGGCGACGCGGTCATCGCTGGTCAGGCGCTGCGTCATGGCCTGGGCATGCACGCGCCACTCGGGCGAGAGTGTTTGCGTGATGCGCAATGACGCGGTGTTGCCACTCAGCACCACCGGCTGCGACCAGGGCTGGTTGTTGAGGTTGGTGCGCGGGTCGACCTCGCTGGCGTCGGGCACGCGGTTGCCGAGCAGACTGAAGCCCGGTACGCTGGGCTGCTGCTGGCGGCTCGTCTCGATCTCGGCCTCGAACACGGTGCCACTGGTCAAACGCATGTCGACGGCCACCGCGACAAGGCGGCGCTGGCCACGTGCGCTGCGGGTCTGCGGGTCGAGGTCTTCGTAGGCGGCGTTGACGCGCAGGCCAAAACGCTCATCGACACCGAATCGATCGCCGAGGTCAACGGCCACCGCCGTGCCGCCGCCTTGTCGCAGCTCGACGCTCGCGCTGCGCACGCGGCCTTCGGGCCGCTTGACGACCAGGTTGACCAGGCCACCCGGTGCGCTGGTGCCGGCCTGGATGCCGCTGGTGCCTTTGAGGACTTCGAGTCGCTCCTTGTTGTCGAGCGCGATCGCGGTCTCGGCGTTGATCGGCAGGCCGTCGCGGCGGTAGTTGAAGCGGTTGTCCAGCGTGAAGCCGCGCACCGACAGAAAGCTCCAATAGCCTTCGGCGTTGTAGGCGTCAGCAAGGCTGGCGTCCAGGCGCGTCAGCTCGGCCAGGTTGCGCAGGCCGTTGTCGCGCAAGGTGGTTTCGCTCGCGGCCGTGGCGGCCATCGGTGTGCGCGCCAGCGGCGTGCGATCGCCGAAGCCGGCCAGGTTCGGCAGGGCGGGTTCGAGGTGGCCGGTGACGGTGACGCGTTGCATCTCCTGCGCCTGTGCGGCGAGGGCGGCGAGTGCAAGCAGCGCGGCCTGTGCAAGGCCATGTGGGCGCAAGCGAATCGAGAGCATCATGGTCGTCTTTGCAGTCGATGGCAGGTCGGCGGCACGGACAACGGCACACCGGCGGCGGCGGCCCTGAGCGGACGGCTTCCCTGCGCGAGGATTACCTCAGTCAGGTTCAAAGGGACTTTCTCAGCCGGGCCTTCGGTCGAAGGCGCAGCACCCCTAGCGATTGCGGCGCGTGACGCGCCGCACCGAAATTATCCACTGAAAACGAGAAGGGCCCGCGAAGCGGGCCCGCTGTCGTTGTTTGCCGAAGGCGTCCTAGTCGAAGGTTGGCGTTTCGACGCCGAGCACCTTGTGCAGCCTCGGGCTCGTCGTCGTGTATTGCAGGTGAATGCGCTTGTCCGGGAAGATGATCGATGCCGCGCCGAAGGCGGCCAGCGCAGCCTCGTGGAAGCCCGACAAGATCAGCTTCTTCTTGCCCGGGTAGGTGTTGATGTCGCCGACGGCGAAGATGCCGGGTGTGTTGGTCGAGAACTTCTCGGTGTCGACCACCAACTGCTTGCGCTCGATGTTCAGGCCCCAATCGGCAATCGGGCCGAGCTTGGGCGACAGGCCGAAAAACACCAGCAGCATGTCCAGCGGCACCAAGCGCGTGACGCTGTCGCCGCCGGTGACCTTCACCGCGCTGAGCTTTCCGTCGCGCTCGTCGATGCCCGTCACCTGGCCGACGATGAACTGCATCTCGCAGGCCTCGCACAACTCGCGCATCCGGGCCACGCT
>JANMSR010000425.1:0-5195 GCA_031389565.1 Burkholderiales bacterium
CGCGGCGACCGCGTGCCGTCGAACTCGCCGAACAGCAGCCGCTGCATCGGCCCGGTCTGGCGGATGACGCCCGGCCGGTCGATCGTCGTCGCGACATAGCCGACGCCACCCATGATCTGCGAGGCGTCATACGCGGCACGCAGGGTGCGGTCTTTCAAGACCCCGTTCTGAAACGAGATGATCGCCGTGTCGGGGCCGACCAGCGGGCGCATTTGTTGCAGCGCCGCCTCGGTGTCCCACAGCTTGACGCACAGCATCACCACGTCGACGACACCGACCTCGCCCGGATCGTCCGTCGCGCTGACGCGGGGCAGGTGCAGGGCCGCCGGCCCTTCGATGCGCAGGCCGTCGCTGCGCATGGCCTGCAAGTGCTGGCCGCGGGCAATGAAGTGCACGTCGGCACCACCGGCCGCCAGGCGGGCCCCGAAGTAGCCGCCCAAGCCGCCCGAACCCATCACCGCGATGTGCATGGTCTGACCCTTCATCGGGGGACGCCCGATTGCGGGTTGCATCGTAAGCGCGCGCGAGCGATGGCGCAGCCGAGACGCCGCGATGGATGAAGGCATCCAACGCAAAAGCCCGAAGCCGCTTCGCTGTGTCGTCTTTCGAGCCGGGGGCTGCATCACCGTCGAGAGTCACGCTCGGCTTGACCCATTGCTGACACTGACCCGAAGGTCGCGCGGTCCGGTTCGAAATCGGCACTGCGCATGCGCAGGCGGGCCGAGATGACCGTGAGGTGGACTCAACGCCTTGCGCAGAGCGCGCAGAAGTTGGAATGACCCCGTCATTGGCACCTTTTCCTCGTACCGGCCCCTTGGCGCGAGCTGCACAATACGTACGAACAGTGCTAGGACGTCCAATGAAGCAGATCAACGACCGGTGTCGCGCCCGTGGCGAACGCGGGAGCGCACTCGCACATCGATGGTCCCGCGCGGTTTGGGGCGCCTTCGTCGCATGCTTGGTGCCATGGGCCCCTTGCGCGGCGCAAGTGCCTGCCCCGACTCCACAGCACTTGCGGATCGTCGGCGGATTGGCAGGTGTCAACCAGTACACGCGCCATGAAGAGCCCTTCTGGACCCGCGAACTGGCCCGCCTGAGCGGCGGCCGCGCCAGTGCCGAAATCGTGCCGTTCGACCGCGCGGGAATCCGTGGCCAGGAAGTGCTGCGCCTGGTGCAACTCGGCGTCATTCCGTTTGGAACCTCGCTGCTCAACCTGAGCGCGGTGCTCGATGCAGAGCTTGCCGCGCCCGATCTGGCCGGACTGAACCCGGATGTGGCGACTTTGCGACGCAACGTCGGCGCCTTCCGTCCCTACCTGGAGAAGGTGTTGCGCGAACGCTATGGCAGCGAGTTGCTGGCGCTCTATGCCTACCCAGCCCAGGTCACGTTCTGCGCCAAACCGCTCGGCAGCCTCGCCGACCTGGCGGGACGCCGGGTCCGGGTCTCCAGCGCGCCGCAGTCGGATTGGGTCGTGTCTCTCGGTGCGACCCCAGTGCAAACCGCCTTCGCCGACATCGTCGCCAGCATACGCAGCGGCAACATCGATTGCGCCATCACCGGCACGATGTCGGGCAACACGATCGGCCTGCACGAGGTCACGAGCCACATTCACACGACGCCGGTCAATTGGGGTGTTGCCGCGTTCGTGGCCAACGGGGCCGCATGGAATTCCTTGCCTAAAGACCTTCAGGACCTGCTGCGGCGCGAACTGCCGAAGCTGGAGCAAGCCATCTGGACCGAAGCCGCGAACGAGACCAGCGAAGGGATCGCTTGCAACACCGGCGCGCCGGCCTGCACCGGCGGACGCAAGGGCCGCATGACCGAGGTTCGCGAGAGCGCGGCAGACGCACGCAAGCGCCGCGATATTCTGGTCAACGACGTGCTGCCAAGCTGGCTCAAGCGCTGTGGCCCGCAATGCGCCCAGGTTTGGAAGCAGACCCTCGGCCCCGCCAGCGGCATCGATCTGCCCTGACATCCGTGCTCACGGACGGCGCAACGCCCTGCAGCCAACCCACGCCGAGCATGCAGTCTCAAGGCCGTTTGACTCTCGCGATATGGGGCGCCGTGACTGCGTTGGCCATCGCGGCGGCCGGCGCGGCCGCTTGGCTGACCCTGCGCGCCGAGCGCGAAGCGATCAGCGAAACCGAGGCGCGGGTGCTGCGATTCGTCAGCGGCGCCGAGGCGTCGCTCAATCGCACCTTGATCGAGGTCGACCTGCTGCTCGCCGCCATGGGCGAGTTGCTCCCGCCTGCGCTCGCGCCCGGCGGCACGCTCGAGCGCAGCGCTGCCGAGCGCGTGTTGCGCGGCGTCGTCAAGCGCAAACTGGAGTTTCGCGATCTGGCCGTGATCGATGCCGACGGCCGCGTGCTGGCGGCCGCGCGCGAGCAAACCGAACGGCTGGGCATACCGCTGCCCGCGCGGTTTGCACACGACACCCTGACCCAGCCGACGCCGATGCTGGCGATCAGCGCTCCGGTGCTGAACTTCGCCAGCTCCGAACGCACGCTCTACTTCGCCCGGCCGCTTGCGTTGGGGCCGGGGCTGGGCGTGCTCGTGATCGCCGAGGTGCCGGTTTCCGTCATCACGACGATCCTGGCGCAGTCGGTCCAGATTCCGGGCCTGGTGGTCACGCTGGAGCGCGACGACGGGCAACTGCTGGCCAGCGTGCCGGCCAGCGACGCACGGCTGGGCGAGCGTCTGGCCGCGCCGCTACCCATAGAGGCCCTGCGCGGCACAGCCGTGCACGCCGCGGGGCGGCTCGACGGGTCGCCTTCGATCCTGGCGGCGCGCCCGTCGCTGTATCGCTCGGTACGGATTTCCGCCGCTATCCCGATGAACGCGGCGCTGGCCGATTGGCATCAAGACCGCAAGCTGATCCTGGGCGCGGCCGCCGCCTTCATCGCGATGCTCGTCGCTGCCGGTGGCGCCACCCACTGGCAACTCGGGCGGCTCGCACGCGCCCGGCGCGAGATCACGAAGGCCAAGGAAATCATGGACCGCGCGCTGGCGTCGATGGCGGACGGCTTCCTGTTGTGCGACGCGCAGGACCACGTGGTGGCGTGGAACGCGCGCTACCTGGAGATATTCCCTTGGTTGCGCCCGGTGATCGGCGTGGGCGTGAGCTTCGAGCACCTCGTCGACATCGCCGCCCGGGCCCTCATGCCCGCCACGAGCGACGCTGCGAAGCGCCAGGCCTGGTGCGCGATGCGCTTGACGCAGCACCGCAGCGGCCATGGCATGTTCGAGCAGGAGATGGAGGACGGCAGCGTGCTCCACGTGATCGAGCGCCGCACGCCCGACGGCGGCATGGTCAGCGTCATGCGCGCCATCCCGCTGGCCGAGCGCGAACTGGCCCGCGCCAAGGCAGCCGCCGAGGCCTCGAACCATGCCAAGTCGCAGTTTCTGGCGGCGATGAGCCATGAGATCCGCACGCCGCTCAATGGCGTGCTGGGAATGAACAGCCTGTTGCTCAAGACCGAGCTCACCGACGAGCAGCGCAGCTATGCGCGAACGATCCGCAGCTCCGGCAAGGCGCTGCTGACGCTGATCAACGACATCCTCGACCTGTCGCGGGTCGAGGCCGGGCGGCTCGAACTCGTGATCGCCGAATTCGATCCACGCCGTCTGGTCGAGGAGGTCGCGGCGTCGGTCGCGACACGCGCGCACGAAAAAGGCCTGAGCTTGACTGTGCAGTTCCAGAGCGGGCTGCCCGCGGTGCTCCGGGGCGATGAAGGGCGGCTGCGCCAGGTGCTCTTCAACCTGATCGGCAATGCCGTCAAGTTCACCAAACGCGGCTCGGTCAGCGTCGATGTCGCCTATCGCGAGCTGGAAGACGACAGTGTGGAGTTCACCGCCTCGGTGCGCGACACCGGCATTGGCATCGCTGCGGGCGCGCTGCCGACACTTTTCGAGCGCTTCATACAAGCCGACAGCGGCATCGCTCGGCGCTACGGCGGCAGCGGGCTGGGCCTGGCGATCAGCCGCGGGCTCGTCGACCTGATGGGCGGGCGCATCGACGTCGAGACGGAGGTCGGCCGGGGCAGCACATTCCGCGTCGTGCTGGCATTGCAGCGCGGCCACTCGCTGCGGTTCGTCGTTGCCGACACTCTCATGGACGCCGCGGGCGATATGTCCGAGGGCCTGCGGATCCTGGTCGCGGAGGACAACGAGGTCAACCAACTCGTCATCAGCGCCATGTTGGCGCATCTGGGCCATAGCTGCGAAATGGCCTGCGACGGTCTCGAAGTAGTTGCAAAGGTCACGGCAAGCACTTACGACCTCGTCCTCATGGACATCCAGATGCCCCATCTGGACGGGCTGGCAGCCGCGCGCCGGATTCGCGCGCTCGACACCAGCGCCGCACGAATCCCGATCATTGCCCTGACCGCCAACGCCATGGTCGAGGATCGCGACGCCTACATCGAAGCCGGAATGGACGATCATGTGTCCAAGCCGGTCGAAGCGAAAGAACTCGCTCGGGCAATCGCACGCGTTCTCGCGCTGCAGCGCCAAAGCTGATACCAAGGCTTCATGCCGACCGGCTTGCCGCGGGCGGCGACTTTGGGGGGCTCAGGAGCGCAGCAACTCGTTGATGCTGGTCTTGGAGCGGGTTTGCGCGTCGACCTTCTTGACGATCACCGCGCACGCGGCGCTGTAGCCACCGTCGGGCGATGGCAGGGTACCGGCGATCACCACCGAGCCGGCCGGAATGCGGCCGTAGCTCACCTCGCGCGTCTCGCGGTCGAGAATCTTCGTGCTCTGGCCGAGGTGCACGCCCATCGCGATCACCGAGTTCTCTTCGACGATGACGCCTTCGACCACCGACGAGTGCGCGCCGATGAAGCAGTTGTCCTCGATGATCGTCGGGTGTGCCTGCATGGGCTCGAGCACGCCACCGATGCATACGCCAACGCTGAGGTGCACGCATCTGCCGATTTGCGCACACGAGCCCACGTTGACCCAGGCGTCGACCATCGTGCTCTCGTCAACGTAAGCGCCGATGTTGACGAAGCTGGGCATCACGACAACGTTGCGGGCGAGATAGGCGCCGCGGCGCACCATCGCTGGCGGCACTGTGCGCACGCCGCTGGCGCGCATGTCTGCTTCGTCGAAGCCGGAAAACTTGGAGTCGACCTTGTCGAAGTAAGACACGCCGCCGGCGCGCAGCAGCTTGCTCTCGTTCAACCTGAATGACA
>JANMSR010000433.1:0-3094 GCA_031389565.1 Burkholderiales bacterium
CAAAGGTTGGTAAACATCTTCCGCCGCGAGGCGCTGGAATCCCAGCAGACCTCGTGGATCGGTGAGATCCAGCTTGTCCGCCCGCCGTCGCTGGCGCTGCTGACCGGCGGCGTCGCGCTGGCCGTACTGGCCGTGGGCGCCTTCCTGGCGCTCGGCGAGTACACGCGCAAGGTGCAAGTCAGCGGGGTGCTGGTGCCCGACCGCGGTGTGATCCGGCTGGTGCCGCCGCAGGATGCCGTGGTGCTGGAGCGGCGCGTCGCCGAGGGCGCGAGCGTGCGCGCGGGCGACGTGTTGTTTGTGCTGTCGCTCGACCGCGCAGCGGCCGGCGGCGACACGCAGGCTGCCGTACAACGCAGTCTGGCCGAGCGCGAAAAGAGCCTGCGCGACGCGGCCGTGCAGCAGCAAGCGCTGCTGGCCAGCCAGACTGTGGCGCTGGAACGCCGGCGTGCCGACCTGCTGCGCGAGCGCGGCGCGCTGGACGCCGAAGCGGCACTGCTCGCGCAGCGCATCGCGCTGGCCCAGCAAGCGCAGGCGCGGCTGGAGTCCTTGCGTGGCGACAACTTCATCTCGGCCGCCCAGGTGCAGGCCAAGGCCGAGGAGCTGCTCGGCCTGCAGGCGCAGCGCCAGGCGCAGGAGCGCCAACGCAGCGCGCACGAGCGTGACATCGCGGCGCTCGAGGCCCAGCGCCGCGAGCTGCCCTTGCAGGCCAGTGCGCGGATCGGCGAGCTCGAACGCGAACGTGCCGAACTGGCACAAAAGAGCGCTGAGAGCGAAGCGCGCCGCAGCCTCGTGGTGCGCGCGCCGCAGGACGGCGTGGTCAGCGCGGTGCTGGCCTCGCTGGGCGAAACGGTGACGGCCGCGTCGGCGCTGGCCAGCCTGATTCCTGCGGGCTCGGCCCTGCAGGCCCACCTCTATGCGCCGTCGAGCGCGGTCGGCTTCCTGCGCGCGCAGCAGCCGGTGCTGCTGCGCTACCACGCCTTCGCGTACCAGAAGTTCGGACACCAGCACGGGCGCATCGAGCAGGTGTCGCTGGCGCCGCTGCAAGCCGCCGAGTTGGCCGGTCAGCCCTGGGCCGGTGCGGTGCGCGAGCCGATGTACCGCATCACGGTGGCGCTCGAACGCCAGCAGATCCCGGCTTACGGCGCGCTGCAACCGCTGGCGCCGGGCATGCAGCTCGATGCCGATGTGCCGATCGAAAGCCGCAAGCTCTATGAGTGGCTGTTCGAGCCGGTGCTCGGCATGGCCGGTCGGGTGTCGCGGTCGTGAACGCGCAGGGCCGTCCCAAGCGTTCATGCTCCCGCTTGGCGGGACGGCGCGCAGCGCCCAGGGTGCACCAGTACGCGCAGGGCCGTCCCAAGCGTTCATGCTCCCGCTTGGCGGGACGGCGCGCAGCGCCCAGGGGGCACCGATGAACACGCTCGACCTCTCGCTGAGCGGCTGGTTCGGCGCCCGTCGCGTGCCGGTGGTGCTGCAGACCGAGGCGGCCGAGTGCGCGCTGGCGTGCCTGGCGATGGTCGCCGCGGCGCACGGCCACCGCACCGATCTGCCGACCTTGCGCCTGCGCTTCTCGCTGTCGCTCAAGGGCGCGACGATGGCCGACCTGGTGCGCATGGCCGGCGACCTCAAGTTCAACCCGCGCGCGCTGCGCGCCGAACCCGACCAGTTGTCGCAACTGGCACTGCCCTGTGTGCTGCACTGGGACCTGAATCACTTCGTCGAGTTGACCGCGGTGCGCGGCAACGTGGCCACACTGCACGACCCGGCGCGCGGCGTGCGCCGCATGAAGCTCGACGAGCTGTCGCGCCACTTCACCGGCATCGCGCTCGAGCTGGCGCCGGCCGCCGACTTCAGGCCCAAGACCGAGCGCCAGACGGTGACGCTCAAGCAACTGCTGGGTCCGGTGCGCGGCCTGAAGCGCTCGCTGCTGCAGATTTTCGTGCTCGCCGCCGGGCTCGAAGCCTTCGTGCTGCTGAGCCCGTTCTTCCTGCAATGGGTGGTCGATGGGGTGCTGGTGAGCGCCGACCGCGATCTGCTGGTCACGCTGGGCCTGGGCTTCGGCCTGCTGGTGCTGCTGCAGGTGGCCGCCGCCGCGATCCGATCGTGGGCCGTGCTGCACCTGTCGGCGACGCTGAACCTGCAATGGCTGGGCAATGTGTTCGCGCACCTGATGCGCCTGCCGATGGCCTGGTTCGAGAAGCGCCATACCGGCGATGTCTGGTCGCGCTTCGCCGCCGTGCAGCAGATCCAGAAAACGCTGACCACCCATTTCATCGAGGCTGTGCTCGACGGCCTGCTGGTGGTGGCCACGCTGGCGATGATGCTGTTTTACAGCGTGACCCTGGCTGCGGTGGTGCTCGCCGCGGTGGCCGCCTATGCGGCGCTGCGGTGGGCGTTTTTCCGGCCGCTGCGCGAGGCCACCGAGGAGGCGCTGGTGCACGAGGCGCGCCAGGCCAGCCACTTCCTCGAGTCGCTGCGTGGTGTGCAGTCGATCAAGCTGTTCAACCGCCAGGCCGATCGGCAGGCGCGGTTCATGAATCGCGTGGTCGACACCATGAACGCCGACATCGCGACGCGCAAATTGGAGCTGCTGTTCTCGGTGCTGCACCGGCTGCTGTTCGGCATCGAGCGCGTGGCCGTGGTCTGGCTCGGCGCGCTGCTGGTGATGGACCAGCAATTCTCGGTCGGCATGTTGTTCGCCTTTGTGGCCTTCAAGGAACAGTTCGCTCAGCGCGTCAGTGCGCTGATCGACAAGAGCGTCGAGTTGCGCATGCTGAGGCTGCAGGGCGAGCGGTTGGCCGACATCGTGCTGGCGGCGCCGGAGGACGTTGGCCTGCCGCGACTGGGACGCGAGCGCGCTGATGAGGCCGCGCCGCCGCCTCGCATCGAGGTGCGCGGCATGAGTTTTCGCTACGCCGATGGCGAGCCCGAGGTGCTGCGCGGCGTGAATTTCAGCATCGAGCCGGGCGAGTCGTTGGCCATCGTCGGACCGTCGGGCTGCGGCAAGACCACGCTGCTCAAACTGATGCTCGGCATTCACACGCCGGCCAGCGGCGAATTGCGCATCGGCGGCGTGCCACTGGCGCAACTGGGGCTG
>JANMSR010000472.1:0-2088 GCA_031389565.1 Burkholderiales bacterium
CCACTGCGCCACCGCGCCGGTGGGCATGCACGTGGCCAACGGCATGTATGGGCTGATGCTGGTCGAGCCCCCCGGCGGCCTGCCCAAGGTCGACCGCGAGTACTACGTCATGCAGGGCGACTTCTACACCACCGGCAAGTACCGCGAGAAGGGCCTGCAGCCGTTCGACATGCAAAAGGCGATCGACGAGAACGCGACCTATGTGCTCTTCAACGGCAGCGAAGGTTCGATGACCGGCGACAAGGCGATCAAAGCCAAGACCGGCGAGACGGTGCGCCTGTACGTGGGCAACGGCGGGCCGAACCTGGTGTCGAGCTTTCACGTCATCGGCGAGATCTTCGACAAGGTCTGGTTCGAAGGCGGCACGCGCTTCCAGGAGAACGTGCAGACGACGCTGATCCCGGCCGGCGGCGCGGCGATGATGGACTTCCACGTCGAGGTGCCGGGCAGCTATGTGCTGGTCGACCATTCGATCTTTCGCGCCTTCAACAAGGGCGCGCTGGCGATCATGAAAGTCGAGGGCCCGGAGAACAAGGCCATCTACTCGGGCAAGGAAGTCGACGAGGTCTACCTCGGCGACCGCGCCCAGCCCAACCTCGCGGCGGTGACCGCCGCGGCCAAGGCGGCCAAGAGCGGTGCGCTGACGGTCGAGGAGCAAATGAAGGCCGGCCAGGCGCTGTTTGCCGGCACCTGCTCGACCTGCCACCAGGCCAATGGCGCCGGGATGCCCGGCGTGTTCCCGCCGCTGGCCAAGTCGGACTGGCTGGCTGCCAACCCCAAGCGCGCCATCGACGTGGTGCTGAACGGCCTCACCGGCCCGGTCAAGGTCAACGGCCAGGACTACAACTCGGTGATGCCGCCGATGAGCCAGTTGAACGACGACGAGGTTGCCAACATCCTGACCTACGTTCTCGGCAGTTGGGGCAATGCCGGCGGCAAGGTGACCAAGGCCGAGGTCGCCGAACGGCGCAAGGCCAAGCCGGCTGCCGTTGCCGGCGCGAACTAGGTCCAGGCCGGGACCAATCGTGCAGCGCTTGCTCACATTGGCGCTGTGTGCACTGGCCGTGGCCGGCGCACGGGCCAGTGACCCCAGGTATGTGAAGCTGCCGGGCGCTGAGTTCAGCTCGGCGCTGAAGTACGAGGACAGTGGCAGCCGCGTGCGCGTGGTGCCGTTCAAGTTGATGAGCCTGCCGGTGACCAACGCAGATTTCCTGGCCTTCGTGCGCAGCCATCCGCAGTGGCGCCGCGACGGCGTGGCCAGCGTGTTCGCCGAAACGCGCTACCTGTCGCACTGGGCCGGGCCGAGCCAGCTCGGCCCCAGCGCGCTGCCACAGCAGCCGGTGGTCTGGGTCAGTTGGTTTGCGGCCAGCGCGTACTGCAAGGCGCAGGGCGCGCACCTGCCGACCTGGTCGCAATGGGAATACGCCGCCGCGGCCGACGAGCGCCGCACCGATGCGCGCAGCGACCCGGCCTGGCGCGAGCGCATCCTCGGCTGGTATGCGCAGTCCTCCAAGCGCGCCTTGCCAACGGTCGGCACGCAGCGACCCAATGCCTATGGCGTGCGCGACCTGCATGGCCTGGTCTGGGAATGGACCGAGGACTTCTCGGCGTTGTTGGTCTCGCCCGACAACCGCAACCAGGGCGACGCCGACCGGCTCAAGTTCTGCGGTGCCGGCGCGTTGTCGATGAACGACCGCGACAACTACGCGGTGCTGATGCGGGTGGCGATGCTGTCGTCGCTCGAAGGCGCCGACGCCACCGCCAATCTCGGCTTTCGTTGCGCCCGCTGAAGGACACCGCCATGCGCTGGTATCTCGCCGCTGCGGCCCTGCTCGTCACTGCGATGACGGCCGACGCCGCGCCCGCGCCGTTGCCGCGCGACTCGGTCTACCAACTCGACGCGCCGCTCACCGACCAGGCCGGCCGCCGCCTGCCGCTGGGCGCCAAGCGGGGCACGGCTCAAGTGGTGGTGATGTTCTACACCTCGTGCAGCTACATCTGCCCGACGATCATCGATACCGTGCTCGACCTGGACCGCAAGCTCACGCCCGCCGAGCGTGCGCACCTGGGCGTGCTGCTGATCAGCCT
>JANMSR010000477.1:0-2291 GCA_031389565.1 Burkholderiales bacterium
CCGCACGCGGTTCACCGCGCTCCGTTGCTGGAGGTGCTGTTCGAGCGCGCGAGTGACGGTTTGCTGGTTTGCGCCGCCGATGGCATCGTCGCGTCATGCAACGCGGTGGCGGCTCGCTTGCTGCAGACCGATGCGGCCGGCGTCGTTGGCCGGCATGTGGCCGAGTTTCTGGAACAGGGCTCACCGGACAAGCGCTTTTCCTTGCGCAATGGCGACGCAACGACGCGCGCCGGCCCGACGCCCGGGCGTCCGCTGCTGCTGGAACTGACGCCCTTCGAATCGGCCAGCGGCTCGCACGTGGTCGTGCGCCTGCGCGACGCCGCCGAGCGCGCAGACGCACAGGAGCGCCTGAACAAACTGGCCAACTACGACAGCCTGACTGGGCTGCCCAATCGCGCGCTGTTTCGCGATCGCCTGGGCCAAGCCATGGCCCGGGCGCGGCGTTACGGTCAGTCGATGGCCTTGATGTTCCTCGACCTCGATCGTTTCAAGCTGGTCAATGACGGCCTTGGGCACGCGGTCGGGGATCTCTTGCTACAGCACGTCGCCCGGACCCTCACGCAGTGCCTGCGCGAGCAGGATTGCGTCAGCCGCGAGATGGCCGAGGCGCACACGCTGGCGCGCCTGGGGGGCGACGAATTCACCGTGATCGTCGAAGGCGTGGGCAGCCCCGAAGACGCCGCTCATGTCGCCCGGCGCCTGCTCGACGCCCTGGACGAACCTCTCGTGGTGGGCGAGGAAGAGATCGTGGCCTCGGCGAGCATCGGCATCGCGATGTACCCGACCGACGATGTCGACCTGGACACGCTGGTGCGCCACACCGACATGGCGATGTACCGCTCCAAGTCGCTCGGTCGCGGCACCTACAGCTTCTTCAGCGACGACTTGAACGCCGCCGTCACGGCGCGCGTGTCGCTCGAAGGCAGCCTGCGCCGCGCCGTCGAGCGGCAGGAGTTCGTGCTGCATTACCAGCCCAAGGCGTGCATGCGTACCGGCAAGGTCACCGGCGTGGAAGCGCTGCTGCGCTGGCAGCGGCCGGGCCACGGCATGGTGCCGCCGGACCGCTTTGTCGGCGTGCTCGAAGACACCGGCATGATCCTGCCGGTGGGCGCCTGGGTGATCCGCGCTGCCTGCCAGCAGTTGGCAGGCTGGGACCGGCTGGGCCTGCCACCGATGCGGCTGGCGGTGAACTTGTCGGCGCGACAGTTTCGCCACCTCTATCTGGCGTCGTTGGTCGAGGACTCACTGCGCGAAAACAGCATCGACCCGCAGCGCCTGGAGATCGAGCTCACCGAGTCGCTGCTGATGGAGGACAACGACAGCACGCGCTCCATGCTCGAGAGCTTCCGGCGACTCGGCGTGCGTCTGGCGATCGACGACTTCGGCACCGGCCATTCGTCGCTCAGCTACATCAAGCGCTTCAACATCGACACCCTCAAGATCGACCGGTCGTTCGTGCAGTCGCTGCCGGAAAACGAGGAAGACGTGGCGATCTGCGCCGCGGTTGCCGCGCTGGGCCGCAGCATGAAGATGTGCGTGGTGGCCGAGGGGGTCGAGACTGCCGAGCAGGCGCAGGTGCTGCGCGAATTGGGTTGCGATGAGATGCAGGGCTACTGGCTCGGGCGGCCAATGGCGGGCTCGGACTTCGCCTCCTGGTTCGTCAACCACCAACGTACCAGCTCGCGCAAGCGCTCGCGCAACCGCGTCAGCGACAGCAGCCCGATCACGCTGTTCACGTTGCTGGACGGGGCGTAACCCGCCGCGGATCGGCGCGCGCCGTGGGTTGGCGTGCGTGAATCCTAGAATCGCTCGATGAACGAGCCGAATTCGCATGACGTCCCGCCCGACCGCCTGCTGCGCCACCTCAATCCAGAGCAGTTGGCCGCTGTCACGCTGCCCGCCCAGCCGGCGCTGATCCTGGCCGGCGCCGGCTCGGGCAAGACGCGCGTGCTGACCACGCGCATCGCCTGGCTGCTCAACACCGGCCAGGTATCGCCGGGGGGTCTGTTGGCGGTGACCTTCACCAACAAGGCCGCCAAGGAGATGCTCACAAGGCTGACGACGATGCTGCCGGTGAACGTGCGCGGTATGTGGATCGGCACCTTCCACGGCCTGTGCAATCGATTCCTGCGTGCGCACTGGAAGCTCGCCGGCCTGCCGCAATCGTTCCAGATCCTCGACAGCGCCGATTCGTTGTCGGCCGTCAAGCGCGTGATCAAGGGCATGAACCTCGACGAAGAGCGCTTCGTGCCCAAGCAGGTGGCGCGGTTCATTGCCGGCAGCAAGGACGG
>JANMSR010000227.1:0-7021 GCA_031389565.1 Burkholderiales bacterium
GACCTGCGTCACCAGCAGCATGCGGCGGCGGTCGACGCGGTCGGCGATCACGCCCGCCCATACTTTGACCAGCGTCGATAGCTTCATCGACGAGCGCGTGCGCGAGTGGCGGCGCACACGGCAAGCCGCGGTGGCGCGGCGTTGACGGTGCAAAGGCCTATCGCCCCGCAGCGCGCTCTTCTTCGCGCAGGCGCAACACGCGGCGCTGGACCTTGCCGGTGGTCGTCATCGGCAGCGCGTCGATGAACTCGATTTCCTTCGGGTACTCGTAGGGCGCGAGGCGGCCGCGCACATGCTGCTGCAAAGCTTCGATCAGGGCCGCGTCACCGACGAAACCGGGCGCCAGCACGACGTAGGCCTTGACCAGCGCACCGCGCTCGGCGTCGGGCTTGGGTACCACCGCGGCGTTGGCCACCGCCGCGTGCTTGACCAGGCAGTTCTCGACCTCGCTCGGGCCGATGCGGTAGCCGGCGGCCTTGAACATGTCGTCGCTGCGGCCCTGGTACCAGAGGTAGCCGTCGGCATCCATCACCGCGGTGTCGCCGGTGCGGCACCACGAGTCGGTCGGGTCGCCGGTGAACTTGGCCTGCGTCGCCTCGTCGTTGCGCCAGTAGCCGAGGAAGAACACCGGATCGGGGTGGCCGTGGATGTCGCGCCGGTGCACGGCCACATCGCCCGGCGTGCCGCGCGGCACCTCGAAGCCGGCGTCGTCGAGCACGGCGATGCGGTGGCCAGGATAGGGCCGGCCCATGCTGCCGGGGCGCGCTGTCGAGCCCGCATGCACGCGGCCATCGCGGCCCTAGTACGCGCCGCAGTTGCCGACGATGTAGTTGACTTCGGTCTGGCCGAACATCTCGTTGACGCTGACGCCCAGGGCGTCGCGGCAGTAGGCGAACACCGCGTCGCCCACCGCTTCGCCGGCACTCATGATCGCGGCCAGCTTCAGGCCGGGGTAGCGCTGGCGCGGCTCGGGCACCGCCTTCATCATCGACTTCAGCGCGGTCGGAAACAGGAAGGTGTGCGTGACGCCGTGGCGCTGCATCAACTCGAATGCGCGCTCGGGCGTGAAGCGGCCTTGCACGCCGAGAATGGTCTGCCCGAAATACAAGGCCGGCAGCAGGGCATCCATCAGGCCCCCGGTCCAGGCCCAGTCCGCCGGCGACCAGAACACGCCCGCGCCGTGCGGAAACCAGTTCTGGCTGGCGACGAAACCGCTGAGGTTGCCGATCAGCGCGCGCTGTGGGATCAGCGCGCCCTTCGGTGCACCGGTGGTGCCGCTGGTGTAGATCAGCAGCGCCGGGTCGTCGGCGAGCGTGGCTGCCGGCACGAGCGCAGCGTAGCGTGCGTGCCGGCACGCCAACCAGTCGATGTCGCCGCGCCCGGCCGCGGCACCCACCGCCACCACCTGGCGCAGCGCCGGGCACTCGGCGCGCACCGCGAGCAAGCTGTCGATCGCCGACTCGTCGACGATCGCCAACACCGCCACGCTGTCGCGCAACCGGTAAGCCATGGCCTCGGGGCCGAACAGCATCGACAGCGGCATCGCCACCGCGCCGAGCGCGCTGACGGCCATCTGGGCCACGGCCGTCTCGATGCGCTGCGGCATCACGATCGCGACCCGGTCGCCGCGCGCGACGCCGTGCGCGGCCAGCGCGGCGGCCACGCGCAGCGCGCTGGCCTGCAGCTCGGCGTAGCTGCAGTGCGCCACCTCGCCGCGCTCGTTTTCGCAGACCAGTGCCGTGGCTTGCGGCGTTTGCCGCGCCCAGCGCGCGCAGCAAGCCGCGTACAGGTTGAACTCGCGGGGTACGTGCCAGCGAAAACTCCGGTAGATCTCGCGGTAGGGATCGGCCGCAGCAAGCATGCTCATGAATCAGCGCGGCGGTCTAGGGTGTGTTGACATATGAATCACACCCGCGCCGGGGCCGCGAAGCGCGCCAGCCGCTCGCCGCTGATGCGGCAGATGCGCCAGTCGGGCATCACCGTCGCGCCGAGATTCTCGTAGAACGCGATCGCGTTGGCATTCCAGTCGAGTACGCTCCACTCGAAACGGCCGCAGCCGCGCTCGGCCGCCAGCCGGCCGAGGTGTTCGAGCAGGGCCTTGCCCAGGCCCGTGCCGCGGTGCGCGGGGCGCACGTAGAGGTCTTCGAGGTACAGGCCGGGGCGGGCCAGGAAGGTCGAGAAGTTGGTGAAGAAGAGCGCGAAGGCCACCACCTCGCCGGCC
This sequence comes from Burkholderiales bacterium, assembly GCA_031389565.1. Taxonomy (GTDB): domain Bacteria; phylum Pseudomonadota; class Gammaproteobacteria; order Burkholderiales; family Burkholderiaceae_C; genus CADEEN01. The sequence continues at coordinate 2,222 of JANMSR010000227.1, forward strand.
ACCTCGCCGACCACGCACTCGGCCGCCGGGCGCGGGCCGAACAGGTGCGGCGCGAGTTTGTCGGGCGTGACTTCGAGCAGGTGCGTGAGCTGCTCGAACGCGGCCAGTTCGGTGATCAGGGCGACGATGGCCTCGACATCGTGCGCTTGGGCAGCACGCAGTGCGAAGGCGTTCGCGGCGGGGCGCTGAGCGGTGGCATCGGCAGTCATGCATCGATTCTCGCAAAAGCCGGGGCCCGAGCGGGACAGCCGCCGCAGGTGGCTGACGGCGCCTGCGTGGGTCGGCCGATGGCATGCCCGGCAGCCCAGGCCGAGCTCGCCTACAGTGGCGCGATGAGCACGCCACCGTACCGCCCTGCCCGGCCCGCCGCGGCCCGCCGTGTGCCGATCCGCGGCCTCAGCTACCACCTCGAAACCTGGGGCGTTGCCGACCTGACCACGCCCGAGCGCCCGCTGCTGCTGCTGCTGCACGGCTGGATGGACGTGGCAGCGTCATTCCAGTTCATGGTCGATGCGATGGCGGCGTTGGAAGGCCCGAGCCGCTGGATCGCGGCACCGGATTGGCGCGGCTTCGGCCGCAGCAGCTCGGGCGGCGGCGACAGTTATTGGTACCCCGACTACCTGGGTGACCTCGATGCGCTGATCGACACGCTCGCACCCGCGCAGCCGATCGACCTGCTCGGCCACAGCATGGGCGGCAACGTGGCGATGAGCTACGCCGGCGTGCGCCCCGAGCGCGTGCGCCGCCTGGTCAACCTCGAAGGTTTCGGATTGCCCGCCAGCCAAGCGCAACAAGCCCCGAAACGCCTGCAGCAATGGCTCGACGAGCTGAAGGCGCCCACCGGCCTGCGCCCCTACGCCAGCGCGGCCGAAGTCGCCGAGCGACTGATGAAGACCAACCCGCGCTTGCCTGCCGACAAGGCGGCCTGGTTGGCCACCCAATGGGCGGCGCCGGCGGCCGACGGCCAGTGGCACCTGCAGGCCGATGCGGCGCACAAGCGCGTCAACCCGGCGCTGTACCAGGCCGACGAAGTGGTGGAAACCTGGGCCCGCATCGCCGCGCCGCTGTTGTGGGTCGAGGGCGCCGACACCGACATCGCCAGGTGGTGGGGCGAGCGCTACCCGCGCAGCGAATTCGAGGCGCGTCTGGCGAGGGTGCCGCAGGTCGAGCGCGAAACGCTGGCGCACTGCGGCCACATGCTGCACCACGACCAGCCCGAGGCGCTGGCAGCGCGCTTGCTGGCGTTTCTGGGCTGAAACGACAGCCCCAAAGCTGGGATCAGCGCTGTGCCAACCAGGGACGTTGCTCGGCGAGCCGGCGCAACTCGGCGAACGTGGTGCAGCGCAGCTTGCGCGCCGCCGGCCACAGCCGCAATAGCAACTCGGCCGTGGCCAGCGCGTCGGCGGCGGCCTGGTGCCGCACAGCGCAGTCGATGCCGAAGTGCAGCAGCCAATCGTCGAGCGCGCGGCCGCCGACCTCAGGGTGCAGCACCTCGGCCACCGGTTCGAGGTCGAGCCAGGGGTTGGCCAGCGTGCGCGCCAGGGAGTCCTTCAGCGCGCGGTAGATCATGGTCTGGTCGAACACGGCGTGAAAGGCCAGCAGCGGCGCGTCGCCGAGCCACTGCGCGAACGCGGCCAGCACCGCGTCAGGCGGCGCGCCGGCACGTTGCTCGCCAACACCGATGCCGTGCAGCAGGATGTTGTCCTTGTCGACCAGGGTGGCGTCTTGGCGCAACACGGCCTCGAAGCTGTCGGCCAGATCGATACGCGGCGTGGCCTGGCCGTCGAGCCGCAGCGCAACCGCGGCAATCGCCAGCAGGCGGTCGTGGCGCATGTCCAGGCCAGTCGTTTCGACATCGACGACGACCCAGCGCTGCGGGCTCGGCTCGGCCTGCGCACCCGCGCCCCACAGGCGCTGCCAAAGACTCATCGGACGTAGTCCAGGTGAATACGCTGCTGCAGCCGCCGCGCCACACGCAGGCTTTCCTTCAGCACAAGGCGGTCGATGTCGTTCAGCGCCGCCACGTCGACCAGGTTGGGGTTGCCGTCGCTGGCGTCCACGGCCGCGCGGCTGCCGCGCGCCAGTTGCACTTGCAGGCGCAGCATCTGCAGGTACTCGAAGCCATCGACCCAGGCCTCGGCCTCGTGTGCTGCCGCGCCGAGGGCCGGTGCCACCGCCTCGAAACGCGCGCGCGTGGCGGTGACGGGCACGCCGTGCGCCAAGGCGTACAGCCGCGCGGCATCGACATAGATCGCCGTGCCGTGCAGCTTCAGGTCGACCACTTCCTGCCCACCCTGCACCTGCGCGTCTATGCCGCCGCGCCAGTTCAGCGCCGGGCTGTTGCGCAGGGCGTTCTCGGCCATCTGCTTCATGAAGCGCGGGTTGCGGCCGGCGTGCTGCAGCACCAGTTCGCGCATGGCTTGGGTCAGCCCGCAGGCGCCCGCGAGTGGCCGCAAGTCGAAGTAGATGCTGGCATTGAGCAGGTCTTCGGGCGCGCCGTGGTCGATCCAGTCGGCAAACCGCGCCAGCCATTCGCCCTGGGACAGGCAGCAGTCGGGGTTGCTGGCCATGATGTTGCCCTTGCACAGTGGGTAGCCGCAGGCATCGAGCGCTTCGTTGACCTCGCGCGCGAAGGCCAGCCAGACGGGGCGGTCGGCATCGGGGTGGTCGCTGGCGAAGACGATGCCGTTGTCCTGGTCGGTGGCGATGGTCTGTTCGCTGCGGCCCTCGGAGCCGAAGGCCAGCCAGCAGCCGCGCGCCAGGTCGATGCCGTGCGTGCCCGCCACCAGGGCCACCAGTCGTTCGGTCAGCACGTCGTTCAGATGGCTGATCAGTTCGGTGAGCTGGCGCGCGCCGACGCCCTGACCGAGCAGGTTGCGCGCGAAGCGGCGGATGTCTTGCGCCACGGCGCGCAGCGTGGCCACGTCGGGCGCGGCACGGATGGCCGTGCTGACCTGCTTCAACGACAGGCGTTGCAGCGCGAACAGGTCGCGCTCGGACAGGATGCCGACCACGCGCCCGCTGGCCTCAGTCACCGGCACATGGCGGATGGCGTGGCGCGACATCGCCAACGCGGCGTCTTGTGCGGTGTGGTCGACGCTCAGGCTGATCACCGGCGTACTCATCACCTCGCTGATCGGTGTGGCCAGCGGCCGCTCGGCCAGCGTGACGCGGCCGAGAATGTCGTGCCGTGTCAGGATGCCCACGGCCGCGCCGCTGTCTTCGTTGAGCACCAGGACCGAACCGATGCGCTTGTCGTGCATCAGCGTCAACGCGACCGACAGCGGCGTCGAAGGCGCCACACCCACCGCGGCGCGGCCCAGCAACTCGCCGAGCGGCGTTTCGAGCGACTGTTCGGCCAGCGTCTGCGACGCGTAGGCCACCTGCAGCGCGCTGCGCGACAAGGCCAGGAATTGCTGCACGCGACCGTTCAGGAAGTCGGCGAAAGGGGCACTCTCACTCGCCAGCGCGTGCATCGCGGCCAGCGGCAATTGCAGGCAGAAGGTATCGACGCTGGCGGTGTAGGTGGAGGTGACCGGACGCGCGCCCATTGCCGCGCCGACCGGGAACATCTCGCCGGCTTCGTACTGGAATCCAGCGCTGGCCTCGGCCAAACCCTGGCGGCCACTCACGCTGCCGCGGCGGATCAGCAGCAGTCGCGTGACGGCACCGCTGGCCGGCGAGAGCACGGTTTCGTTCGGTTCGTAGTAGGCCTGCGTGGCGGCCTGCACGAAGCGATTGACATGTTCAGGGGCCATCTGCGCGAACGGCGGCCAGTGCAGCAACTCGTTGCGCAGGTTGGTGACCAGGCTGTGCGACGGCGTCAGGCTGCTCATGCGCGGCAGCATAAAAGAAGAAGGGCCCCTCGCGGGGCCCTTCACAGGCGATAGTTTGAATCGAGATCAAGCCTGGCCCAGTTTCAGGTCGGGGTAACGCACATGCTCGACCAGCTCCTGCGTTTCCTGGCTCGGGGCCTTGGTCAGCAGGCTGACGATGATGATCGTCGCAATGCCCACCGGCACACCGAACACGCCGGCCGAGATCGGCAGGATGCCCCACCACAGCTCGACTGGTGAGGTGACGCCGAACACGCCGCGCATCCAGGTCTGGGTGGTGGCCATGTAGTAGAAGGTCACGCCCAGGCCGGCGACCATGCCCAGCGAGGCGCCCCACTTGTTGGCCCGCTTCCAGAAGATGCCGAGCACCAGCGCCGGGAAGAACGTGGCCGCGGCAAACGAGAACGCCGCCGAAACCAGGAACAGGATGTCCGCCGGTTTCTGCGACGCCACACCGGCGGCCGCCAGCGCCACCACCACGAGCAAGGCCTTCGAGATGGAAACCCGGCGCGAGGTGGGCGCGTTCGGGTCGATCATCTTGTAGTACAGGTCGTGGCTCAGCGCGTTGGCGATCGTCAGCAGCAGGCCGTCGGCGGTGGACAGCGCAGCAGCCAGGCCACCGGCCGCCACCATGCCCGAGACCACATACGGCAGGCCACCGATTTCCGGCGTGGCCAGCACGATGATGTCGCCGCTGATGCGCATTTCACCCAACTGGAAGATGCCGTCCTTGTTGATGTCGGCGACCGACAGCAACGCGGGGTCGACCTTGGCCCAGTTGTTGATCCACGCCGGCAACTCGTTGAACGGCGTCCCCACCAGCACGTTGAAGACCTCGTACTTGACCAGCACCGCCAGGGCCGGCGCCGTGAAGTAGAGCAGGAAGATGAAGAACAGGCTCCAGGTCACCGAGTCCCGTGCTTCCTTCACCGACGGCGTGGTGTAGTAGCGCATCAGGATGTGC
>JANMSR010000495.1:0-2606 GCA_031389565.1 Burkholderiales bacterium
AGCGACAACGGCAGCATCAGCCGCGGCTGGAAGGCGCTGCCGTCCCACTTCGGCTCGGTGGCGCTCTTGCACACGCCGAGGATCGCGACTTCGGGGGCATTGATGATCGGCGTGAAGTAGCGCCCGCCGATGCCGCCGAGCGACGAAATGCTGAAGCAGCCGCCGCTCATCTCGGCCGGACTCAGCTTGCCTTCCCGCGCCTTGCCGGCCAGCTCGCTCATCTCCTTGCTGATTTGCAGCACGCCTTTCTTGTCGGCGTCCTTGATCACCGGGACCATCAGGCCGTTGGGCGTGTCTGCCGCGAAGCCGATGTGGAAATACTGCTTGAGAACGATCTGCTCGCCGTCCAGCGAGGCGTTGAAGTCGGGGAACTTCTTCAGCGCCGCCACGCAGGCCTTGATCAGGAAGGCCAGCATCGTGACCTTGACGCCGCTCTTTTCGTTTTCCTTGTTCAGTTGCACGCGCAAGGCTTCGAGTTCGGTGATGTCGGCATCGTCGTGGTTGGTGACATGCGGGATCACGACCCAGTTGCGGTGCAGGTTGGCACCGCTGATCTTCTTGATGCGCGACAACTCCTTGCGCTCGACCGGGCCGAACTTGGTGAAGTCGACCTGCGGCCAGGGCAGCAGGCCAGGGAAGGCGCCGCTGCCGGCGGCAGCTGCCGGCGCCTTGGACTTCTGCGCGGCGGTTTGCACTGCCCCCGCCATCACGCCCTTGACGAAGCCTTGAAGGTCCTGTTGCGTGATGCGGCCATGGGGCCCGCTGCCCTGCACTTCGACCAATGGCACCCCAAGCTCGCGCGCGACACGGCGAATCGACGGCGAGGCGTGTGGCAGAGTGCCCGTGGCCGCGGGCGGCGGGTGGCCCGGCATGGCCGCCGGTGCAGCGGCAGCGGCCACCACGGCGGCCGCGGGGGTTGCAGCAGGCACGGCAGCCGCCGCCGCACCCGTCGCGCCTTGCAGCACCGCGATCAGCGTGCCTTTCTTGACCTTGTCGCCGAGCTTGACCTCGAGGCTCTTCACGACGCCGGCGTGCGACGACGGGATTTCCATCGACGCCTTGTCGCTCTCCACCGTGATCAGGCTCTGCTCGACCTTCACTGTGTCGCCCGGCTTGACGAAGACCTCGATCACCGCGACCTCGTCGAAGTCGCCGATGTCGGGCACGACGATATCGATCGACCCACCCTCAGCCCGGCCCTCTGCCGCCGGGGCGGGCGAGGGAGGAGAAACCGCTGCGGGCTTGTCCCCCTCTGCCTTCGAGGCAGAGGGCTGGGGTGAGGGTGCAGCGACCGCCGCATCGGCCGCATCGAGCACCAGCACCAGGGTGCCCTCGGCCACCTTGTCGCCGAGCTTGACTTTCAGCTCCTTGACCACGCCGGCATGCGACGACGGAATCTCCATCGACGCCTTGTCCGACTCCACCGTCATGAGCGACTGGTCGACCGCGACGCTGTCGCCCGCCTTGACCAGCAGCTCGATGACCTCGACCTCCTTGAAGTCTCCGATGTCCGGAACCTTGACTTCCACCAACGCCATGTCGTGTCTCCGGTGTTGTGCTTATGCGTACAGCGGGTTGATCTTGTCGGCGTTGAGGCCGTACTTCTTGATCGCCTCGGCCACCTTGGCCTGCGGCAGCGTGCCCTCGTCGGCCAGCGCCTTCAGCGCCGCCACCACCACATAGTGGCGATTGACCTCGAAGTGCTCGCGCAATTTGCTGCGGAAGTCGCTGCGGCCGAAGCCGTCGGTGCCGAGCACCTTGTACGTGCGGCCCTTGGGCAGGAAGGCGCGAATCTGGTCGGCGTAGTTCTTCATGTAATCGGTCGACGCGATCACCGGGCCGGCGTACTTGTCGAGCTGCTGCGCGACAAAGGGCACGCGCGCTTTCTCGGTCGGGTGCAGCAGGTTCCAGCGCTCGCAATCCTGACCGTCTCGCGCCAGCTCGTTGAAGCTCGGGCAGCTCCAGACGTTGGCGGCCACGCCCCAGTTCTGCTCCAGCAACAGCTTGGCCGCCTGGCTCTCGCGCAGGATGGTGCCACTGCCCAGCAGGTTGACGCGCGGCGCGGACCCGGAGGGGCCCTTCGGTAGCCCTTTGGCGCCCTCTTCGAGCAGGTACATGCCCTTCAGGATCTGCTCTTCGGTGCCGGCCTTCAGGCCCGGCATCGGGTAGTTCTCGTTGAGCAGGGTGATGTAGAAATAGACGTTGTCCTGCTTTTCCACCATCCGCTTCAGGCCCTGGTGCAGGATCACGCCGACTTCGTGCGCGAACGTCGGGTCGTAGCTGATGCAGTTGGGGATCGTGCCGGCCAGGATGTGGCTGTGGCCGTCTTCGTGCTGCAGGCCCTCGCCGTTCAAAGTGGTGCGGCCCGAGGTGCCGCCGAGCAGGAAGCCGCGCGCCTGCATGTCACCCGCGGCCCAGGCCATGTCACCGATGCGCTGGAAGCCGAACATCGAGTAGTAGACGTAGAACGGCAGCATGATGCGGTTGTTCGTCGAGTAACTCGTCGCCGCGGCGATCCAGCTACCCATCCCGCCGGCTTCGTTGATGCCTTCCTGCAGGATCTGGCCGTCGATGGCCTCGCGGTAGTACATCACCTGATCCTTGTC
>JANMSR010000498.1:0-12854 GCA_031389565.1 Burkholderiales bacterium
GAAAAGCTGCTTCCGCCCCTTGCTGTTGGCCACCGCGCTGGCCTTGGCTGCGACAGCGCATGCGCAGAGCACCGAGCCGAAGAAGGTACTCAAGGTCGCGTTCCGCGTGGCCGAAACAGGGTTCGATCCGGCCAAGATCAACGACGTCTATTCCATCGCGGTCACGGCGCACATCTTCGAGGCCCTGTACGCCTACGACCACCTGGCGCGGCCGGCCAAGATCAGGCCGCAACTGGCGGCCGGCCTGCCCGTCGCATCCGACGACTTCCGCACCTGGACGGTCAAGGTCCGCCCGGGCATCTACTTCGCCGACGACCCGGCGTTCAAGGGCCAGAAGCGCGAAGTCGTGGCGCAGGACTTCGTCTACGCGTTCCAGCGCATCGCGGACCCGGCCAACAAGAGCCCGAGCTGGGGCGTGATCGAGTCGTCGGCCGGCTTCATCGGCCTGGCCGAAGTGCGCAAGGCAGCGCTCGACCAGAGGAAGCCCTTCGACTACGAGGCGCCGGTCGAGGGCCTGCGCGCCCTGGACCGCTTCACGGTGCAGTTCAAGCTGCGCGAGCCTCGCCCGCGCCTTACCGAACTGCTGGCCGGACCCGAGCAATTCGGCGCGCAAGCGCGCGAAGTGGTGGAGTTCTATGGCGACAAGATCGACGCGCACCCGGTGGGCACTGGTCCTTTCCGCCTCAAGCAGTGGCGGCGCAGCTCGCTGATCGTGCTGGAGAAGAGCCCCGATTACCGCGGTGAACTCTATGACGCCGAGCCCGCCGCCGATGACACCAACGGCCAAGCCCTGCTCGCCAAGTTCAAGGGCCGCCGGCTGCCGATGATCGACGAGGTACAGGTCTCGATCATCGAGGAGGCGCAGCCGTACTGGCTGGCCTTCCTCAATGCCGAAATCGACAGCGCTGCCGGCAAGACCGGCGCCGTGCCCGGCGAATTCGTCAACCAGGCCGCGCCCAACGGCAAGCTGGCACCCAACCTCGCCAAGCGGGGTATCCAGATGCGCCGCCAGGCCAATGCCGACATCACCTACGTTTATTTCAACATGGTGGATCCTGTGGTCGGCGGCTACACGCCGGAAAAGATCGCGCTGCGCCGCGCGATCGGTCTGAGCATCAATGTCGACAAGCTGATCCGCATCGGCTACCGTGGCCAGGCCATCCCCTCGCAGGGCCCGGCCTCGCCGCACACCAGCGGCTACGACCCGAAGTTCAAGAGCGAGATGGGCGACTACGACCCGGCGCGCGCCAAGGCCCTGCTCGACATGTACGGCTACCTCGACCGCGACGGCGACGGCTGGCGCGAACTGCCCGACGGCTCGCCGTTGGTGATCGACCGCGCCTCGCAGGCAGACCAGATCAGCCGCGAGTTCGAAACCTTGTGGGCCAAGGACATGCAGGCCATCGGCATCCGCGTCAAGAGCAGCATTGCCAAGTGGCCCGAGCAGTTGAAGCAGGCGCGCGCGGGCAAGCTACAGGTCTGGGCCCTGGGGGGTGCATCGTCCAGCAGCGACGGCCAGGATGGCCTGATGCGCTTCGACAGCTCGCAGTGGGGCGGGCAGAACATGGCACGCTTCAAGAACGCCGAATTCGACGCCATCCTCAAGCGCCTGTCGCTGCTGCCCGACGGCCCCGAGCGGCAGGAGATGTTCCGCCAGGCCAAGCTGCTCGCCGCGGCCTATATGCCCTACAAGAGCAATGTGCACCGCATCTCGACCGACATGTGGCACCCGTGGGTGATTGGCTTCACGCGCCCGCTGTTCTGGAACGCTTGGTGGCATACGGTCGATATCGATATGAGCAAGAAGCCGGCGAAGTAGCACGGCAATGCAACGCCGCGACCTGCTCGCCGCCGGCACGGCCGCGGCGCTCGGCGCGGGCAGCGGCAGCGCCTACGCAGCGCCGCGCAAGGTGCTGCCGCATCAGGCGGCGCAGCCCCTGAAAGTGCTGCGCGCCGCCTTCCCCACCGCCGAAGTCGGCTTCGACCCGATCCAGGTCAGCGACGCTTCTTCGCTGACCATCATCGACCTGATCTTCGAAGCGCCGCTGACCTACGACGAGTTGGCCAAGCCGGCGTTGTTGAAGCCGCTGACGGCTGCCGCGCTGCCCGAGGTCTCGGCCGATTTCAAGCGCTTCACCTTCACGATCCGACCGGGCATCCTGTTCGCCGACGACCCGGTGTTCAAGGGCCGGCCGCGTGAGTTGACGGCGGGCGACTATGTCTACAGCGTCAAGCGCCTGTACGACCCGGCGATCAAGACCGAGCGCCTGTACCTGTTCGAGAACGCGCAAGTGCTGGGCTTGTCCGAGTTGCGCAAGAAGGCGCTGGCCACGCGCACGCCATTTCCCTACGACGCCCCGGTGGACGGCCTGCGTGCGATCGACCGCTACCGCTTCGAGTTGCGGCTGGGCACGCCGACGCCCCGCTTCGCGGATGTCTTCGCGGCGGCGCAAAACGCCGGCGCGGTGGCCCGCGAGGCGATCGAGGCCTACGCGGCCGACACCATGGCCCACCCGGTCGGCACGGGGCCCTACCGGTTGGCGGAGTGGCGGCGCAGCTCGCGCATCGTGCTCGAACGCAACCCGCGCTTTCGCGAGCTGCGCTTCGACGCGGTGGCGCCCGAGGGTGACACGCAGGCGGCCACCGCCGCTCGTGAACTGGCCGGCCAGCGCCTGCCCCTCGTCGACCGCATCGAAGTCGCCGTGATCGAAGAAGCGCAGCCGCGCTGGCTGGCCTTTCTGGGCGGCGAGATCGACACCCTGCGCCTGCCGCCGTCGTTTGCGCCGATAGCGATGCCTGGCGGCCGACTCGCGCCGTACCTGGCCAAGCGCGGCGTGCAGGCGCGGCAAACGCTCGGCGCCAGTGTGTCGCACACTTTCTTCAATTTTGATGACCCGCAGGTCGGCGGCTACACGCCGGTCAAGGTGGCGCTGCGCCGCGCCATCGGGCTGGGGATCGACAACGCCGCAGAGATCCGGCTGTTCTACAACGGCCAGGCGCTGCCGGCGCAATCGATGATCGTGCCCAACAACTACGGCTATGACCCGACGCTCAAAACCGAGCTGAGCGACGCCAGCCCGGCGCGCGCCAACGCCCTGCTCGACATGTACGGCTACGCCCGCGGCAGCGACGGCTGGCGCCGCCACCCCGACGGCAGCACGCTGTTGCTGCGCAAAGCCTCGAGCCAGGACCAGCGCTCGCGCCAGTTGAACGAGCTGTGGCAAAAGCGCATGACGGCGCTCGGCCTGCGCATGGTGTTCGAGATCGCGCCGTTCGGCGAGCTGATCAAACGCTCGCTGGCCGGCCAGTTGCAGATCTGGGGCTTCAACTGGACCAACGGCCCCGACGGCGAGTTCTTCCTCAGCCTGGCCTACGGCCCCAACGCCGACCAGAACAACGACGCGCGCTTCAAGCTGCCGGCCTTCGACGCCTTGTTCGAGCGCCAGCGCCTGATGCCCGACGGCCCCGCGCGCCTGGCCGTGATGCGCGAAGCGACAAAACTGATGCTCGCCTACATGCCCTACATCGCGCATGTGCACCCGATCGACACCGACCTGTCGCACGCCCCGGTGCGGCACCTGATCCGCCACCCGTTCAAGGCCGCCTGGTGGCATTTCACCGATATCGCGCGCTGAACGGCGGAATAATGCGCCACAACCCGGCGTAAGCCTTTGTGAATGCCCATGAGCACGCCGGGCCGCCCCAAGAGCGAATTCCGGAGTGCGCAGCACGAAGGTACCCTATTGACCGCCCCGCCCGCCTTCCGCCAACAGCTGCTCGCCGCCATCCCCCGCGTGCGGCGCTATGCGCGCTCGCTGGTGTTCGATGCACAGAACGCCGACGACCTGGTGCAGTCGGTACTCGAACGCGCGCTCGGCCATTGGCGCCAGTTCGACCCGCGGCGCGACATCGTGCTGTGGTTGCTGTCGATCGCCCACAACGCGCACCTCGATGCGCTGCGCCGCGACCGCCGGCTGGATGTCTTGCCGCCCGAGCGCGTGACCGAAGCGCTCGACGCGATGCAGCCGCAGGGTGGCGATGTCGGCCTGCGCCTGGACATCACCACCGCGTTGGAGCGTCTGACGCACGACCAACGCAACGCCCTGCTGTTGGTGCTGGTCGAGCAGCTCAGTTATGCCGAAGCGGCCGAGGTGCTGCAGGTGCCCGCAGGCACCGTGATGTCGCGCGTCAGCCGAGCGCGGGTGGCCATGCGCCTGTGGCTCGATGGCAGCGCCACTGCCCCCGGCGGCGCGCGCGTTGGCGCCAAACCCGATTTGCGCCGCGTCAGCTAGCGGCGACCGAGCCCACACCATGTCCCGCCCCGACGATTTCACCGACACCGACCTCAGCGCCTGGCTCGATGGCGAGCTCGACGCCCAGCGCGGCGAGCAGCTCGACGCCTGGCTGCGCGAGCAGCCCGAGGTGGCAGCACGGGCGCGCCTGTGGACGGCCGACCGTGACGCCTTGCGTGCACGCTTCGACCCCGTGCTCGACGAACCGGTGCCCGCGGCGCTGCAGCACCGCGTCTGGCAACACCCGTCGCACCCGCGCTGGGCCCAGGCGGCCGTGGCGGTCGGGCTGCTGGTGGCCGGCGCACTGGTCGGCGCCGGCGGCATGTGGCAATGGCAGGGCCAACGCAGCGCCGTCTCGTTGGCGGCAGCCCGCGCGGTCGATGCGGCCGGCACGCCGGCCGGCTGGGTCAAGCGGGCCGCATTCGCGCACAGCGTGTACGTGCCCGAGCCACGCCACGCGGTCGAAGTCAGGGCCCAGGAAGAGCACCTCGCGCGCTGGCTGACGCGACGCATCGACATCCCGGTCAAGCTGTTCGACCTGCGCGACGAAGGCTTCGAGCTCGTCGGTGGCCGGCTGCTGCCCGACGCGAGCGGCAAGAGTGCGCAACTGATGTACGAAAGCACCGACCCCGGCGCGCCGAAGCAGCGCGTCACCGTCTACCTGCGCAAGCCCGACGCCGACGCGCCCACGGCGTTCCGCTACCAGCAGCAAGGCGAACTCGGGCTGTTCTACTGGGTCGAGGCCGGCGCCGGCTATGCGCTGGTCGGCGCCCTGCCCAAGGAGCGGCTGCTGGCGATGGCGCAGGCGATCTACAGGCAGCAGCCGGCGCCGATGCCGGCGGCGAGCGCGCCGACGCGCTGAGGCTCGCGACCGGGGCCTCGGCGGGCGCGCAGGTCGCCTGCCTAGAATGCGCCCGATGTCAACGCCCACCCCCGCGGCCGACGCGCTGCCTCGCAGCACCGCGCAACGCCTGGCCGCGCTGCACCGCTTCGTTGTCGTCACCGTGCTCGGCTTCGCATCGGGCCTGCCGCTGGCGCTCACCGGGCAGGCGATGCAGGCCTGGTTGTCGGTCGAAGGCCTGGATGTCGCCACCATCGGCTTTCTCAGCCTGGTCGGCCTGCCCTACACCTTCAAGTTCCTGTGGGCGCCGCTGATGGACCGCTTCGACTTGCCGTGGCTGGGCCGGCGGCGCGGCTGGCTGGTGGCCACGCAGTTGTTGCTGGCGCTGGTGCTGCTCTGGCTGGCCGGCATTTCGCCGAAAGGTGCGACGCAGGCATTCGCCTTGCTGGCGGTGGCGGTGGCCTTCATGTCGGCGTCGCAGGACGTGGTGATCGACGCCTACCGCACCGACCTGCTGCCCGCGCACGAGCGCGGCCTGGGTGCGTCGCTGGCCGTGGCCGGCTACCGGCTGGCGATGATCCTGTCGGGCGGTATCGCGCTGATCTGGACCGACACGCAGCAAGGCGGCGGCTGGAACTGGCCCGACGTGTACCGGCTGATGGCCGGCCTGATGGTCGCGGCGGCCGCGGTGTCGGCAACGATGTTGCCCAAGCTGGCGGCGCCGCCGGCCGCGCCGGCCACCGCTGCCTCGATCCGCCATGACCTGCTCGGCTTCCTGGCCGTGGTGGTCGCGGTGGCCGCCGGCTATGCCTTCACTGATCGCGTGGTCGCGCCGGCGGTGCGCTCGCTGATGGCCCCGATGTGGCACGGCAGCACGCTCGGGGTGGCGTTGCAGGGACGCTGGGCCGACCTGGTGTCGCTCTTTCTGGGCATCGGCCTGACGCTGCCGCTGGCGGCGTGGGCCGCGCGGCGGGCGAAGTTCGAAACGCTGTTGTCGGGCCTGTCGAACTACTTCAGCCAGGCCGGCGCGCTGGCGTTCCTGATCTTCATCGTGCTCTACAAGTTGGGCGATGCCTTCGCCGGCTCGTTGATGACGCCCTTTTTGCTGCAAAGCATGGCCTACAGCCCGACCGAGGTGGGCGTGGTCAACAAGGTCATCGGCCTGTGGCTGACGATCGGCGGCGCCCTGGTGGGCGGTGTGCTGATGTTGAAGCTCGGCCTGTGGCGCGCGCTGCTCATCTTCGGGGTCCTGCAGATGGCCAGCAACCTGGGCTTCTGGGGGCTGGCCGTGAGCGGCAAGGGCCTGATGCCCGGGCTTGTGATTCCGGCGTTCGACTGGGTCGTCGTCAAGATCGCGGCGCCGACGCCGGTCGACGGTGGCCTGTTGATGGTCATCGCGTTCGAGAATCTCTCGGGCGGCATGGGCACCGCGGCCTTTCTGGCCTTCCTGATGAGCCTGTGCAACCAGCGCTTCACCGCCACCCAGTTCGCGCTGCTGTCGGCGTTTGCGTCGGTCGGGCGGGTGTGGGTCGGGCCGCTGGCCGGGGTGCTGGCCGAAAGCATCGGCTGGCCGGCGTTCTTCATCGTGTCCACCATCGCGGCGCTGCCGGCGTTGGCCATGCTCTGGTGGCTGCGCGCCAGCGTGCGCGCACTGGAAGCCTGAAGGTCAGCGAGGAAGGTCGCCGATGACGACGAAGGAGTTCCGCACCGATGCCCGCCTGACCGTACCGCACGGCGCCGGCTGCGCCTGTGTGCTGCATTCGCGGCGGCTGTTCAGCGCCGCGCTGCTGGCCGGCGGCGCAGCGGCGTCGCTCGGTGCGCTGGCCCAGCAGCCGGCGGCCAATGCCGCCGACAGCGGCGTGCGCAACGACGTCGGCAAGACCAGCACCCTGGCCCGGCTGGTACCGGCCGGGCAGGTCGAGCAGGCCGCGGCGCAGCAGTATGCGCAGATGATGCGTAGCGCCGCCGACCAGCGCGCGCTCGGCCCCGACGACCACCCGCAGGTGCTGCGCCTGCGCGCCATCGCGCAACGCATCATCCCGTTCGCCGAAGCCTGGAACCCGCGCGCCAAGCAGTGGGGCTGGGAAGTCAACCTGCTCGGCGGCAAGGCGCTGAATGCGTTTTGCATGCCGGGCGGCAAGATCGCCTTTTTCCACGGCCTCCTGGCCCAGTTGCAACTCTCCGACGACGAGGTGGCCGCGATCATGGGCCACGAGATGGCGCATGCCCTGCGCGAGCACGCCCGCGAGCGCATGGGCAAGACGGCGGCCACGCGCATCGGCGCGTCGGTGCTGTCGGCCTTTCTCGGCCTGGGCGGCACCGGCGACGCGCTGCTCAACATGGGTGGCCAACTGCTCACGCTCAAATTCAGCCGCGAGGACGAAAGCGAGGCCGACATCGTCGGCATGGAGCTCGCCGCCCGTGCCGGGTACGACCCCAAGGCCGGTGTGACGCTGTGGCAGAAGATGCTGGCCACCGGCAAGGGCGCGCCGCCGCAGTTCCTGTCGACCCACCCGAGCGGCGCGACGCGCATCCAGGACATCGAGGCCAAGCTGCCGAAGGTGGCGCCGCTGTACGCCAAGGCCGACAAGCCGGCGCGGCGGTTTGGGCCGCCGGCCAAAACAGCGGCGGCGAGTGTGCCAGCGGCGAGCGGCGGCTGAGCCCACCGCGCAGTCCGACGGCCCGGCTCTTGATGGGTGCCGTCGGCCAGCAGCAGCATTCCGCGGTCGATTTCACCGGGCATCAGCGCCAGCCGCAGTCTGGCTGCTGGCCGCGGCGGCGTGGCAGTCGGGGAGTCTGCCCGCCAAAGCTGGTGACTCAGTCACCGCACCGTCCGGCCTCAAAGTTTGAAGTCGTAGTCGATGACCAGCGGCGCATGATCGGACAAGCGTGGATCGAGAACGATCTGCTCGCGCCTGGCGGTCGCAGCAATGCCCGGCGTGGCAAGGTGGTAGTCGATACGCCAGCCGACGTTCTTGGCCCAGGCCTGGCCGCGGGTGCTCCACCAGGTGTATTGCTCGGGCTGGGTGTTGAGGGTACGGAACACGTCGACCAGCCCCGCTTGCTCGATCAGCTTGGTCAGCCAGGCGCGTTCTTCGGGCAGGAAGCCGCTGTTTTTCTGGTTGCTCTTCCAGTTTCGCAAGTCGATCTCTTTGTGGGCGATGTTGATGTCACCCGCCAGCACGAACTCGCGCTCGGCTTTGAGCTTGACCAGGTGCGGGTAGATCTTGGCCAGGAAGCGGTACTTGGCGGCCTGGCGTTCTTCGCCCGACGAGCCGCTGGGAAAGTAACAACTGATGACACTGAACTTGCTGAATCCACGTCTAGATGAGGCCGTGTCGTAGCGCGCTTCGACATAACGGCCCTCGGCGTCGAACTCACCTGCATCGAAGCCGAGGATCACGTCGCTGGGCGCCTTGCGCGTGTACAGGCCCACACCCGAGTAGCCTTTCTTCTGCGCCAGGTGGAAGTGCCCGCTCATGCCGGCGAGACGATCGAAGCGGCCCGCCACATGCTCGTCCTGGGCCTTGACCTCCTGCACGCCCATACAATCGGCTCCGCTCTGTTCGGCCCAGGTCTCGAAACCTTTTTTCGCCGCCGAGCGAATGCCATTCAGGTTCAAGGTGATCAGGCGAAACATGGTGCTCACTCGAAGCGGTTCATGACCACGACACAAGCCCCCGCCGCCGACGCGCTGGCCCTGGAGTTCGTGCAGTTCTCGGTCGAAGCCGGCGTGTTGAGCTTCGGGAACTTCAAGACCAAGGCCGGCCGGCTGTCGCCGTATTTCTTCAATGCCGGCCTGTTCAACGACGGCGCCAAGCTCGGCCGCGCGGCGCAATTCTATGCACGCCGCTTGCTCGCTTCAGGCCTGGCGTTCGACATGCTTTTCGGCCCGGCCTACAAGGGTATCGCGCTGGCCGCCGCGGTGGCCATCGAGCTGGCGCGGCTGGGCCGCAACGTGCCGTTTGCCTACAACCGCAAGGAAGCCAAGGACCACGGCGAAGGCGGCGTGCTGGTGGGTGCGCCGCTGCACGGGCGGGTCGTGATCGTCGACGATGTCATCTCCGCCGGCACCTCGGTGCGCGAATCGATCGCCCTGATCAAGGGCGCCGGTGCTACGCCGGTGGGCGTGGCCATTGCGCTCGACCGGCAGGAGAAGAGCGCTGACAACGGCGTCGACCAACCTTGGTCGGCAGTGCAGTACATCACGTCCCAGCTCGATCTGCGCGTGCTGCCGATTGCGACCCTGGCAGACCTGTTGCAGTATCTGCATGCTTCCGCTGACCTCGAGCTGGAAGGATTTCGTCAGGTCGTGTCAGCCTACCGCGACCGTTACGGCGTTTGAGTCCTATCACCGGCCCTGTCACTGGCCGCTCATACCCCTCATGACCCCTCTGTTGACCGCAGCTTCCTGTCGCCGTCCCCTGGCCGCGGCGCTGCTGTGCGCCGGCGCGGCGGCCAGCGTCAGCGCGGCGCCGACCGCCGGGCAGGTGTTTACCTGCGTGGCCCCCAATGGCCGCACGCTGACCTCTGACCGCCTGATCGGCGAGTGCATGGACCGCGAGCAGCGTGTGCTGACGCGCGACGGCCTGCTGCTGCGCATCGTGCCGCCCACACTGACCGCCGACGAACGCGCCGAGAAAGACGCCCGCGAGCGGCGCCTGGCGGCCGACAGGGAAGCCAAGGCCGAGGCCGTGCGGCGCGACCGCGGGCTGATGCAACGCTACCCCGACGCCGGATCTCACCAGAAGGCGCGCGAGGCGGCGCTGGCCGATGTGCGCACCTCGATGCAGTTGTCCGAGCTGCGTCAGCGCGACCTGGCGGCCGAGCGCAAGCCTCTGCTCGATGACGCGGAGTTCTACAAGGGCATAGCCTTGCCGGCCAAACTGCGCCAGCAGCTCGACGCCAACGAGGCCGCTTCGGCCGCCCAACGCGACGCGCAGCGGAACCAGAAGGCCGAACTCGAGCGCGTCAGCGCGCTGTTCGATGCCGAGCTGGCGCGGCTTAAGCGGCTGTGGGCGGGTGCGGCGCCGGGTTCGATCGGCCCCTTGACCGCCGAGGCCGCCACGGAGAGCCCGGCCGCTGCGCCGGCCAAGCCGGTGACGGCGCGGGGCAAGTAGCTCAGCCGAGCTTGTTCTTCAGCAGCTCGCTGGCCTGCGCCGGATTGGCCTTGCCAAGGCTCGCCTTCATGACCTGGCCGACCAGCGCATTGAAGGCCTTGTCCTTCCCGGCACGGTATTCGTCGACCGATTTGGCGTTGGTGGCGATGACTTCGGCGACGATGGCTTCGAGCGCGCCGAAGTCGTTCATTTGCTTCAGGCCCTTGGCTTCAATGATGGCATCCACCCGGCCAATTGCCCCCACGAGACTTGCGGGTGCAGCTTCGTTGCGTGCCCAGAGTTCTTGGAAGAGTTCCTTGGCAGCCATATGGTGTATGACACCACCTTCGATGCGGTCGATCAACGCGGCCAGCTCGTAGGGGTCCACCGGTGAATCTCTGAACGACAGGTTCGCGCGACGCAATGCCGCAGCAATCTCGCCCATGACCCAATTCGCCACTTGCTTCGGTTGGTTGCATAGGGAAGTGCACTGCTGAAAGAAATCGGCAGTCTCCCGGGATTGCGTCATCATTTTCGCGTCATGGGCCGACAGTCCGTCGTCGCGCTCGAAGCGCGCGGCCATGGCGCCGGGCAGCTCGGGCATCGTTGCCTTCACGCGATCGATCCACTCGGGCGCGATCACCAGCGGCGGCAAATCCGGGTCGGGGAAGTAGCGATAGTCGTGCGCGTCTTCCTTGCTGCGCATCGCGCGCGTCTGGCCGCTGTCGGGGTCGAACAGCACGGTGGCCTGGTCGATCTTCAGGCCGTCTTCGAGGCGGTCGATCTGCCACTGGACCTCGAATTCGATCGCCTGCTGCATGAACTTGAAGCTGTTCAGGTTCTTGATCTCGCGCCGCGTGCCGAACGGTGCGCCGGGCTTGCGCACGGAGACATTGGCATCGCAACGGAAGCTGCCTTCCTGCATATTGCCGTCGCACACACCCAGCCACACCACCAGCGTGTGCAGCGTCTTGGCGTATTCGACGGCCTCGGCCGATGACCGCATGTCAGGCTCGGTGACGATTTCCAGCAGCGGCGTGCCGGCGCGGTTGAGGTCGATGCCGGTCTGGCTGTGGTAGTCCTCGTGCAGGCTCTTGCCTGCGTCTTCTTCGAGGTGCGCGCGCGTCAGGTGTACGACCTTCTTTTCCGTCCCGACGACGATCTCGACGCTGCCGCCCTGCACCACCGGCGTTTCGTACTGGCTGATCTGGTAGCCCTTGGGCAGGTCGGGGTAGAAGTAGTTCTTGCGCGCAAAGATCGACAGCGGCGCCACCTTGGCCCCCACCGCCAGGCCAAAGCGGATCGCTCGTTCGACCGCGCCGCGGTTCATCACCGGCAGCGTGCCGGGCAGCGCCAGATCGACCGCGCAGGCCTGCGTGTTCGGTGCGGCGCCGAAGGCGGTCGAGGCACCGCTGAAGATCTTGCTCGCAGTCGAGAGTTGGGCGTGGGTCTCCAGGCCGATCACGACCTCGTAACCGCGGGTCAATGCCGGCGCGCTCACGTCGCACCTTTCGGCGCGCGGGTGTGGAAATCCGTGGCCTGCTGGAATGCGTGTGCTGCATTCAGCAGCGCGCCCTCGCCGAAGTAGTTGCCGATCAACTGCAAGCCCACCGGCATCCCCCCTTCGCCGAAACCCGCGGGAATGCTCATGCCGGGCAGCCCGGCCAGGCTGGCCGGCAGCGTGAAGATGTCGGCGAGGTACGCCGCCACCGGGTCGTCGTCCTGCGCGCCGAGCTTCCAGGCCACGCTCGGGGCCACCGGGCCGGCGATCACGTCGCATTGCTGGAAGCATTGCTGGAAGTCGTCGGCGATCATGCGGCGCAGCTTTTGCGCCTGCAGGTAGTAGGCGTCGTAGTAACCGTGCGAGAGCACATAGGTGCCGATCATGATGCGGCGCTTGACTTCGGCGCCGAAGCCTTGGCTGCGGGTCTTCTTGTACATGTCGGCCAGGTCGGTGAACTGCGCCGCGCGATGGCCGAACTTGACGCCGTCGAAGCGCGACAGGTTCGAGCTCGCCTCGGCCGGCGCGATGATGTAGTACACCGGGATCGACAACTCGGTGCGCGGCAGGCTGACATCGACCAGCGTCGCGCCGAGGGCCTCGAACTCGGCCAGCGCGGCGCGCAAGGCAGCGTACACGTCGGCGGCCAGCGCGGCGGGGAAGAACTCGCGTGGCAAGCCGATACGCAACCCGCCTAAAGGGCGCGACGCAGTCGCGCCCGCTCTCGTCTCCAACATTCGGGCATGAAAGTCCTGCGGCGCCCGTTCGGCGCTGGTGGCGTCGCGCGCGTCGAAGCCGCTCATCGCCGACAGCAACAGCGCGCAGTCCTCGGCCGAGCGGGCGAGCGGGCCGGCCTGGTCCAGGCTCGACGCGAAGGCCACCATGCCCCAGCGCGAGCACACGCCGTAGGTCGGCTTGATGCCGGTGATGCCGGAAAAGCTGGCCGGCTGGCGGATCGAGCCGCCGGTGTCGGTGCCGGTGGCCCCCGGCAGCTGGCGCGCGGCCACCGCGGCGGCCGAGCCGCCCGACGAGCCGCCGGGCACGCGGCTCGGGTCCCACGGGTTGCGCACCGGGCCATACGCCGAGTTCTCGTTGGCCGAGCCCATCGCGAACTCGTCGCA
>JANMSR010000512.1:0-2283 GCA_031389565.1 Burkholderiales bacterium
GGCGTTCAGGTGGCTGGCCGCGGCGGTCGCCATGAGTGAAAACCCTTCGCCGAGCGCCGGCAGACCGAGATCGAACAGGTCGGCATAGCCGTCGCGGTACTGGCGCGCGATGCTGTCGCGCTCGGCCGCCAGCGCCATCGCGGCGCGCAGGTCGATGCTCGGCGGCTGGCGCACGTCCTGGCTCGGTGCCACCCCCAAGCCGCCGGGGCGGGCGCGCGCGATGGCGCGGTAGGTGGCTTGCGCATCGGCCAGGTCGAGATCGGCCAGCACGGCTTCGATGGCCTCGCGCAGGGTCGCCGGCGCCACGGCATCGGGACAGCGCTGCACCGCCAGCGCGATCGGGGCGCACAGCAGCAGGATGCCCAGATTGGTGTTGCAACCGGCGACCGCCCACGTCGCTGCCATCGCCGCCTCGACGCGCTCGCCGACCCGCGCGCCGGACTGGAACAGCGGTCCGACCGCGGCCTGCGCGCTGGCGATGAAGATCTCGGCCCGCATGCCGTGACCCGGCGACGCCCAACTGACGTTGCCTGGCTTGCGCACCGCCACATCGAGCTCGCAGGCGCGCAGGAAGCACGCCCTGGCCCGGGCCGTCGTGTTCATCAGGCAACCGTGCTTTGCACTGCGGTATGGCCCTTCGGGCGGCCGTGCGGGCTCATGCGCGGCGCTGACCGCTCAGGCGCACACCCGTTGCGGCAAGGCCCAGCTTCCGATCGAGCAGGTCATCGACGATGCGCCGGGCGATGTTGAAGCCGGTTACGCGCTGCAAACCCTGCCAGGCCGCGACGCCGTTGACCTCGATCACCTGGATGCCATGCCCGAGCCCTGAAGTGGCCCGCGCAGCCGAAGGAACGAGGTCCACGCCGGCATAGTCCATGTCCAGCGCACGTGCTGCGCCTTCGGCCAATTGCGCCAGTTCGGGCGTCAGATCGGCGGCTTCGCAACGCGCGCCTTGGGCGAGGTTATGAACCCAGTTCGCGCTGACCCGACGCATGGCGGTCACGGCGCGCCCGCCCACGACCAAGACGCGCCAATCGAAGCCGGGGGTGGCCAGCGGCGGCACGAAACGCTGCAGGTAGGCCAGCGACCCGTAGGCCTTGTCGATCTCCGGCAGCGGGTGGTGAACGCCATCCACATGGCCCACCAACTGCAAGCCCTTGCCCTGCGAGCCGAACAAGGGTTTGAGCACCAGCGCGTGTCCGGCGGCGCCCTCGCGCATCACGATGCGCTGCGCCTGCGCCTGCGATTCGGTGGCCCAGGTCGGCGGCGTGGGGATGCGCGCCGCATGCAGCAGCAGGCTGGTCATCGACTTGTCGACGCTGCGTTCGATGGCCCGCGCGTCGTTGAAGACCGGCACGCCGAGTTCGCGCAGCGCGTGCAGCACGCCCAGGCGCTTGGTGACCTGCTCGAAGGTGCCGCCCGCAATGCCGCGCACCAGCGCGGCGTCGGGCAGCTCGCGGCCGAAGCCGGGAATGACCAGGCCATGCCAGGCCGCCGTGGTGTCGATGCGGCAATCGGCCAGATCGACGCAGCGCCCGGTGCAAGCTCGCTCGCGCAGCGCCGCCTGGAGTTGGCGTGTATGCCAGCCCGTCTCGTCGGTCATGATCGCCAGCGTCAATCGCGCCATCACGCCGCCTGCAGCCACAAGCCGGTCAGCAAGGCCATGTTCAAGCCGCCGCCGTGCCACGTATGGCCGCTGTCGAGGTTGCTGACCCACACTTCGGCCGGTGCGAACAAGGCAGCGTCGATCTTGTAGAAGTCGAATTCGGCGGCCTTGAAGATGTCGGCAAACGAACGGCCGTAGTCGCGCGAGTTGCGCGATGGCAGCCGCCGGGCCAGATCGCGCGCCGCGCCGTCGTCGCCACGCACTGTGAGGTGGACCCGGCCACCGTAGAGGATCGCGTCGTTGGTCCGGCCCATGGCCTGCACGCCGTCGGGGCTGGGTGCGGGCAGGGGCGCCGCTGCCGCACCACCGACGATGTTGCCCAGGGCGAAGCCCAGTTCGTGCGCCTTGTGCAGCGCCACCTCGAGCACGCGCGCCACGACTTGCGTGGTGCCGGCCAGGCTGGTCGTCGGCGTCAGGATCAGCGTCAGGCCCTCGGCCGCCAATCCGCAGTCGTGCAGCAGCTTGTCGACGATCACCTGGGGCGGCGGTCGATCGACCTCGAGCACCAGCACGCCTGCCGCCGCGCGGTCGCGGTAGCCGAGTTCGGCAAACAGCGCTTCCTTGGCCGCCAGCGCGCGTGCCGGGCCGGAGCCGAGCGAAAAGAACTTCTTGCCACC
>JANMSR010000375.1:0-6205 GCA_031389565.1 Burkholderiales bacterium
CCGCACCGGGCGCCTGTTCAGCGAGTTTGCCTTGACCCTGGCCGGCGCCGTGCTGGTGTCGGGGTTCGTGGCGCTGACCCTGACGCCGATGATGTGCAGCAAGCTGCTGCGTCACAACTCCAAACCCGGACGCTTCGACCGCGGCATGGAGGCAATCCTGGTGGCCGTCATCAGCGGCTACACGCGCGCATTGCGCGGCGTGCTCACGGTGCGCTGGGTCGTCCTGCTGGTGATGCTGGCCTCGGCCGGGTTCAGTGGCTGGCTGTTCACGAATGCCAAGAGCGAACTGGCGCCGCTCGAGGACCGCGGCACCATCATCATGCCGGTGCGCGCACCCGATGGCGCCACGCTCGAATTCACCGCGCGCTACCTCGATGCCATCGACGCCATCGCCGCCACCTACCCCGAGTTCGACCGCCGCTTCATGTTCATGGGCAACGGCCAGGTGTCGACGGCCACGGCCGTGCTGCGCACGGTGGACTGGAGCGAGCGCAGCCGCAGCACGCCCGAGCTGGCGCGCCTGCTGCTGCCGCGCATGAACGCGCTGCCGGGCGTCACCGCGTTCCCGATCACGCCGCCCAGCCTGGGCCAGGGCTTTCGTGAACGGCCCGTCAACTATGTGATCCTGACCAGCGACAGCTACGACAACCTGGCGCGCGTGTCGCAGCAGTTCATGGCCGAAATGGCCAAGAACCCCGGCTTCGTGCAGCCCGACAGCGACCTGCAGTTGAACAAGCCGGAGATCTTCATGGACGTCGACCGCGCCCGCGCGGCCGACATGGGGGTCAGCGTCGACTCGGTGGCGCGCACGGTGGAGACCATGCTCGGCGGCCGCGCGGTGACGCGCTACAAGCGCGACGCCGACCAGTACGACGTGATCGTGCAGACCGAAGGCCGCGGCCGTGCCACGCCCGACGACATCGACCGCCTGTTCGTGCGCGGGCGCAACGACACCATGGTGCCGCTGTCCTCGCTGGTCAAGCTGCGCGAGGCCGTGAGCCCGCGCGAACTGAACCACTTCAATCAGCGTCGCTCGGTGACGATCACCGCCAACCTGGCGCCCGACTATGCGCTCGGCCAGGCGCTGACCTTCCTCGACCAGACCGCCACCACGCTGCTGCCGCCTGGTTATGCCACCGAACTCAACGGCGTCAGCCGCGAGTTCCGGTCGTCGTCGGGCGCCCTCGGCCTGGTCTTCGTGCTGGCCCTGCTGTTCATCTTCCTGGTGCTGTCGGCGCAGTTCGAGAGCTTCCTCGACCCGTTCGTGATCCTGTTGTCGGTGCCGCTGACGATGGTCGGCGCGCTGCTGGCCTTGCAGTGGTCCGGCGGCACATTGAACGTGTATTCGCAGATCGGGCTGATCACCCTGGTGGGGCTGATCAGCAAGCACGGCATCCTGATCGTCGAGTTCAGCAACCAGTTGCGCCGCCAAGGTATGGCCGTGCACGAAGCGGTGATCACGGCGGCCAGCCTGCGGCTGCGGCCGATCCTGATGACCACGTTTGCGATGGTGCTGGGCGCGCTGCCCCTGGCGCTGGCCAGCGGCGCCGGCGCCGAGAGCCGGCGCCAGATCGGCTGGGTCATCGTCGGCGGCATGTCGCTCGGCACCCTGCTGACGATCTTCGTCGTGCCGACGGTCTACACCTGGTTTGCGCGCAAGCGCGTGCCGGGCGAGATCACCGAGAAGGCGGCCGAAGAGTTGGTGCCCGCCAAGTAGGCCGATTCAGACCAGACCGTCGAACGGGATCACATCGACCTCGTCGCCGGCGGCGACATCGCCCTGCGCATGGTGCAGCAGCACCATGCCATTGGCCGTGCTCATCGACGACAGGATGCCCGAGCCCGGGCTGCCGGTAATAGTCACCTGCCAGCGGCCGTCGGCGCCGCGGCTGACGATGCCGCGCTGGTACTCGGTGCGGCCAGGCTTCTTGCGCAGCGCGGCGGTGCAGGCGGCGCGCAGCAGCGGCAGCGGCGCGGGAGTGGCCCCGCTCATCGCCAGCAATGCGTCGCGCACGAAGGCGTAGAAGGTGACCATCACGGCGACCGGGTTGCCCGGCAGGCCGAACAGGATCGCCTGATGGCCACCGTTCGCGATGCTGCCGATCGCCATCGGCCGCCCCGGCCGCATCGCGATGCGCCAGAACAGCACGTCACCCAACTCGGCCATGATCTGCTTGGTATGGTCGGCCTCGCCGACGCTGACGCCGCCCGAGGTGATCACGGCGTCGGCGTTGGCGGCCGCTTCGGCGAACGCGGCGCGCAAGGCGTCGGGCTGGTCGCGCACGACGCCGAGGTCGAGCACCTCGCAGCCCAGGCGCTGCAGCATGGCCCAGATCGTGTAGCGGTTGCTGTCGTACACGCAGCCGGTGTCCAGCGGCTCGCCGATCGAACGCAATTCGTCGCCGGTGGAGAAGAAAGCCACGCGCAGCTTGCGAAAGACGGGGATTTCGGCCTGGCCGAGGGAGGCCAGCAAACCGAGATCAGCGGGGCGAACGATGCGCCCGGCACGCAGCGCCATGCTGCCGCGGGCCAGGTCTTCGCCGGCCAGGCGGCGGTTGTCGCCGCTGCGCACCGCGCCGGCGCGAATGCGCACCGTGTTGCCGTCGACCTGGGTGAACTCCTGCGGCACCACGGTATCCAGGCCCGCCGGCATCACCGCGCCGGTCATGATGCGCACGCAGTGGCCGGCGGGCACGGCGCCGTCGAAGGCCAGTCCGGCAAAGCCGGTGCCGGCAACTTGGAGTTGCGTGTCGCCGCTCGCCGCGAGCTCAGCGCCGCGCAGCGCGTAGCCGTCCATCGCCGAGTTGTCGTGCGACGGCACGTCGATCGCCGAGACGATGTCGCGCGCCAGCACCCGGCCCAGGCTCGAACGCAGGGCGACGCTTTCGACCGTCGTCACTCTGGGCACCAGGCGCGCGATGAACTCCTGCGCGGCGGCCACCGGCAGCGCGTGCGGGTCGTAGCCGCTGACGCAGGAGGCGATCTGTTCGAGGCTGGGCGGCAGCGTCATTGGAGGTTCAACAGCATCAGGTCATTGTCGAAGTAGCGGCCGGCCACACGGATCGCGCGCGGCAGGGTGCCGTAGCGCGTGAAGCCGGCGCCTTCGTACAGGCGCATGGCCGCGCGGTTGCCGGCGGTCATCCTCAGCGTGAGCTGCTGCAGATCGTCGTCCGCGCTCGCCTGCGCGATCAAGGCGTCGAGCAGCGCGCGGCCGACGCCCTGGCTTTGCTGGTCGGTGGCGACCATGGTGCCGACGAGGTGGCCGATGTGGCGCACCTTGCTGCGCGGGTCGCGTTCGAGGCTGATGGCGCCGACCAGCCGGTCGCCACGCCAGGCACCGAGCGTGAACCCGCCTTGGGCGCTGTCGCCCAGGCGCGCGCGATAGCTCTGCGCACTGCGCTCGGATTCGGTGGCGGCGTCCGACGTGAAGGCCGCTTCGTGGTCGGCCAGGGCCTGGTCGCGCAGCGCCTTGTAGGCCTCGAGGTCGGCCTCGCCGAGGGCGCGCACCTGCAGCTCAGGCAGCGGGGTCATGCGGCTGCTGCAGCTGCGCCAGTTCGGCAGGGGTGTTGGCATTGAAGAACGCAGGCGCGTCGTCAAAGCGCACGCCCACGGTGCGGTGCTGCGCGAACCAGTGGTCGATCTTGCGCCCACCCTCGTGCAGGAAGGCGACCAGGCTCTCCGACAGCGCGCTGTGCATCAGGCAGAACACCGGGTGCGGTTGCTCGCGGCCGTCTTCGTGCGTGACGGCGTAGGCCAGGTCGGCGTGTTCCGCCACGAGTGCAGCGCCGAGTCGCGCGGCCAGGTCGTCGGGGAAGTTCGGCGTGTCGCAGGGCACGGTCAGCATCAGCGGCGTTTCGCAACGCTCGAGCCCGGCCAGGAAGCCGGCCAGCGGCCCGGCGTACTCACCCACCGGGTCGGGCCATACCGGCACACCGAACGATTCGTAGGCGCCGAGGTTGCGATTCGCATTGATCATCACGTGGCCGACCTGGGGGCCCAGCCGCAACAGCGCGTGCAGCGCCAGCGCGATGCCGTGGTGGTTTTGCAGGCCCTTGTCCGCGCCGCCCATCCGGCTGCCACGGCCACCGGCCAGGATCAGGCCGGTGATGTCGTTCGCATCGATGGCCATGATCTCAGTGGCCCATGGTGGCCACTGCCACCCGCGGCGCATGAAACGCGAGGTCGATCCAAGCGACCGCCGCGGATCCGGCTTTGCCGGTCCGCCAGCGGTGCCCCCTTGAGGGGGAGCGGCAAAGCCGCTTCGGGGGTGGTTTCATCCTAGCCTCCGATGTAATGCATCTCGACCTTGCGCTCGCCGCTGCCTGCCTGGGCGACGCCGCGGCCGCGTTGTTCGGAGTAGCGGTCGCTGCGGCCGGCCCAGACGTCGGCGATGGCGCCGGTGAGCTCGGCGTCGCTGGCGCCGACTTCGCGCAGCAGGTGGCGCAGGTCGTGGCCGTGGCTGGCGAACAGGCACAGGTAGAGGCGACCTTCGGTCGACAGCCGGGCGCGGTTGCAGTCGCGGCAGAAGGCCTGGGTCACGCTCGAGATCACGCCGACCTCACCACCGCCGTCGAGGTAGCGCCAGCGCTGAGCCGTCTCGCCGGCCACCAGGGCGTCGAGCGGTTCGAGCGGGAACACGGCGCCCAACCGCTCGATCAATTCGGCCGACGGCAGCACATGGTCCATGCACCAGCCATTGGTGCTGCCGACGTCCATGTACTCGATGAAGCGCAGCACCGCGCGGCCACCGTATTGGTCGCGGAAATGGCGCGCCATCGGCACGATCTCGGCGTCGTTGGTACCGCGCTTGACGACCATGTTGACCTTGATCGGGCCGAGGCCGGCGGCCAGCGCGGCATCGATGCCGGCCAGCACGTCGGCGACGGGGAAGTCGACATCGTTCATGCGGCGGAAGGTCGCATCGTCGAGCGCATCGAGGCTGACCGTGACGCGCTTCAGGCCCGCGTCGTGCAGCGCCTGCGCCTTGCGCGCGAGCAGCGAGCCGTTGGTCGTCAGCGTGAGGTCCAGCGCCTGGCCGTCCGGCGCGCGCAGCGCGGCCAGCATCGCCACCAGCGTTTCCAGGTGCCGGCGCAACAGCGGCTCACCGCCGGTGAGGCGGAACTTGCGCACGCCGTGGGCCACGAAGACCTTGGCCAGGCGGGTGATCTCCTCGAAGCTCAGCAGCGACGACTGCGGCAGGAAGGCGTAGTCGCTGTCGAACACCTCCTTGGGCATGCAGTAGCTGCAGCGGAAGTTGCAGCGGTCGGTGACCGAGATGCGCAGGTCGCGCAGCGGGCGGCCCAGCGTGTCGGTGAGCAAGCCGTTGGCGGGCCGCAGCAGCGCCGGAATCGCGGGCACGGCGGCGCGGTAGCGCAGGTCGGCAATCGGGATGACTTGGGAGGGGATCGAGGCTTCGCCCATGCGGCGATTGTGCCGCGAGGATCAGTCGCCCGCGGCGGGCAGGGTCGTACCGGCGGCGCCGGGCAGGGCTGCCGCGCGGCGGGCACCCGTGAAACGCTGGGCCCAGTAGGCGTAGCGCATGTCTTCGATACGCACCTCGCTGCCGCTGCGCGGTGCATGGATGAACCGGCCATCGCCGATGTAGATGCCAACGTGCGAGAAGGTGCGCCTGAGGGTGTTGAAGAACACCAGATCGCCGGGGCGCAACTCGGCCCGCTCGACGCTGACCGTGCCACTGGCGCTGGCCTGGTCGTCGACGCGCCGCGGCAGCACCAGGCCCAGGCTCAGCTCGAAGACGTGGCGCGTGAAGCCGCTGCAGTCGAAGCCGTCGGTGACAGAATTGCCGCCGCGGCGGTAGGGCAGGCCGATGAAGTTCATCGCCGCGATCGCCATCTCGGAGGCATGGTCGCGCATGCTGCTGACCAGGCTCGGCGAGGCGGCGTCGGGGAACACGCTGCGCTCGGCGAGCAGGGCGTTCATTGGCTCGAATGGCGAGTCCGGCGCGGCCCAGGCCGGCGCGCTGGCGAGCATGATCGCCACCAGCCAAGCCACACGACGCGGCGGCGTGCGGCTGATGATGCGGCGGGAAGGCGGGATCATGAGCCGGAGCGTAGCACGCAGCGAACCGCAGTTGTTGGGAAAAACGCGAGCGTTTTCAATCACTTGCGGCGGTAATTGCAGGTGAGTTCGAGTTCGGGGCGTCAGCCCCTCGTCAGTCGCGGCGCCTGCAATCGCCGCCGCGGCC
>JANMSR010000377.1:0-3202 GCA_031389565.1 Burkholderiales bacterium
GCACCACAGCCGTGTGCCACCGTCTTTCACCGGCGCGGTGAGCCGCCAGCGGTCTGCGCGGCCTTCGCGGTCGGTGATGGCGCGAAGCGCCAGGCCAATCCGCTGCGGATTCAGCGCCTGCCCGACCAGGTCGACCAGCGCAGTGCGGAGCGCAGGCCGGGCGCCAAAGTCATGCTGCGTCAACGCGAGGATCTCGTGAGTCTTGATGGTGCCCGCCCCGTGCACATCGCCCAGCGCATCAACCACGGCAGCCTCTTGCGGCGGCAATGGCGGGAGGTCGGGCGCTTGGGCGCGTTCCACGGCAGCGTGCAGCGCATCCAGCCGTCTGCAAACGTCGTCGAGACGCTGCACGATGATGGCAAGTTCAGACGACTGCACTTCACGCCCCTCGCAACGCATGCACATCGCAGTGATTGCCGCGCATCCGACGAAAGTTGAGAAGTCGCCCACCGATCGCCACCTGGATATCGAGGCGCCCTTCCGCCTTGGCGTGCTCGATCAGGCTGTGTGCTTCCGGTTCAAGGATCCCGTGCGCCAGCATGGCGGCGAGCACGCTGACGTGGCGGCCAACAAAGCGATTACCCATGGCCGTCGGCGTCGAGCGCGCATAGCCGAATGCACGCCCTGAATGCTGGCCAGGTCGGCGCTGTCGGGTCCCACTGGAAGCTGGCGGCGCCGGCGGCCAGGTAGTGAAGCAGCGGCAGATCGAACTCCGGCACGTCCTCGACATCGTCGTCAGGCCCAGCCCAGGACCATTCCATGAAGGCGCCGGGGGTCAACTTGAAAATGATGTCGTCAGCGACGCGGTCCTCGAGGTGCAGCCGCCTGAAAGTACTGAACGGCATCCGGCGCAACAGCGCGCGCAGCGCCGTCGCCAAAGGTTCAGGAAATGGCTGGTCGAGCAGCTCTTCGCTGGTGCGAGTGAAGGCCAGGCCCATGAATTCGGCCACCAGCGGGTCGGCCGGCTCGACGGCCACCGCGGGCTCGGTCTTCACTGCACGCGCCAGCGGAGCCGCTGCCGCGCCCATCCGCATGCCCTTCGTGCGCGCGGGCTCGAGGTTGCGGCGGCGCCACCGCTCGGCGTGCTCAGCGGAATCGACAGGCATCCCCCGTCTACGGAGGCGGCTGACCATCGCCTCGCTGAGTCCAAGCGCCGCCGCAAGCTGTTTGCCATTCATAGCTTCCCTCAATCAACCCGTTGCACCTGATAAACCTTCACCGTTCACCTACTTCAGAAAACCTCTGAGGACGCGCGAAACGCGCTCGCGAATGACTCCCGTGCGGGGGGGCCCAGGAGGGAGCCGATCGATTTGCGGTAGCGGCACGCGAAGTGGGTTTCAACGGGTTTGACGGGTTCGTGCCAAGCCCTCCCAATACATATGCTGCTATGCAGCACATCTCTCCATGGGGTATAGGAGAAACACTCCAAAGGCATTGAAACCCTCTACGCAGCACGCTCGACCCTCCACATGGCACCGGTGTTCGTCGAGCGGCCCTTGACGAAGCGAAGGCCGTCATTGATGCGGCCGTGAATCCGCAGGAACCAGCGGCCGAGGGACTTGGCGTTCAGCTCGCCATTGCGCTCACAGACCGCGTGCAGTGCCTCGCCGAGGTCCGCCGCCTGTTCGGATGTGAGTGCGACGGCAGTGCCGTCGAGCGACGCCTGGTTCTTCGCTTTGACAGCGTGCACCAGGCTGGCCGCCTTGAACTCGTTGAAGTCGAAGGCCGCATGCACTGCCGTGAGCATGGCCTGCAGTTGCGCGCGCTCGGGGTCAGCGGCCTCGAGCAGGCGGATGGAATCGACCGGATCAGGCAGGCCGAGCCATACCAGTGGCTCGCGCACCAGACGTGACCAGTCCTCGAAGCTGCCGAAAGGGCGCACCTTCACGCGCTCGCCGGCAGCGATGTAACCCGACATGATGGTTATCGCGGCGTCGACAAGGCCAGCGCGCAGCTCGGTAGCGCTTTTGATTGGGTCGGCCTTGAACTCACGTTCAGCTGGCCTTTCGCAAGAGGGATCGAGGCGGCACACGAGCACGCGGCGCGTCAAGTCGCCGACGATCTGCAGGTTGTTGCCGTTGAAGGAAATCACCGCCTTGGTCGGAACCGATGCGTTGACCGACTGGCCCAGCACGCGGCCGCGGTAGATCGATGCCGTGAGCATCACCGCCAGGTCTGCGCTCTGCAGGGTGACGTTGATGTTGTCGATCGCAATGTGCTGGTCACCCTCCAGCAGCGCCGCGAAGAGCAGCTTCTGCAGTTCGATCGGGTCGTCGCGATACGTCAGGAAAGCGGGCTCGCGGCCAGTGGCCAGGCGCGCCTGCGTTCGCACGAGCGTGGACTTGCCACTGCCCGCAGTGTGCGCGTCGATCGCGAAGCCTGGGCACGTTGGTAGGACAGGCCGCACGAACGCGGTCATGAGGAAGGCCAGCGCCACGCTCAGGTCGACATCGTCGACAAAAGGGAATTCTTCGAGCAGCTCGCACAACTCATCCTGTGCGGAATGCACCTCATGCTCGAAAGGCTCTGTCACCGGCGACTGAAAGGCGGCGTAGGGCAGTTGCAGCAGCAAGCCTGTCGGTGCGTGGTACTGCGACTCCCACAGCACCTCACCACTTGGCAACATCACCGGATGCTCGACGACAGCCTCCAGCTTGGGAAAGCTCCATTCCTTGCGCGACAGGATCGTCTGCGCAATCACGAGCGGGCAGTCGACGTGCACCAGCTCCTGCGTCTTTCGGTTGCGGCGCCAGATCGACAGGTAACGCGTGATCGTGTCGACCAGCGCCCGGTCGTCGAACATCACGATGCGCGGCGCGCACACGTCGCGCTCGAGCCCCTCCAGGCGCGAACCCTCGTCCACCACGCGAACCAGCATGCCGCCCCGCTGCCAGATCGGTACAGCCGCCCGCACGAGCAGCGCCTCGATCTCGTCGCAGACTCTCGGCTGGTCGCCGTCGCCCTCGATGACCACGCGCCCGACGATGCCGAAGAGGGCTTCAACCTCTTCGCTCGATATCGGTGAATCTTTGGGCACGGGCGGAGGCCTTGATTGGGCCGCCTCGGTCACTTCTTCGCTGCGCGCTCGGAACCGATGGTCAGCATCACCCGATCGAAGGCGACCGGGTCGACCAGCTTGCGGCCGTTCGGGATCAGCAGCGCGCCGGCCTCGACCAGGACCGCGCGATTGCGGCGCAGGCAC
>JANMSR010000541.1:0-7486 GCA_031389565.1 Burkholderiales bacterium
CCGCACCGGGCCGGTGCAATAATCAAATCAGTCAATAAATCGAGGTCCGATTATGCTCGACCGTGAAGGCTTCAGGCCCAACGTCGGCATCGTCCTGCTCAACGCGCGCAATCAGGTGTTCTGGGGCAAGCGGCTGCGCACCCACTCGTGGCAGTTTCCGCAAGGCGGCATCAAGTACGGCGAGTCGCCCGAGCAGGCGATGTTTCGCGAATTGCATGAAGAGGTCGGGCTGTTGCCCCAGCATGTGCAAATCATTGCCCGCACGCGCGACTGGCTGCGCTACGAGGTGCCCGATCACTACATTCGGCGCGATGCACGCGGGCACTACAAGGGCCAGAAGCAAATCTGGTTTCTGTTGCGCCTGATGGGCCGCGACAACGACATGAACCTTCGTGCCACCGACCACCCCGAGTTCGACGCCTGGCGCTGGAATGACTACTGGGTGCCACTCGACATGGTGATCGAGTTCAAGCGCGACGTGTACCAGACGGCGCTGACCGAGCTGGCGCGCTTCCTGCCGCGGGCGGCACACCACAATCGCTACCTGCGCTCGGGCATGCGCGGGCATTGGCGAGATGACGGCGCGCCACCCGACAGTGTCGGTGGCGGAATCGAGCCGACCGCCGAGTAGCGCCGCCTTGCGTCAGCCCGACAGCACCAGGTTGTCGCGGTGGATCAGTTCGGGCTCGCCGGCGTAGCCCAGCGCCGCCTCGATCTGCGACGAAGGTTTGCGCGCGATGAGGCGCGTTTCGCTTGCCGCGTAGTTGGCCAGGCCGCGCGCGATCTCGGCGCCCGCCGCTGAGCGCACCGCGATCACATCGCCGCGCACAAAGCTGCCTTCGACCTCGACCACGCCGATCGGTAGCAGGCTCTTGCCTTCGTCGCGCAGCTTCTGCACGGCGCCAGCATCGACTGTGACGGACCCTCGCAACTGCAGGTGATTGGCCATCCACTGCTTGCGTGCGGCGAGTTTGGGGGTCGCGGCCCACAGCGCCGTGCCGATCGACTCCCCTGCCGCCAGGCGCGACAGCACGTCAGGCTCGCGGCCCCAGGCGATCACCGTGCTCGCGCCACTTCGCGCAGCGCGCTTGGCGGCCAGCACCTTGGTGATCATGCCGCCACGGCCGATCGACGAGCCTGCGCCGCCGGCCATGCGTTCGAGCTCGGGGTCCCCGGCCGCCGCCATATCGATGAATCGGGCGGCCGGATCCTGCCGCGGGTCGGCGGCGTACAGGCCACGCTGGTCGGTCAGGATCACCAGCGCGTCGGCCTCGACCAGGTTGGCGACCAGCGCACCGAGCGTGTCGTTGTCACCGAACTTGATCTCGTCGTTGACCACGGTGTCGTTCTCGTTGATCACCGGGATGACCTTCAACGCCAGCAACGTCAGCAGCGTCGAACGGGCGTTGAGATAGCGCTCGCGATCGGCCAAGTCGGCGTGCGTGAGCAGCACTTGCGCACTGCGCAGGCCATGCTGTGACAACTGGCTTTCGTACATCTGCACCAAGCCCATCTGGCCGACCGCAGCAGCGGCCTGCAGATCGGGCAATTCGTGCGGCCGATGGGACCAGCCGAGTCGCTTCATGCCCTCGGCGATCGCACCACTGGAAACCATCACGACTTCGCGCCCTTGCGCGGCCAATGCCGCCAACTGGCGGCACCAGTTGCCGATGGCCATTGCATCGACACCGCGGCCCTCGTTGGTGACCAGGCTCGAGCCGACCTTGACGACGATGCGCCGCGCGTCGCGCAGCAGGGCGCGCGGCATTTCAGTCACCGGCGCTCTCCGCCGGGACCTCGCCCTCGGGCCGGTCGTCGAAACGCGGGTCGACCGGCGCCGGCATGGCGTTCTTGCTCGCCGCCACATGCTGAAAGGCGCCTTTGAGCAGCGGCTCGAGACCTTCGCGTGTCAGCGCCGAAATTTCGAACACCGGAGCCTTGGAGCGCATGCGCTTAACGAAATCCTCGACCCTCGCCGCCCGCTCGTCGGCCGGCACCATGTCCATCTTGTTGAGCACCAGCCAGCGCGGTTTTGCATGCAGCGCCGGGTCGTACTTCTTCAACTCTTTGACGATCGCCTTGGCCTGCGCGACCGGGTCGACGCTGTCATCGAACGGCGCCATGTCGACCAGGTGAAGCAGCAGTCGGGTGCGCTGCAAGTGGCGCAAGAACTGGTGACCGAGGCCAACGCCCTCGGCTGCGCCCTCGATCAAGCCGGGGATGTCGGCGACGACGAAACTCTGCTCGGGCCCGACACGCACCACACCCAGGTTCGGGTGCAGAGTCGTGAAAGGGTAATCGGCAATCTTCGGCCGGGCGTTCGAGATCGCGGCAATCAGCGTGCTCTTGCCGGCGTTGGGCATGCCGAGCAGGCCCACGTCGGCCAGCACGCGCAACTCGAGCTTGAGTTTCTTCTGCTCGCCCGGCCAGCCGGGAGTCTTTTGTCGCGGTGCACGATTGGTGCTGGTTTTGAAGTGCAGGTTGCCGAAGCCGCCGTCGCCACCATTGCAGATCAACAGCCGCTCACCAGGTGCCAGCAATTCTGCGACGACCTGACCTGTCTCGACATCGGTCAGGATGGTGCCGACCGGCATGCGCAACACGATGTCGTCGCCTGCCGCTCCGAATTGGTCCGAGCCGCGCCCGGCCTCACCGTTGCGTGCCTCGTGGCGTCGCGCGTAGCGGTAGTCGATCAGCGTGTTGAGGTTCAGATCCGCGACAGCGTAAATGCTGCCGCCGCGGCCGCCATCACCGCCGTTGGGACCGCCGAACGGGATGAACTTCTCGCGCCGGAAACTCGCGCATCCCGCCCCGCCGTTGCCGGCGGCAACGTCGATCGTGGCTTCATCGACGAACTTCATGGTGCGCGGATGATAGAAGCGAGGAAGCCCCGGTGGGCCGGGGCTTCGCAGGCTGGGGCGCGACGCCTCAGGCCGGGTTGATATTGACCGTCTGGCGGTTCAATGCGCCCTTGGTGGCGAACTGGACCTGACCGTCGATGAGCGCGAACAGCGTGTGGTCCTTGCCCATGCCGACATTGGTACCGGCGTGAAACTTGGTACCGCGCTGGCGCACGATGATCGAGCCGGCCGACACCGTTTGGCCACCAAAGGCCTTGACCCCCAGCATTTTGGGTTGCGAGTCGCGGCCGTTGCGGGTGGAGCCGCCGCCCTTTTTCTGTGCCATGTTGAGTTACCTTTTGGAGATGCGCTGGTGAGTCAGGCGGTCACGGCATTGATCTGCAGTTCGGTGTAGGCCTGACGATGACCTTGCGACTTGCGATAGTGCTTGCGGCGGCGCATCTTGAAAATGTGCACTTTGTCGTGCTTGCCCTGCGCCACCACCGTGACATTCACGCTGGCGCCGGCAACCAGCGGTGACCCGACCTGCAGGTCTGCACCGTTACCCACGGCAAGCACCTGATCGATCACGATTTCCTGGCCAACGTTCGCAGCAATCTGTTCTACCTTGATCTTTTCGCCGGCAGCAACCTTGTATTGCTTGCCGCCGGTTTTTATGACCGCGTACATGTGTGCCCTTTCGAGAAACTCCCCGCTCTGGCGGGGGCGACCATCGGCGGCCGGTTGCTGACGCAAGTGTTTCATGCATCGCACGCCACGCCGCCACGTTCCGGCCGCCGGATGGCCCCAAAACGGAACCTAAGAGTTTAGCACAAGGGCTTGCCATGGTGCCGCTCCGAGTGATAGCCGGCCGCGGCAGGCCGACCCGTTCTTATAATCATGTGCTCCCAACGTGCCCGCCCCCCCATCCGCTCATGCCCACCGCTGCCACCGCCAGCCGGCACAGCACCGACCGCGCGCCCGACCCGATGGCGGCCGAGCTGGCGCAGGTCGATGCGGTGATCGCCGAGCGCTTGCGCTCGGACGTGGCCCTGATCAACCAGATTGCGCAGTACATCGTTAGCGCCGGCGGCAAGCGCATTCGCCCGCGGCTGGTGCTGCTGTTCGCTGGTGCGCTGGGCTTTGCCGGGCGCGAGTGCTTCACGCTCGCGGCCACGGTAGAGTTCATCCACACCGCGACGCTGTTGCATGACGACGTTGTCGACGAGTCATCGTTGCGCCGCGGACGCGATACCGCCAATGCGGTGTTCGGCAATGCCGCCAGCGTCCTGGTCGGCGACTTCCTTTACTCGCGTGCCTTCCAGATGATGGTGGGACTGAACAATCTGCGCGTGCTCGACGTGCTGGCCGATGCTACCAATGTGATCGCCGAAGGCGAGGTGCTGCAGTTGATGAACATGCACGACGCCGACCTCGCTGTCGACGAGTACTTGCGTGTAATTCGCTTCAAGACCGCCAAGCTGTTCGAGGCCAGTGCTCGCCTGGGAGCGTTGCTGGCAGGGGCCGACAAGGTCATCGAGGAGGCCTGCGCCGACTACGGCCGATCGCTGGGCACGGCCTTTCAGCTCGTCGATGACTTGCTCGACTACGACGGCGAGACCCATGAGCTGGGCAAGAATGTCGGCGACGATTTGCGTGAGGGCAAACCGACGTTGCCGCTGCTGATCGCCATGGCCCGCTGTGAACCGGCCGAGCGCGACCTTATTCGCCATGCTATCGAGCACGGTGAGGTTGCGCGTCTCGGCGACATCGTGACAGTGGTGCGCCGGACCGGGGCGCTCGATGCCAGCCGCCAGGTGGCCCGCGACGAGGCGGCCAAGGCACGCGATTGCCTGCGCCATTTGCCACCGTCGCCTCAGCGCGACGCTCTGCTAGAATTGTGTGCTCGATCGGTCGATCGCTCATCATGAGCGCCGGTAACCGGGAGTGACGCGGCGCGGCGCACCTGTCACGCTGCCAATCGGGGTGTAGCTTAGCCTGGTAGAGCGCTACGTTCGGGACGTAGAGGCCGGAGGTTCGAATCCTCTCACCCCGACCAGTTTTTGTGCACTTCCGTCGTCGGCAGGTCAGCGGCGCATGAGGCGCGACGGGCGTGAACTGTTGCCGACATGGGGTTGCGCGCCGATTTACAGTGCCAGGGGTATCAGCGATGATGCCCACGCCCTTTTTTGCATCGTGAGTTGACGCCCTCCCACGTGGATACGCTGGCCGAAGCCCCTCATTCCTCGCTGTCCGGCGTCGCCCGGGTGCTGGTGCATGCCGGCAAGCTCGGTGCGAAGGCGGCCGAAGCACTGGTCAAGTCGGCCGCCGATCGCAAGACGAGTTTTGTGTCTGCGCTGATCGCGGCCGGTTCGGTGTCTGCCGCCGACTTGGCGAACACTTTGGCCGGCGCACTGGCGCTGCCGGTGCTCGACCTGACCGCAGTCGACGCCGAACGCTTGCCGCGCAACGTGATCGACAATAAGCTGGTCAGCCAGTATCAGGTCGTAGTGCTTGGCAAGCGCGGCAACCGATTGTTCATCGGCGGCGCGGACCCGACCGACCAGGAAGCCGTCGAACGCATCAAGTTCGCCACGCAACTGTCGCCCGAGTGGGTGGTGGTCGAGTACGACAAGCTGGCCAAACTCTTGGCCAACAGCGGCGCAAGCGCGAGCGACGTGATCGAGTCGCTGGCCGTCGGCGACTTCGAATTCGATGTCACTGACGATAGCGCCGCTGAGCAGGAATCCAACGACGTCTCGCAGGAAGTCGAAGACGCGCCGGTCGTGCGCTTTCTTCAGAAGATGCTGATCGACGCGATCAACGCGCGCGCCTCGGATCTGCACTTCGAGCCCTACGAGTACCACTATCGCGTGCGTTTCCGCGTCGATGGCGAGTTGCGTGAGATCACGCAGCCGCCGATCGCGATCAAGGACAAGCTGGCCTCGCGGATCAAGGTCATCAGCCGCATGGACATTGCCGAAAAGCGTGTACCGCAAGACGGCCGTATGAAGCTCAAGTTCGGCAACCGCGCGATCGACTTCCGGGTTAGCACGCTGCCCACGCTGTTCGGCGAAAAGATTGTCATCCGTATCCTCGATCCGTCGTCGGCCAAGCTGGGCATCGACGCGCTGGGCTACGAGAAGATCGAGAAGGACCGCCTGATGCAGGCGATCCAGCGGCCTTACGGCATGGTCCTTGTCACCGGTCCCACGGGCTCTGGCAAGACGGTGTCGCTCTACACCTGCCTGAACATCCTGAATCAGCCTGGCGTGAACATTTCCACGGTCGAAGACCCGGCAGAAATCAACCTGCCGGGGGTCAATCAGGTCAACGTCAACGACAAGGCCGGAACCACGTTCGCGGTGGCCCTGAAGGCGTTCCTGCGTCAGGACCCGGACATCATCATGGTCGGCGAAATCCGCGACCTGGAAACGGCAGACATCGCGATCAAGGCGGCGCAAACCGGCCACTTGGTGCTGTCCACACTGCACACCAACGATGCCCCAGGCACACTGACGCGCCTATTGAACATGGGGGTGGCGCCGTTCAACATTGCCTCGAGCGTGCTGCTGGTCACCGCGCAGCGCCTCGCACGCCGAATTTGTGAAGTTTGCAAGACCACCGCGGAGTACCCGCGCGACGCCCTCAAGCGAGCCGGTTTTCCCGACACCGACCTCGATGGCTCGTGGAAACCGTACCGCGCTGTGGGCTGCTCAGCTTGCAGCAATGGCTACAAAGGCCGCGTCGGCATCTATCAGGTGATGCCGATTACCGAAGAAATGCAACGCATCATCCTGGCCGAGGGTTCGGCGCTCGACATTCAGCACGAAGCTCTGAAGAATGGCGTGCGCGATCTGCGCCAGGCGGGCTTGGCCAAAGTGCGTGCCGGCGTGACAACGCTCGAGGAAGTCATTACTGTGACCAATGAGTGACGGCGTCCTCATCCCTTCACCAATCACCAGCTAACCAGCCCTTGGAGGCTTTATGGCGACCGCGGTAGCCGCAAGAGACATCAAGGATTTCGTCTTCGAATGGGAAGGCAAGGACAAGAACGGCAAGGTCGTTCGTGGTGAGGTACGTTCGGGTGGCCAGGCCGCAGTCAGCGCGAGCCTTCGTCGCCAGGGCATCCTGGTCACCAAGGTCAAGAAGCGCCGCATGCGCGGCGGCTCGTCGATCAAGCAAAAGGACGTGGCCATCTTCACGCGCCAGCTGGCGACGATGATGAAGGCCGGCGTGCCGCTGCTGCAGGCCTTCGACATCGTGGCCCGCGGCAGCACCAACCCGCGCATGACCAAGCTGCTGACCGACATCCGCACCGATGTCGAAACCGGCACCAGCCTGTCGGTGGCGTTTCGCAAGCACCCGATGCAGTTCAACGCGCTGTACTGCAACCTGGTCGAGGCCGGTGAAGCCGCCGGTATCCTGGAGCAGATCCTCGATCGCCTGGCGGTCTACGAAGAGAAGACGCTGGCGCTGAAGAGCAAGATCAAGTCGGCGCTGATGTACCCGGTGGCCGTGCTGGTCGTGGCGTTCATCGTGCTGACCGTGATCATGATCTTCGTGATACCGGTCTTCGCGGAAGTGTTCAAGTCATTCGGCGCTGACCTGCCGGCACCGACCCTGGCGGTGATGTGGATGTCGGA
>JANMSR010000556.1:0-5055 GCA_031389565.1 Burkholderiales bacterium
AAGCCGGCGTGCCGCTGCTGCAGTCCTTCGACATCGTGGCCCGCGGCAGCACGAACCCGCGCATGACCAAGCTGCTGACCGACATCCGCACCGACGTCGAAACCGGCACCAGCCTGTCGGTGGCGTTCCGCAAACACCCGATGCAGTTCAATGCCCTGTACTGCAACATGGTCGAGGCCGGCGAGGCTGCCGGTATCCTGGAACAGATCCTCGATCGGCTGGCGGTCTATGAAGAGAAGACGCTGGCACTGAAGAGCAAGATCAAGTCGGCGCTGATGTACCCGACCGCGGTGATGGTGGTGGCCTTCGTCGTGTTGGCGGTGATCATGATCTTCGTGATCCCGGCCTTCAAGGAAGTCTTCACCTCGTTTGGCGCCGACCTGCCTGCGCCCACGTTGGCGGTGATGTGGTTGTCGGACCAGTTCGTTCGCTACTGGTGGCTCTTGTTTGGCGTGATGATCGGCGGTGGCTATTTCTTCATTCAATCGTGGCGGCGGTCCGTGAGGATGCAGATGGCGATGGACCGGCTGCTGCTGCGTGCGCCGGTGTTCGGTGAGCTGATTCGCAAGGCCGTTCTGGCGCGCTGGACGCGCACGCTGTCAACGATGTTCGGCGCCGGTGTGCCCTTGGTCGAGGCCCTCGACTCGGTGGGCGGCGCCTCGGGCAATGCCGTCTATGCCCAGGCCACCGAGCAGATCCAAAAGGAAGTGTCGACCGGCACCTCGCTGACGATGGCGATGCAGAACACAGGCGTGTTCCCGACCATGGTGCTGCAGATGGCTTCGATCGGCGAAGAGTCGGGCTCGCTCGACCACATGCTGGGCAAGGCCGCCGAGTTCTATGAGGACGAGGTCGACGAGATGGTCAAGGGCCTGTCGAGCCTGATGGAGCCGTTCATCATCGTGATCCTGGGCGTGCTGATCGGCGGCATCGTGGTCTCGATGTACCTGCCGATCTTCAAGCTCGGTGCGGTGGTCTGACGCCGCGCCGATGACCGACCTGTTGCCGTCGCTGGACCTGCTGCTCTCACCCTTCGCCCTGGCTGTCCTGGGCCTGTGCATCGGCAGCTTTCTCAATGTTGTCATCCACCGGCTGCCGCTGCTACTCGAGCGGCAGTGGTGGAGCGACGTGGCACAGCAGTTGGCCGACGCCGACTCATGGCGCCGCGTGTTCGCGCGCCAGCGCGTCGAGGCTGCACTGAGTGTTGACCACCAGCGAACCGCCACTGCGCTGGGCCAGGCCGTGACGGCGCTCTCGCCGCTGACCATAGCGCGCCCACGCTCGCATTGCCCGGCCTGCGGTCACCAGCTCGCCTGGCACGAGAACCTGCCGCTCCTCGGCTGGCTGCGGCTCAAGGGCCGCTGCTCGGCCTGCGGCATACACATCTCGGCGCGCTACCCGGTGATCGAGCTGACGACATCAGTCTTGTTCGCGGCCATTGCCTGGCGCTTCAACGCCCAGCCGGTGACGCTGCTGTGGTGTGCGTTCGCGGCCGTGCTGCTGGTGCTGGCGTTGATCGACTGGGACACCACCGTGCTGCCTGATTCGCTGACCCTGCCGCTGTTGTGGGCCGGCCTGGTCGCCGCGGCCCTCGGCTGGACCCTTGCGCTGCCAGAGGCACTGTGGGGCGCTGTAGCCGGCTACCTTTCGCTGTGGTCGGTCTACTGGTTGTTCAAACTCGCCACCGGCAAGGAAGGGATGGGCTACGGCGACTTCAAGCTGCTCGCGGCGCTCGGCGCCTGGCTGGGATGGCAGATGATCGTGCCGATGTTATTGCTGGCCTCGGTGATCGGCGCGGTGGCCGGCATCGCGATGAAGTTCGCCGCCACTCTGCGCGAGGGTCGCTACGTGCCGTTCGGGCCATTCCTGGCCGGTGCCGGGCTGGTCGTCATGTTCGCCGGTGCGCCCGCGGTCCTCGACTGGATCGGCTGGGCTTGAGCGAGACCTGCCGATGCGCATCGGCCTGACTGGCGGCATCGGCAGCGGCAAGAGCACCGTGGCCGCCATGCTCGCGCAGCGAGGGGCCAGCGTGATCGACACCGACGCCATCGCGCGCCGCCTGACCGCGGCCGGCGGCGCTGCGATACCCACCCTGCAGCGGGCTTTCGGCGATGCTGTCGTGCGCGCCGATGGTGGTCTCGACCGCGATGCGATGCGTGTTCGCGCGTTCTCCGATCCGTCGGTGAGGCAACACCTCGAAGCGCTGCTGCACCCGCTCATCGGCGCCGAAGCCCTGCGCAAAGCTTGCGCTGCACCAAGCCGCGTCGTCGTCTTCGATGTGCCACTGCTCGCTGAATCGAGTCATTGGCGCGAGCGTGTCGACCGTGTGGTGGTGATCGATTGCGGCGCAGCCCTACAGATCGAACGCGTCGTACAACGACCCGGTTGGACAGGCGACGCGGCCGAGCGCGTGATGGCCAGCCAGGCCAGCCGCGCCGCGCGGCGGGCGATTGCCGACGCAGTGATCTTCAATCACGGCATTGACCTCGCCGCACTCGACGCCGCGGTCGCTGCACTGTGGAACGTCTGGCAACTGGCGGAGCAAAGCCCTGTGAAACAATGACCATCGCGGCGCCCGCTGCTGCGCCGTGAAAGCCCGCCTTGGTCCGCTACGAGTACCCGTTCAACGAAAGCATCCGTACCATGCTGCGGCTCGAACTACTGTTCGATCGCCTGGGCCAGTTGATGCCACGCGACGCGCCGCTCGACCACCACTTCGCGCTGACCACCATCTTCGAAATCGTCGACGTCGCATCACGCGCCGACCTCAAGAGCGACCTGCTCAAGGACCTCGAGCGCCACAAGGCCCAGTTCCAGGCCTACCGCGGCAATCCATCCATATCGGAGGTCGCGCTCGACGCGGTGCTGGCCAGGATCGACCATGCGTTCAACGGCCTCAATGCCTTGCCTGGCAAGGCCGGCAGTGTCTTGAGCAGCAACGAGTTCCTGATGGGCATCCGCAGCCGCATCAACATTCCTGGCGGCACCTGCGAATTCGATCTGCCGGCCTACTACGCGTGGCAACAGCACGATGCGGCACATCGCCGCGCCGACCTGATGCAGTGGATCGCCACCTTGACACCCCTGGCCGAGGCGCTGAACGTGCTGCTCGGTCTGCTGCGCGACGCCGGCGCGCCGCAGCGTGTCGTGGCCCAGGGCGGCCAGTTTCAGCAGAGCCTGCCGCAAGGCAAGTCATACCACCTGCTGCGCCTGCGCATCGATAGCGCGCTCGGCCTGGTGCCTGAAATGTCGGGCCACCGCCTGATGGTGTCGATCCGACTGATGCGTGCCGACGCCGAAGGCCGCCTGCGCCCGGTCACCGAGGACCAGGCGTTCGAACTGACCTTGTGTTCGTGAGCGCCACCGCTCCCACTGCGCGCCTCGTGCCTTGCCCGTCATGCGGCGAGCCCAGCCCGTTTGTGCCGGCCAACCGTTGGCGGCCGTTTTGCAGCGCGCGCTGCGCGGGCGTCGACCTGGGTGCCTGGGCCAGCGAGGGCTACCGCGTCGCGGCGCCACCGCCGTCTGGCGACCTGGCCGACGGCGACACCTCCGAGCCGCGCCACTGACCCATTGGCGGCCCTTGAAACGGGCCGCCGCGCCCCTATAATGTTGTTGCTAGCACTCGCCATCGGTGAGTGCTAACGGCGTCGATCAACCCGCGCCACTCGATGTGAATGTGCGCACACTTTGTCTGTGTACGTTCCATAAGCTCATTGTGAGACCACTGGAGATGAAAACATGAAACTTCGTCCGTTGCACGATCGCGTGATCGTCAAGCGCCTCGAGCAAGAAACCAAGACCGCCTCGGGCATCGTGATTCCCGACAACGCCGCCGAAAAGCCCGATCAGGGCGAAGTGCTGGCCGTCGGCCCGGGCAAGCGCAGCGAAAAGACCGGCGACTTCATCGCCTTGAACATCAAGGTCGGTGACCGCGTGCTATTCGGCAAGTACAGCGGCCAGACCGTCAAGGTCGATGGCGACGAATTGCTGGTGATGCGCGAAGAGGATCTCTTCGCCGTCGTCGAGAAGAAGTAATCACAGTCTCATTTCGGAGAACAGAACATGGCAGCAAAAGACGTGGTCTTCGGCGGCGAGGCTCGTGCCCGCATGGTCGAAGGCGTGAATATCCTGGCCAACGCGGTCAAGGTGACGCTGGGCCCCAAGGGTCGCAATGTGGTGCTCGAGCGCAGCTTCGGCGCGCCCACCGTGACCAAGGACGGCGTGTCCGTGGCCAAGGAAATCGAGCTCAAGGACCGGCTCCAGAACATGGGCGCGCAGATGGTCAAGGAAGTCGCTTCCAAGACCAGCGACAACGCCGGTGACGGCACCACCACCGCCACCGTGCTGGCCCAGGCCATTGTGCGCGA
Source organism: Burkholderiales bacterium (assembly GCA_031389565.1). Lineage (GTDB taxonomy): Bacteria > Pseudomonadota > Gammaproteobacteria > Burkholderiales > Burkholderiaceae_C > CADEEN01. The sequence continues at coordinate 4,368 of JANMSR010000556.1, forward strand.
AGGCATGAAGTACGTGGCCGCCGGCATGAACCCGATGGACTTGAAGCGCGGTATCGACAAGGCCGTTCTGGCCCTGGTTGCCGAGCTGAAGAAGGCCAGCAAGGCCACCACGACGAGCAAGGAGATCGCCCAGGTCGGCTCGATTTCGGCCAACGCCGACGAATCGATCGGCAAGATCATCGCCGACGCGATGGACAAGGTCGGCAAGGAAGGGGTGATCACGGTCGAAGACGGCAAGTCGCTCGACAACGAACTCGAAGTCGTCGAAGGCATGCAGTTCGACCGCGGTTACCTGTCGCCCTACTTCATCAACAACCCCGAGAAGCAGAGCGCGCTGCTCGACAACCCGTACGTGCTGCTGTTCGACAAGAAGATCAGCAACATCCGCGACCTGCTGCCGACGCTGGAAGCGGTGGCCAAGGCCGGCCGTCCGCTGCTGATCGTGGCCGAGGAAGTCGAAGGCGAAGCCCTGGCCACGCTGGTGGTCAACACCCTGCGCGGCATCCTGAAGGTCGTGGCCGTCAAGGCACCGGGATTCGGTGACCGTCGCAAGGCCATGCTCGAAGACATCGCCATCCTGACCGGCGGCAAGGTCATCGCCGAAGAAGTCGGCCTGACGCTGGAGAAGGTCACGCTGGCCGACCTGGGCCAGGCCAAGCGCGTCGAAGTGGGCAAGGAAAACACCACC
>JANMSR010000557.1:0-5154 GCA_031389565.1 Burkholderiales bacterium
CATTGACCAGCGGCAAGCGCTCGCCGACGACCATCGTCAACGACGGCGGCAGCTTCCAGTTCGGTAACCACACCTTCCGCAGCCACGGCGACAAGGGCCTCGGGCCGGTGGACATGGTCAAGTCGATCGTCAAGTCGAGCAATGTCTACTACTACTCGCTGGCCAACGAGATGGGCGTGGACCTGATGCACGAGCAGCTCTCGCCGTTCCTGCTCGGCAGCAAGACCGGCATCGATGTCGAGGGCGAAGTCACGGGCCTGCTGCCGTCGACCGAGTGGAAGCGGCGCTACTACAAGAAGCCCGAGCAGCAGAAGTGGTACGCCGGCGAGACGATTTCGCTGGGCATCGGCCAGGGCTACAACAACTTCACGATGCTGCAAATGGCCAGCGCCACGGCCACCCTGGTCTCGGGTGGCCTGCGTTTCGCGCCGCGGCTGGCGCGCGAAATCGAGAACGTGGTCACGCGCGAGAAGACCCTCGTTGCCGGCCAGGCCCTGCCGCCGCTGCCCTTGAACCCCGAGCATGTGGCCCTGATCAACCGCGCGCTGTACGGCGTGACGCAGGAGGGCACCTCGGTGCGCTCGTTCGTCGGTGCGCCCTACAAGACCGGGGGCAAGACCGGCACCGCGCAGGCCGTGGGCATCAAGGCCAATGAGAAGTACAACGCCGCCAAGATCGACGAGTACCAGCGCGACCATTCGCTGTACATCGCCTTCGCACCCGTCGAGTCACCGACGATTGCGCTGGCGATCGTGGTCGAGAACGCCGGCTTCGGCTCGGAGGCCGCCGCCCCGATCACGCGCCGCGTATTCGACTACTGGCTGTCGGGGCTGTGGCCGAGCGAGGAAGACATGGCCGCGACGCAGTTGGGCAAGTCGGGCGCGCCGATCGGCACGCCGCGGCGCGCGGCCGCCGTGTCACTGCCGGGCCTGGCGGCCAGTGCGCCGGCAGCGGCTGCGGCCGCTGCCGCGCTGCCGGCCAGCCAGGCGCTGGCGGCGGTGACGCGATGAGTGCCGTCTTCGAGCAATCCACGCTCTGGCAGCGTGCGCGCCCGGTGCTGTTCGGTTTCGACGGGCCACTGGCGCTGCTGATTGGCGTGCTCGCGGCGTTCGGCCTGCTGACGATGTACTCGGCCGGCTTCGACCACGGCACGCGCTTCGTCGATCACGGCCGCAACATGCTGATCGCGCTGGTGCTGCTGTTCGTCGTTGCCCAGATGCCACCGCACCGGCTGATGACGCTGGCCGTGCCGCTGTACCTGGTGGGGGTGGCGCTGCTGGTGGCCACGGCCCTGTTCGGCATCAGCAAGAAGGGCGCGACACGCTGGCTCGACGTCGGCATCGTGATCCAGCCCAGCGAACTGATGAAGCTGGCAATGCCGCTGATGCTCGCCTGGTGGTTCCAGAAATGCGAGGGCCGCCTGTCGCTGGCCGCCTGGGTCGTTGCCGCATTGCTGCTGCTGTTGCCGGTGGGCCTGGTGGTCAAGCAGCCCGATCTCGGCACCGCGATCCTGATCCTCTCGGCCGGCATCTACGTGATCTTCTTCGCCGGCCTGTCCTGGAAGCTGGTCGTGCCCGTGCTCGTGCTGGCGGCCATCGGCGTGCTGGCGGTGATCGTCTCGGAGCCGACGATCTGCCAGGCCGGCGTGAAGTGGCCGCTGTTCAAGGACTACCAGCAGCACCGCGTGTGCACCCTGCTCGACCCCGGCAAGGATCCGCTGGGCAAGGGCTTTCACATCATCCAGGGCATGATCGCCATCGGCTCGGGCGGCCTCACCGGCAAGGGCTTCATGCAGGGCACCCAGACGCACCTGGAATTCATCCCCGAGCGGACCACCGACTTCATCTTCGCCGCCTTCGCCGAAGAGTTCGGCCTGGCCGGCACGCTCGGCCTGCTGCTGGCCTTCACCATCCTGATCTTTCGCGGTTTGATGATCGCCGCCGAGGCGCCGACCATGTTCTCGCGCCTGCTGGCCGGCGCCATCACGCTCTCCTTCTTCACCTATGCCTTCGTCAACATGGGCATGGTCAGCGGCATCCTGCCTGTCGTCGGCATCCCGCTGCCGTTCGTGAGCTACGGCGGCACCGCAATGGTCACGCTCGGCGTGGCGCTCGGCATCCTGATGTCGATCGCCAAGAGCCGGCGCTTGATGCAGTCATGACGACCCCCAGCTCGCTGCGCTCGCGTCCCCGAGGGGAGCTCGGGCCGCTTGGGAGCGGGCCCTGCGCGGCCCAAGGCTCATGAGCCAGCGCGTGGCGGTCATCGGCATCGGCAACATGGGCTGGGCGATCTCAGCGGCCTGGCCGGCGCCGACGACGCCACCCTCTACGGCTGGCTGCGCGGCACGCCCGTGCGAATGTTGACCCCCGAACTCACTGCGTTCGCGACCCCGTGGGGCCGGTAGGGTCCCCTTCGTGGCCCTTGGGGCCAGGATCCTTCGGGCGGCCGGGCGGACCCTGGATCGGCAAGCGCAGCGTGACCAGCGTGCCGGGCGGGTTGCCGCGCGGGTGCGTCGCTTCGATGGCCACGCTGCCGCCGTGGCGCTCGGCGATCTCGCGCACGATGGCCAGGCCCAGGCCCGAGCCGTCGACCTCGGTGCCGAGCCCGCGGTAGAAGGGCTGGAACACCAGTTCGCGTTCGGCCTCGGGAATGCCGGGTCCGTTGTCTTCGACCTGCAGCACCGCGACCTGGCCGAACGGGTCGGCCAGCAGGCGCACGGTGACGGTGCCCCCGCGCGGCGTGTACTGCAGCGCGTTGTCGACCAGGTTGCGGATCGCCTCGCGCACCAGGACCGGCTGGCCGGACAGGCGCACCGCGTTGGCGTCGCCCGGTTCGGGGCCTTCGTAGCCGAGGTCGATGCCCGCGTCCATCGCCCGCGGCACGAAGTCGCGCACGGTTTCGGTGGCCAGCCCAACGAAGTTGAACGACTGCACGCGGCGCGCCTGCTCGCTGTCTTCGGCGCGTGCCATCGACAGCAGTTGGTTGACCATGTGCGCGGCGCGTTGCGACGCGCGCGCGATTTGCTGCAGCGAGCGTTTGGCCGCCTTGGCGTCGCCGCCGGCATCGACTTCCCGCTGCGCCAACTCGGCCTGGGTGCGCAGCCCGGCCAACGGTGTCTTCAACTGGTGCGCGGCGTCGGCGAGGAAGTGCTTCTGGGCAGCGATCGAGCGGTCCAGGCGCGCCAGCAGGTCATTGATCGCGCCCACCAGCGGGCTGACTTCTTCGGGGGCCAGGCGCTCGTCGATGGGCGAGAGGTCGTCGCTGGCGCGCTGGCGGATGCGGCGCTGTAGTTCGTTCAAGGGCTGAAAGCCGCGCAGCAGTGCAAACCAGACCAGCAGCACCGCCAGCGGCAGGATCGCGAACTGGCTCAGCATCACGCCGCGGGCGATTTCGGTGGTCAGTTGCGCGCGCTTGTCCAGCGTCTCGGCCACCTGCACCAGCGGGGGCGCGGCGTTGGCCGGCGTGCTGGCGGTGGCCGCCACGGGCAGCCACAGGTAGGCCACGCGCACGGACTGGCCCTGCACCTCGTCGTCGCGAAAACGCAGCTCGCCGACGGGCGCGTACGGCTCGTCGGGCACCGGCAGATCGCGGTCACCAGCGACCCATTCGCCGCGCCCGCCGAGCACCTGGAAGAACACCGCATCGGACGGGTCGCTGCGCAGAATGGCGGCTGAAGCCTCGTTGAGACTGACCCGCACTTCGGTGCCGGGGCGCGACGTTGGCGCCGCCACCACGGCCACGCGACGCGACAAGGTGCGCGCCAGCTCGCCGAGCTCGCGGTCGAATGGCCGGTTCGCGATGCCCTGCGCCACCACCCAGATGACCAGCACCGACAGCGGCCACAGCAGCAGCAGCGGCACCAGCATCCAGTCGAGAATGTCGCCGAACAGCGAGCGCTGGCTGCGCGGCTCGGCGTCCAGTACTGTGGGTCGCCTCTCAGCCAGGGATCTTCTCCAGGCAATAACCCAGCCCGCGCACCGTGGCGATGCGGATCGGGCCCTGCTCGATCTTCTTGCGCAGGCGGTGGACGTAGACCTCGATGGCGTTGTTGCTGACCTCTTCGCCCCACACGCACAGGCGCTCGACAAGCTGGTCCTTGCTGACCAGGCGCCCGGTGCGCTGCAGCAACACCTCGAGCAGCGACAGCTCGCGTGCCGACAGCTCGATCATCTGTTCGTTGATGTAGCAGACGCGGCCGGTGGCGTCGAAGCTGAGCGGGCCGTGCTTGAGGATCGTGCTGGCGGTGCCCAGCCCGCGTCGCGTCAACGCACGCACGCGCGCTTCGAGTTCCTGCAAAGAAAACGGCTTGGCCATGTAGTCGTCGGCACCGAGGTCCAGCCCCTTGACGCGCTGCTCGACGCTGTCGGCCGCGGTCAGGATCAGCACCGGCACCGCCGAGCCGCGAGCGCGCAGCTTGCGCAGCACCTCTAGGCCATGCAGCTTGGGCAGGCCCAGGTCGAGGATGACGACGTCGAACTCGTGCGATGACAGCGCCGCGTCGGCCTCGTTGCCGCTGGCCACATGGTCGGCGGCAAAGCCCGCGGCACGCAGCGAGCGCAGCAACCCATCGGCCAGGACCTGGTCGTCTTCAGCGATCAGCACGCGCATGGCGGTCGTCTCCATCAGTGCGCCTTTGCGGCGTCTTGTCGGTCGATTCTAGGGAGGCCGGGCAGGCCCCGCTTGACGTGCCACGACAACTGTACGAATATCCAGTTGTCCCGCACAATGTCGCCCGAACCTACCCAACCTCGCACCCACCCTCGCACCCCTCACACCGGAGACCCCCATGGACGCCCCCGTCAAAGCCCTCAACACCGAAAAAGCCAAGGCCTTGCAGGCGGCGCTTCAGCAGATCGAAAAGCAGTTCGGCAAGGGTTCGATCATGCGCCTGGGCGAGGGCGAGGTGATCGAGGACATCCAGGTCGTCTCCACCGGCTCGCTCGGGCTGGACATCGCGCTGGGCGTCGGCGGCCTGCCGCGCGGCCGGGTGATCGAGATCTACGGCCCCGAGTCGAGCGGCAAGACCACGCTGACGCTGCAGGTCATCGCCGAGATGCAGAAAGTGGCCGGCACCTGCGCCTTCATCGATGCCGAGCACGCACTGGACATCCAGTACGCGCAAAAGCTCGGCGTCAACCTGCAGGAGCTGCTGAT
>JANMSR010000029.1:0-1625 GCA_031389565.1 Burkholderiales bacterium
CCTTCGGGCAGCTCGGCATCGGTGCGCATCATGCGGGTGTAGATGAAGTCGCCGGTGACGTCGCCGAACGACGGGTAGTCGTCGGAGTCGGCGAACACGGTGGCCGCCCGGTAGCGGCGTGCCAGCGCCAGGTACTCGGCATTCTTGAAACTCGGATGCCGTACATCGAGCGCGTGGCGCAGAGGCAGCCCGCCCGACTCCCCCGGCAGCAGCTTCAGGAAGGCCTCGAAGTCGGCGGGCTCGAAGCGTTGGGTCGGCGCGAACTGCCAGACGATGGGCCCGAGCTTGTGCGCCAATTCGGTGATGCCGCTGTTCACGAACCGCAGTATCGACTCGCCCGCCTCGGCCAGGACACGCCGGTGGGTGGCGAAGCGCAAAGCCTTCAGAGAGAAAACGAAGTCGCTCGGCGTCTCGTCGCGCCACTTCGCAAACGTGGCGGGCTTCTGCAAACCGTAGTAAGTGCCATTCACCTCGATCGCGCTGAGCTGCTTGCTCGCATATTCGAGCTCCCGGCTTTGCGGCCACCCCGCCGGGTAGAAGTTGTTGCGCCAGGGCTCGAAGGTCCAGCCACCGACCCCGACGCGAATGGTCACCGGCCTGTTCACACAGCAGCCGGGCGCGTCAGCGCTCGGTCACGCCCAGCTTGTCGAGCAAGCCGTTCAATTCGTCGAGCGAGGCGAACGCAATCGCGATTTCGCCCTGTTCGCCGCGCTTGGTTTTGCGCAGTACGCGGATCTCGACGGATGCGGTGAGGCGGTCGGCCAGGGCTTCTTCCAGGCGCACGATGTCGCGCGATTTGTCCTGCTTGATTCGCATCAGCGGCGATTGGCGGCCGGCATTGCCGCTGGCCTGGCGGGTGACCAGCTTTTCGGTCTCGCGCACCGACAGCTTTTTCGCCGCCACCTGGTTGGCGGCCAACACTTGTTCGGCGGCGTCGAGCGCCAGCAGCGCGCGGGCGTGGCCCATTTCGATGTCGCCGGCGATCAGCATCTGCTGCACGGGCGCAGTCAGGTTCAACAGCCGCAGCAGGTTGCTGGCGGCGCTGCGCGAGCGGCCTACCGCCTGCGCCGCCTGTTCGTGGGTCAGATTGAACTCGTCGACCAGGCGCTTCAGGCCCTGCGCTTCCTCCAGCGGGTTCAGGTCTTCGCGCTGGATGTTCTCGATCAGCCCCATCACCGCGGCAGCCTCGTCGGCCACCACGCGCACCAGCACCGGCACTTCGGTCAGGCCGGCCAGCTTGGCGGCACGCACGCGGCGTTCGCCGGCGATGATCTCAAAGCGCGCATCCGAAGAGGCGCTCGCAGCGCCCGTCGCAGGCAAGGGCCCCTGCGACTTGTCATCGGCGGCTTGCCAGCCTTGTGAGACCAGGGGTCTCACAAGGATCGGCTGCATCACACCCTGGCTCTTGATGCTTTCGGCCAGCTCGTACAGCGAGCCCTCGTCCATGCGCGTGCGCGGCTGGTACTTGCCGGGCTGCAGTTGGGTGAGCTTGAGGCTGCTGGGCGTGCCGTCGTCGCGCGGCGCGGACGCCGTGTCGCTGACCTTGGGGCCGAGCAATGCTTCGAGGCCCATGCCCAGGCCCTTGGGTTTCTTGGTGACCATGGGGCGCGATTGTCGGCGATCAG
>JANMSR010000076.1:0-4065 GCA_031389565.1 Burkholderiales bacterium
GCCGCCACCGGCCACAGCGGGTGGTGCGCAGCGAGAAACCCTGCAGCGCCCAGCGCCGCCACCGCTGCGGCAGCCCATGAAATCTGTTCGACAGCCGATGGGCGAGCGTGGTCCAGCATTGATCTCGGTGGTGACCAGCGATTGCAGGTGAGTTTGCGCGTCAGGTTTGCGCGATGTAGCGGCGCAGGTCTTTCACCAAGACAAACAGGTGCAACGGGTCGGTCGGTGCGTCGATGAAATCAAAGTGTTGGTAGAAAGCACGAGCCTGTTCGTCCTTGGCGTGTACCGCCATGGCCCTGATGCCGGCGATGTCGGCGGCCGCCACCGTGCGCCGCATGGCGTCCTTGAGCAGACCGGCGCCGATGCCACGGCCCTGCCACGCCAACCCAACCCCGAGGCGGGCCAGCAGCATCAGTGGAACGGGATGGCGGGCCAGCCCTTTGGTCAAGCGCTTAGGGGCCTCTTCGCAACGCACCTCACCAACCACCAGAGTGTAGAAGCCCGCGACGGCTTCATCGGCCAGGCCCACATAGGTTTGGGCGGCATGGGCCTGCTGGCTGGCCCAGGCAAATCGGCTGAGGAAGCGATTGAGCACCGGTTGCCCGCAATCGAACGCGTCAACGGCATGCAGCCGCGACAGCTTCTCGATCCGCAGGGCTGTCACTTGGTCGGGCTGCTTTCAAACACGCTGGGGCGGTTGAACAGCGCATCGACACGGGGCAAAACCCGGGGTTCGCCATCGAGTGCAGCCATGAAGGCCTGCCACCTTTTTGCGGTGAGGCCGAAGTGGCGCCGCTGCGCGAGAGTTTCTTCAGCGCGGGCCAGCGCGCTGTCGAGCACGAACTCGCTGACCGAGCGACGGTCGGCCGCCGCCGCCGCCGTCAGGGCCTGCTTGGCAGCCGGGGTGAGCCGCAAATCGAGCTTTTCGGAACGGGTTGATGGTGTCGGCATGGCGTGCCTCCTTGTCTCCGAGCGAATGTAGCAGCAAGTGCCAGACAATGTCATGACAATCTGGCCGCGCGTTCGCAGGCAACCGGCCAACCGAGGGCGTATTCCCCTTTGCGTTGCGACGTGCGTGCGTGAGAAAGTTGCAGCCATGCGCAACAACCAACCCACCACGAACCCTCGCCGACGCGCCATGTTGTGGGTCGGCGGCGTCATGCTGGCCTCGGTGATGGCCCTGGCCATAGCCGCCTATCTGGTCCGGGGCGAGCGCTGGAGCAGCGTGGCCGAGCGAACGCCGATGGAACTGGTGCGCTACTCGGAGCGCCGCCTCGAGGGGCACCCCAATCTGCAGCGTGTGTTCGGGCCGGCGCTCGACGCTGTGCGGCGCAGCCAGGAGCGCGAACCCCCGGCCAACCTGCCGACCCTGGGCAAGGGCCAGCGGCCGCACGCCTTGGCCGCGGCCGGGCATGACACGGCCGGGCGCCCCCGAGCGGTGTCTGGCGCCCCAGCCGCAGGCGCCGTCGGTCAGGCGACCACGCTCGTGACCGGCGTGGACGACTTCGCCGCCGCGGTGGCCGCTGCCAAGCCCGGGCAGGTGGTGGAGCTGGCGCCCGGAACCTACGCCTTGCAGCAGACGCTGACGACCGGCCACGCCGGGCGGCCAACGCAGCCCATCGTTGTCAGGGCCACCAAGCCCGGCAGCGTCGAGATCGTCGTCACGGCCGTGCAAGGCGTGGTGGTCGACCAGCCCTATTGGGTGTTCGAGAATCTGAACTGGCGCGGCGCCTGCCCACAGCACGACGACTGCGAGCATGCCTTGCATGTGGTCGGGCGCGCCCGCGGCACCGTGGTCCTGAACAACCGCATCAGCGACTTCAACGCCCACCTCAAGATCAACGGGCAGGACGGCGCGTGGCCCGATGACGGATTGCTGCAGTACACGACGCTGACCAACAGCGCACCGAGGCGCACGACGCTACCGGTCAGCCTGGTCGATCTGGTCGGCGCAAGCGGCTGGCAGATCGCCGACAACCATATCGAACGCATCGCCAAGGAGGGCGGTAACCGCATCTCCTACGGGATGTGCGTGAAGGGCGCCGGGCAGCAAGCACGCATCGAGCGCAACCTGGTCGTCTGCACGCCCGAACGCATTTCGCAGGCGGGCCTGCGTGTCGGCATCAGCCTCGGCTGTGGCGCCACCGGCAAGCAGTTTTGCCGCGATGGCCGCTGCGAAGTCGAGCTGTCGAACAGCCTGGTCGCCAACAACGTGGTCGCTCACTGCAATGACTTCGGCATCGACCTGCACCGCGCGCGCAACGCCCTGGTGGCGCACAACACCTTGGTCAACACGGCGGGCATCGATGCTCGACAGCCGAGCACGCAAGCCGTGGCCGTCGGCAACCTGCTCGAAGGCCGCGTGCGTGCGCGCGACGGCGCCCGGCTCGATGTACACGACAACGCGATGGCCAACCCGCTGACCAAGCTGCTGACCGAGCCCAACGCACTCGACCTGCGCTGGCATGAGTCTTCGGACCAAACCCGGCCGACGCCCGAGACCGAACGCGACTTCTGCGGCCAGCGGCGGCCGCCCGTCAGCCCCCCGGGGGCGACCGTGCAGCCGCGTTGCGATGCGGGCCGGTGAAACGTGGCTTGTGACATCGCAATGCCTGGTTGATACCCGGTCTTCGTCAAGGCACACTAACTGCGCAACAACAGGTTGATGCCGCCATGACTTCCAAGATCGTTTCGTCAGACCCCGAGGTGCTGGGCGGCACGCCAGTATTTGTGGGTACGCGAGTGCCTGTCGCGGTACTGTTCGAGAACCTGGCGGATGGAATGACCCTCGACGAAATTCTTGACGCCTACCCCACCCTGAGCCGCGAAGCCGCCCTGGCGGCACTGCAGGAAGCGGAGGCTTCCTTGGAACGCGAACAGGCTGCTGCCTGATGCGTGTTCTCGTTGATGAGTGCCTGCCGAGGCAACTCCGGCAGTGGCTGTTGATCGCCCGACCCGACTGGACCGTCACGACCGTGCAGGAAGCGGGCTGGGCGGCCATGAAGAACGGCGTTCTATTGCGCGCCGCGAATGGGACTTTCGATGTGCTGGTCACGGCGGACAAGAACATTCATCACCAGCAGAACTTCGCCGGCCTGAGCATTTCGGTGCTTGTATTCCCAACCAACCGGGCCAAACTTGTTCGGGCCGGCGTGCTCGCACTTGTCCAATCCTTGCCACGCGTGCGCCCAGGTGAGAAGGCTGTCATGGATTTGGCGCAGGCCCAAGACTGGGGTAGCGCCAACCTCGTCGACGTGGTCGTTGAGCAAGGAATAACGCGCCATGTCTTTCGGAGCTGAGCACTCCAATTGCTTGCGGCCGCCCGCCTTTTGCGGCCAGCGCCGGCCGCCGGTCAGCCCGCCGGGCGCCACCGTGCAGCCGCGCTGCGATGCGGGCGTCTTCAGGTAGTGCTGCAAGTAGTGCTTGTACGCCTGAATTAACGCATCTACAATTATTGTCACGGAAACGCGGCTGAGCTGGGACGAAGCAAAGCGCCAAGCCAACCGGCGCAAACACGGGCTGGATTTCGCGGATGCTGGCGTAGTGCTGGAATCGCGCTATCGGCTGGACGTGGCGGTGGTGCGCAATGGCGAGGTCCGGGTGCAGTCGTTTTCCTATGTGTTGAACCGACTGGAAGTGCTGACGGTTGTGCATCTTGATCGCGCCGGCACACAGCGCGTCATCAGCTATCGGCCTGCCAGCGAGCAGGAATCGGAGGTTTACTATGACTGGATCGGCAAAGAAGATGACTGAGCGCGAGGCGATCCTCGAGGCGATGAAGACGCCCCCCGTGGGCGGGTATTTCGTATGGGATGGCGTGGACGAAGACGACCGCCCGGCCACGCCAGAGGAACTGCAAGCCGGGCTCGAAGCCGCACGCAGGAAGCGCGGGCGGCCGGCAGGATCGGGCACCAAGGAACAGGTGGCGATCCGGTTTGACCGCGACGTGCTGGCCGCGCTACGTGCTACCGGGCCGGGCTGGCAGACCCGGGTGAACGAGGCCATGCGCGAGTGGGTCAAGTCGCATGGGGTATAGGGGCTCGGGGCGTATCAAACCAGCACTTC
>JANMSR010000091.1:0-3464 GCA_031389565.1 Burkholderiales bacterium
CAAGTTCGACGAAGGTCTGTGGGGCGAGGGCGCGGCCGGCGTGCCCGTGCTGGCCGGCTGCGCCGCCACCTTCGAATGCACGCGGGCGGCGAGCCAGGCCGCCGGCGACCACCGCCTCTACGTCGGCCACGTGCTGGCCGCCAGCGCGCAATCGGTGCCACCGCTGCTGTACCACGGCGGGCGCTACCACCTGCTGGGGGAAATCCTGTGATGCCGGCACCGATCGAAGGCCCCTGGCTCGCGGCCTTTGTCGAGGTGCTGCAGCGCTGCGGCGTGCGCCCGGGTGATGCCTGCGCGGTGCTGGCCGAATCGCGCACGCGACCGGTGCTGCCCCAGTTGGCCGCGCTGGCCTTGCAGCAGATCGGCGCGCGGCATTTCCAGATCACGGTGCCGACGCCCGCATTGTCGGCGCCGGTGCCGGTGCGCTCGACTGGCGCTTCGGCTGCGCTCGCCGGGCAGAGCGCCGTGGTGCAGGCGCTGGCGCACTGCGTATTGGTGGTGGACTGCACGGTCGAAGGCCTGCAGCATGCGGCCGAGCTGCCGCCGATCCTGGCCGGCGGCGCGCGCGTGCTGGTGGTCAGCAACGAGCATCCGGAAATCCTCGAACGCTGCTTGCCGCAGGCCGATGACGAAACCCAGGCGCGCGATGCGATGCGCCGCCTGAAGGCCGCGAGTCGGATGCGGGTCAGCTCGGCGGCGGGCACCGACCTGGCCATCGACCTGGCCGGCGCGCGCATCGGCGGCGTCTGGGGTTTCACCAGCAAGCCCGGCACACTGACCCACTGGCCCGGCGGACTGGTGCTGGCGTTCCCGGCGGCGGGCAGCGTCAACGGCACCCTGGTGCTCGACCGCGGCGACGTCAACCTGAGCTTCAAGCGTTACCTGCAGGATGCCGTGCGGCTGGTGATCGAGGACGACCATGTCACCGCGGTGATTGGCAATTCGCCCGACGCCGAACTGATGCGCGGCCACTTCGCCGCCTGGGGCGATCGCGCGGCCTACGCCGTGTCGCATGTCGGCTGGGGCCTGAACCGCCGCGCCCGCTGGGATGCGATGGCGTTCTACGACAGGTGCGATTTCAACGGCACCGAGTTGCGCGCTTTCGCCGGCAACTTCCTCTACTCGACCGGCGCCAACGAGGTCGCCGGCCGGCACACGCTGGGTCACTTCGACTTGCCGCTGCGCGGCTGCACGGTCGAGCTCGATGGCCAAGCGGTGGTGCGCGAGGGGGTGCTGCTGTGAGCCGCCGGGCCGCTCCCAAGGCGATTGCTCCCCCTCGGGGGGACGGCGCGCAGCGCCAAGGGGGCAACATGAGACATCCGGTGTCAACCTGTTCTTCACGGGCCGCCGCGCCGGGCCGCCCCAAGCAAGGTCCGACCTTGGGCCGCGCAGTGGCCCCTTCGTGGCCACGGGAGGGTCGCTCGCCGTACTCGGCGAGCGGGGTGCAGTCATGACCGCGCCCCGGTTGGTCCGCGACGCGCCGCTCGCGCACCTGCGCTGGGACCAGGACGAGGGCAACGGCCGCGTAATCGTGCTGCTGCACGGCGTGGGCGGCGGGCGCGAGGCCTGGGGCGACAGCCTTTCGGGCACCGGTGCGGCACTGGCCGAAGCGGGCTACTCGGCGGTCGCGGTGGATCTGCCGGGCTACGGCGATTCGCCGTCGATCGAGCCCTACGACATGGCCGGCCTGGCGGCCTCGGTGGTGGCCTTGATCGATGCACTGCAACCCAGGCGCTGCGCTCTGGTCGGGCACAGCATGGGCGGCATGGTCGCGCAGGAACTGATGGCCTGGGCGCCCGATCGCATCCAGGCCCTCGTGCTCAGCGCCACCACGCCGGCCTTCGGCAAGCCCGACGGGGCTTGGCAAGCCGAGTTCCTGGCGCAACGACTGGCGCCGCTGGACGCTGGCGGCGGCATGGCCGCGTTGGCACCCGGCCTCGCGCTGGGCATGGCCTCGCCGACGGCGCCGCACGATGCGGTGGCGCGCGCGGCGGTGTTGATGTCGGCCGTGCCCGAGGCCACCTACCGCCGGGGGCTGCAGGCCATCGTCGGCTTCGACCGCCGCGCATTGCTGGGCAATCTGGCCCTGCCGGTGCTGTGCCTGGCCGGCGAGCACGACCGCAATGCCCCGCCACCCGTGATGCAGCGGATGGCTGCACGCATCGAAGGCGCCGAGTACCACTGCATGGCGGGTGTCGGCCACTTGGCCAACATGGAGGCGCCAGCGCCGTTCAACCGCGCGCTGATCGATTTCCTGCAGCGCCGCCTGTGATGCCTGATGCCGTGTTGCCCGAGGCTTGAAATCCCGAACCGAGGTCTGCCATGCCCGACCCGACCGCTGCTCACATCGCCGGCAACGCCGCGGCACTGACCGCGCAGCAGCGCGACTTGATCGCACTGGCGGCCACCCTCGGCCGCGACAAGTTCGCACCGCGCGCCGCGGGCTGGGACCGCGAGGCCAGCTTCCCGTTCGAGAACTTTGACGACCTGCGCGAGGCCGGCCTGCTCGGCATCTGCGTGCCCCAGGCCCACGGCGGCCTGGGGGCCGATTTCGCCACCTACGTGATGGTCGCGGCCGAGCTCGGCCGCCACTGCGGCTCGACCGCGCTGTCGTACAACATGCATGTGTGCTCGACGATGTGGTCGGGCTTCATCGCCGATGCCCTGGACATGAGCGCGGCCCAGCGTGCCGACCACGAGCGCATCCGCAGGCTCCACTTCGCGCGCGTCGTCGGCGAGGGCAAGGTCTATTCGCAGCCGTTCTCCGAAGGCGGCGCCGCGGCCGCTGGCAAGGCGCCCTGGGGCACGCTGGCGCTGCGCGCGCACGGGCCCGAGGGCGGCTACCGCATCAAGGGCAAGAAGATCTTCGCCTCGCTGTCGGGCGCGGCCGACTACTACGGCGTGCTGTGCACGCTCGAAGATCCGGCCGATCATCAGCACGGCGGCGGCACGCTGCGAGATTCGCTCTACCTCGCGGTGCCGGCCGACGCGCCGGGCGTCACGGTCACCGGCGAGTGGGATCCGTTGGGCATGCGCGGCACCGTCAGCCGCACCCTGCTGTTCGACGACGTCTGGGTGCCGGGCGACGCGCGGCTGATGCCCGAGGGCCTGTACTTCCAGGCCGCACAGCGCTACCCGCACATGTTCGCCACCCTGTCGCCCACCTACATGGGCATCGCCCAGGCGGCGTACGACTTCACGGTGGCCTACCTGCGCGGCGAGGTGGCGGGTACGCCGCCGGTCAAGCGCCGGATGTACCCGACCAAGCAGGTCGCCGTGGCCGAGATGCGCATCAAGCTCGAACAAACGCGCGCGCTGTTCCTGCAATCCGCGCGCGAGGCCCGCGTCGACCCCGACAAGGACGCGCGCATGCGCCTGCTGGCCGCGCATTACACGATCATGGAGAACGCCAACGACCTCTGCCGCCTGGCGCTGCGCACCTGCGGCGGCCAGGCGATGCTGAA
>JANMSR010000146.1:0-5909 GCA_031389565.1 Burkholderiales bacterium
TGGGCATGCTCGAACACTTCGATCTCGCTGCGCTGCCGCTCGATGGCCCGGCCTGCCAGCACCTGCAGATCGAGGCCATGAAGCTGGCCTTCGCCGACGTCTACCGCTTCGTGGCCGACGAGCGGCACATGGAAGGCCCGCCGGCGATGCTGCTCGACCCGGCCTACCTGGCCACACGCGCCAAGCTCATCGACCGAGAGCGCGCGCAGGTCTTCGGCCCCGGCTACGGCATCAAGGGCGGCACGATCTATCTCAGCGCCGCCGACGAGAGCGGCATGATGGTCAGCTTCATCCAGAGCAACTACATGGGCTTCGGCTCGGGCGTGGTCGAGCCCGACTTTGGCGTCAGCCTGCAAAACCGCGGTCACGGTTTCTCGCTCGATGCGCGCAGCCCGAACGTGGTCGCGCCTGGCAAGCGGCCGTTCCACACCATCATCCCCGGTTTCCTCAGCCAGGACGGCGCGCCGCTGATGAGCTTCGGCTTGATGGGCGGCCACATGCAGCCGCAGGGCCACATCCAGATCCTCGTGCGCATGCTCGACCATGGCCAGAACCCGCAGGCCGCGTGCGACGCGCCGCGCTGGCGCTTCAACCAGGGGCTCGAAATCAACGTCGAGCGCCACACGCCCGCGGCCACGCTCCAAGCCTTGCAGGCGCTGGGCCACCAGGTCGTCGGCCTCAACGACAGCTACATGGATTTCGGCGCCGGCCAGTTCATCTGGCGGCTGGGCGACCCCGCGGTCGAAGGCTATGTGGCTGCCAGCGACGCACGCCGCGATGGAGCTGCGGTGGGCTTCTGACGGTGCGGGTCGATGATCTCAGCCTGGGCTGGCAATCGCACCTGCTGGCCTGCCGCTTCGGCGCCGAGATCGCCGAGCGCGACGACTGCATCGTGCTGCGCGTGCCCGCCAACCCGACGTACTACTGGGGCAATTGCCTGATCCTGCCGGACGCGCCACGCGACGAGGATCTGTCGCATTGGCTGGCGTGCTTCGACGAAGAGATTGCGAGCAAGCAACCCGAGTCGCACCACCTGGCGTTCGGTGTCAATGCGGCCACGTTGGTTGATCCGCTGCCGTCTTGGCACGCCGCCGGAATCGACGAGTTCGACGAGATGGCGGTGTTGACGCTCGAACCTGGCGGGCTCGCCGCACAGTCGGCCGTGCGCGACACACCCGGGCTGGTGCTGCGCGCGCTCTCGCTGCCCGACGAGTTGGCGCTTGCGGTCGAGGCCCAGGTGGCCGCCCGTGACGAATCGTTCGAGGCCGAGGGCTACCGCGTGTTTCGCCGCAGCGCCATGCAGCGCATGGCCGCGATGCAGGACAGCGGCATCGCACACTGGTTCGGTGCGCTGGTGGGTGGCGTGCTGGCCGCCGACTGCGGTCTGGTGCACGACGGCCACCTCGGCCGCTTTCAGTTCGTCGAAACCCAGGCTGTGTGGCGCCGCCGCGGCCTGTGCCGCGCCTTGATCCACCATGTCTGCCACCACGCCTTCAACACCCTGGGGCTGCAGCGGCTGGTGATGTGTGCCGACCCGCATGACGTGGCGATCGGCATCTACCGCTCGATCGGATTCGTGCAGGTCGAGAGCCACTGGTGCCTGCAACGCAGGCCGCCGCGCGATCGGCGATGATGCTCGCCTCGCGCCACGGTAGCAATTCGATGAAGCCCAGCCTTTGCCTCGTGTTCGCGCTGGCTGCCGCGCCGGTGCAGGCGGACATGTCGCCGATGCCCACTGCAGAGGCCGCCGCCCCGGCCGACAAGCTGGCCGGCGCCCGCGGCCACCTCGAGGCCAAGCGCTGGCCCGACGCGATCGCCGAGCTGAAGCGCGTTGCCGACAGCGGGAGCGCCGACTGGAACAACCTGATGGGCTTTGCCTTGCGCAAACAGGCCGCGCCCGACCTGGCCGGTGCAGAGCGCCACTACGACACGGCACTGCGCGTCGCCCCCGATCACCGCGGCGCGCTCGAGTACTCGGGCGAGCTGTACCTGATGAAGGGCGACCTGGCCAAGGCCGAACAGCGCGCCGCACAACTGGCCCGCGCCTGCGCCGCGGCCTGCGAGGAGTACGCCGACCTGAAGAGGGCGGTCGAACGCTACAAGGCGGCAGGCAACAAGTTCGTGGCCGCCCCTTGACGACGGCGGCCGCCCGCGTCGCCCCCGGCCTGGCGCTGGCTGCGCTGGGCGCGATTGCGTTCTCGGGCAAGGCGATCCTGGCCAAGCTGATGTACCGCCACGGCGTCGATGCGGTGCAGGTGATCTTCTGGCGCATGCTGCTGGCGCTGCCGCTGTTCCTGGCGCTGGCCTGGTGGGCCGGGCGCGGCAAGCCGGCCTTCACGGCGCGCGACTGGCGCGCCATCGCCGGCCTGGGTTTTTGCGGCTACTACCTTGCCAGCCTGCTCGATTTCATGGGCCTGCAGTACATCAGCGCCGGGCTCGAACGGCTGATCCTGTACCTGAACCCGACCCTGGTGTTGCTGCTGTCGATGCTGCTGTTCGGCAAGCGCATTTCCGCGCGGCAAGGCGTGGCCCTGGCGCTCAGCTACGCCGGCGTGGCGGTGGTTTTCGGCCAGGAGCTGCATTTCGAAGGCCCGAACGCGGCGCTCGGCGCGGCGTTGGTGTTCGGCAGCGCCGCCTGCTACGCCGTGTACCTGGTCTACAGCGGCCAGTTGGTGCAGCGCCTGGGCGCCCTGCGCCTCACCGGCGCGGCCACCAGCGTGGCCTGCGTGCTGTGTATCGTGCAACTGTTCGTGCTGCGGCCGCCGTCCGCTGCGTGGGTGCCCGAGCCGGTGCTGTGGTTGTCGCTGCTCAATGCCACGCTGTGCACCTTCGCGCCGGTGCTGATGGTCATGATGGCCATCGAGCGCATCGGCGCCACGCTGGCCGCGCAGGCCGGCATGGTCGGCCCGATGAGCACGGTGCTGCTGGGCGTGTGGCTGCTCGGCGAGCCGTTCACCGGCTGGGTCGTGGCTGGTACCCTGCTGGTGCTGGTCGGGGTGGGGTTGTTGGCGAAGTGGAGGGCGTGAGATGAATCTCGGGATTGCAGGCAAATGGGCGCTGGTGTGTGCCGCCAGCAAGGGCTTGGGCAAAGGCTGCGCGCAGGCGCTGGTGGCCGAAGGCGTCAACGTCGTCATCACCGCGCGCGGCGCCGAGGCGCTGGCCGCCACGGCCGACGAGTTGCGGGCGCTGAACCCGGCCGCCCAGGTGCGCATGGTGGCCGGCGACATCACCACTGCCGAGGGCCGCGCGGCGGCAATGGCAGCGGCGCCGCAGATCGACATCCTGATCAACAACGCCGGCGGGCCGCCGCCGGGCGACTTTCGCGACTGGGATCGCGAGGCCTGGATCAAGGCCATCGACGCCAACATGCTGACGCCGATCGAGCTGATGAAGGCCACGGTGGACGCGATGGCGGCTCGCGGATTTGGACGCGTGGTCAACATCACCTCGGGCGCGGTGAAGGCGCCGCTCGAGACGCTGGGCCTGTCCAATGGCGCGCGCTCTGGCCTCACCGGTTTCGTCGCCGGCCTGGCGCGGCAAAGCCGGCTGGCCGCACGCAACGTGACGATCAACAATTTGCTGCCGGGGTTCTTCGACACCGATCGCATTCGCTCGACCATGGCAGCCGCGGCGGCCAAGAGTGGGCGCAGCATCGACGCAGTCCTGGATGTGCGCCGCGCCACGATTCCCGCGCAACGCCTGGGTACACCGGAGGAATTCGGCGCTGCCTGCGCTTTCCTGTGCAGCGCGCAGGCCGCCTACCTCACCGGACAGAACATCCTGCTCGATGGCGGCGGATACCCAGGGACGTTTTAGCCGCCGCTTGCCTCCACAATCACTGCAGCAGGCGGTAGCCGAGGGCTTCTTCACCGCGTTTTTCTGATTGGAAGGACGATAAATGCATCCGACTGAAGCTGGGGTCACCGCACGCTGGAAATTGCCTCTGGCAGCCGTCGTCGTATTGCTCGCATCGTGGTTCGCCCTTGGGTCGACGGCGGCGCAGACCCGGGCTGGACGCGCGAACGCGAGCTCCAAAGCCCCTGATGCCATCTTCCACAACTACTGCTCGGTTTGCCACGGTGAAAAAGGCGACGGAATGAGCTTGGCGCGGTTTGCCCTCGATCCGCAGCCGAGAGACTTCACCTCGGAAAAGGCCCGCAAGGAATTATCACGTGCGCACATGATCGAAGTGCTCAGTAAGGGCGCCCGCACGAAGGAAGGGGGGGCCACGGCCATGGTCGCCTGGAAGAGCCAGTTGAGCCGCAAGCACATCGAGGCGGTGGTCGACTACATCATTGTCAGGTTCATGGACGGCAAGGCGGCGCGCAGCGACCAGGTTCACGCTGAAGGCCTCGCGCATCAAGGCCACGACCACTCGACGGCGAATGTCAAGAGCGTGGACTATCCGTACGAACTCAGGCCGAACGCGGCGCGCGGGAGAACGATCTACGCGGCGAATTGCGCAAGCTGTCACGGCAAGAACGGCGACGGCCGGGGCAAGCCTGCGCTCATGGGCTCGAATGGCCCGCGCAACTTCCGTGATGCGGACTACCGCGAGTTTGCCAACGGGTTTTCGTTGTTCTCGGCAGTTTCGCGAGGCAGAGGCCACACGTCCGCATGGGACAAACCTTTGCAGAATCAGGAAGTTGCGGACGTATCCGAGTACGTGCTACAGACCTTTGTCAAGCAGCGCCGAACCGTAGCGGACGCGAAGTAGCCCGATCGGCTCGCCATTACACCGACCACGTCGACGTGAGTTGCCAGAAGGCGATCGCCGTTGCCCGACGTAGTCGCGCGGAGAGCTACCGCCCACGCAAATGCGCCGGCGCTTCGAGCCGCTTGGCCAGCGTCGACAGCACCAGGGTCAGCACCAAGTACACCGCCGAGATCAGCAGGTACGGTTCCCAGTAGCGCGAGTACGCACCGGCCACGGTGCGTGCCGCGAGCGCCAGCTCGGCCAGGCCGATGGCCGATACCAGCGAAGAATCCTTGATCAACGTCACGCCTTCGTTGACCAGCGCCGGCACCATGCGCCGGAAGGCCTGCGGCAGCACCACGTAGCGCATCGCCTGGGCGTGGCTCAGGCCCACGCTGTAGGCGGCGTCGGTCTGGCCGCGGTGGATGCTCTGGATGCCGGCGCGGAAGATCTCGCTGATGTAGGCCCCGGCGTTGAGCGTCAGCGCCAGCGAACCGGAAAAGAAAGCGCCATGTTCCTGGCGGAAGGTGCGCGCCGCGTCGCCGCTCATCAACAGCCCGCCGTCAGGGTGGATCAGCGCCGGCATCAAGGCGAAGTGCACCAGCAGGATCTGCACGAACAGCGGTGTGCCGCGAAAAAACGTGACGTAGCCGACGGTGACCCAACGCGCCAGCTTCAGCCCCCATGCCAGCGCGGGCGAAGCGGGTGTCGGCGCGTCGGCCGAGCTGCTGACGAGACCGAAGGCGACGCCGAGCACGAGCCCGGCGCTGATCGCCACCAGGGTCAGCTCGATCGTCATCCACAGGCCGCTGACGAACAGCGGCCCGTAGCCGGCGAGAATCTCCCAGCGAAGATCCATCGCCGTCCGGCATTACTTCGAGGCCGCGGGGGCGGGCGCCGCAGCAGCCGGCGCGGCGCCGAAGTACTGCGCGAAAATCTTGTCGTAGGTACCGTCGGCCTTGATGTCGGCCAGGCCCTTGTTGACCTTGGCCAGCAACTCGGCGTTGCCCTTCTTGAAGGCCACCCCATACTGCTCGGGCGCGAACGACTTGTCGGCCACCGTCTTGAACTTCGAGCCGGCGTTGTTGGCCACGTAATGGATCACCACGCCGTTGTCGGCGACGACGGCATCGACGCCGCCCGACTCGAGTTCCTTCAGCGCCAGCGGCGTCGACTCGAAGCGCTTGATCGCGGTGCTGGTCTTGCCCAGCAG
>JANMSR010000151.1:0-38278 GCA_031389565.1 Burkholderiales bacterium
TGAGAGGCTCTCCGGTTTTAAGCGGCGAGTGCGTACGTTTGATCGTTCGCAGTTACTTTGTTTCCAGTGGATTTACGAGCGAACTGGTGCTCGGCATGCCCTGCGTCGGATCCGTACCCACGTCGAAACCAGGTCGGCCCCAGGAGTGCGTATCTTAGTGCAGTTGGAGCCAATTCAAGAGCGCGCGCGGTTCGGCGAGCACGGCATGCGCGCCCCAGGCCTCGATCGGCTCGCCGTGCCCGAGGTAGCCCCACGCGGCGGCCAGCGTGGCCATGCCGGCGGCGCGGCCGGCCTGCACGTCGCGGTGGTCGTCGCCAACATAGACGCAATGGACGGCCTCGATACCGACGCGCCGCGCCGCTTCCAGCAGCGGCGCGGGGTGCGGCTTGCCGTGGGGCGTGGTGTCGCCGCTGATGATCACTGCCGCGCGTGTGTGCAGGCACAGGCCCTCCACCACCGGGCGCGTGAAGCGCTCGGCCTTGTTGGTGACGATGCCCCAGCGTCGGCCATCGGCGTCCAGGCGATCGAGCACCGGGGCCATGTCGGCAAAAACGGCCGTCCGTTCGAGCAGCGCGGACTGGTAGCGCTCGAGGAACTCCAGTCGCAGCGCGTCGAAGCCGTCGTCGCCGGGCCTGACGCCCAAGGCAGTGCCGACCATGCCGCGCGCGCCGGCACCGACCATCGGCCGCAGCGCGGCCAGCGGCAAGGGCGCAAGGTTGCGTGCGGCCCGCATGGCGTTGGCGGCGGCGGCCAGGTCCGGCGCGCTGTCGATCAGGGTGCCGTCGAGGTCGAACAGCACCAACTGCGTGGCCGCGCTCACTGGTGCACCCTTGGCGCCGCGCGCCATCCCGCCAAGCGGGAGCATTCACCCTTCGGACGGCCGTGCGGGCTCATCACGCCGGTAATCGGCAGCCGAAGAGGTAGTTCACGCTGGTGTCGTCCGACAGCCGGTAACGTCCGGTCAGCGGGTTGTACTGCATGCCGCGGGTGTGCTCGAGCATGAGACCGGCGCCGCGGCAGGCCTGCGCCAACTCGCTGGGCCGGATGAACTTGGCGTACTCGTGGGTGCCCTTGGGCAGCAGCTTCAGGACATGTTCGGCGCCCACGATGGCGAACAGGAACGACTTCGGGTTGCGGTTGAGCGTGGAGAAGAACACCTGGCCGCCGGGCTTGACCAGCGCCGCGCAGGCGCGCACCACCGAAGCCGGGTCGGGCACATGTTCCAGCATCTCCATGCAGGTGACGACGTCGAAGTCGGCCGGCCGCTCCGCGGCAAGGGCTTCGGCCGCGACCTCACGGTAGTCGATATTGTCGATACCGCCTTCGAGCGCGTGCAGTTGCGCCACCTTGAGGGGCTTGATGGCCAGATCGATGCCCAGCACCTGCGCCGCGCCGTGCCGGGCCATCGCCTCGGCCAGGATGCCGCCGCCGCAGCCCACGTCCAGCACCTGCTTGCCGCGGACACCGCCCGGGCCGAGCAGCCGCTCGATCCAGTCCAAGCGCAATGGGTTGATCTGGTGCAGTGGCTTGAATTCGCTCGTTGGGTCCCACCAGCGGTGGGCGAGCTCGCTGAATTTGGCCAGCTCCTGCGGGTCGGCATTGACGGTCATCTGCTGATCCTACCGATCGGCGGGGAAAACAAAAAGAAAAACCCCGCCGAAGCGGGGTTTGACGGTAACGCGGCGAACCGGCTGAACCGGCTATCTGCGAGTGCGCGTACCGACGACCTCGATCTCGACACGGCGGTTCTTCGCACGGCCTTCGGTGGTCTTGTTGTCGGCAACCGGCTGCTTCTCACCCTTGCCCTCGGTGTAGACACGGTTCTTCTCGACACCCTTGCTCACCAAGTACGCTTTGATCGCGTCGGAGCGGCGGATCGACAGCTTCTGGTTGTACCCATCAGTGCCCACCGCGTCGGTATGGCCGACTGCGATGATCACTTCGAGGTTGATGCCAGCCGTCTTGCTCACCAGATCGTCCAACTTGGACCTGGCTTCGGGCTTGAGCACCGACTTGTCGAAGTCGAAGAACGCGTCAGCAGCGAAGGTGACCTTCTCGCTCACCGGGGCCGGCGGCGGGGGCGGCGGAGCCGGTGGCGGGGGCGGCGGCGGGGCCACGCTCGGCGCAGGCGCAGGTGCCGGCGCAGGTGCCGGGGGCGGCGGCGGCGGCGGCGGCTTCAGCGCGCCGTCGCAGTTTTCGGCCGCCGTGGCAGGCGTCCAGAAGCCGTTACGCCAGCACAGTTCGTTGGTACCGTTCTTCCAGGTGATGCCATCGACATTGCGCCAGTTATCGATCGTCTTGGGCGCCATGCCGGTGTGGGCAGCAGCGACCGCGGCGATCGGGGCGGCAAGTGCGGCGGATGCGAAAAGCATCGCCACCTTGTTCAATTTCTTCATTGATTGTCCTCTCAAGGAAAGCCGCAGTTACCTGCGAAACGTCCGAATCGGAAGCGAGAAAACCTGGCAAACACCCGGTTTGGCGAGCGCTCACCACCGACCAACTTATTGTGCCAGAGGTTCTTCGGCGGGCTGCATTTTGACCCTCGCGGGCATGGCCAGCGGCTCCGATGTTGCGCAAGTGCTACAGCCGCAGCCGAATAGAATCGGCGCCTTCGCCTCGCGGCCGCGCCCCATGCAGCGCCGTTCTCCCTCCTCGCACCTATGACCTCCTTCGCCAAGGAAACCCTTCCCGTCAGCCTCGAAGAGGAGATGCGGCGCTCGTACCTCGACTACGCAATGAGCGTGATCGTCGGGCGGGCGCTGCCCGATGCCCGCGATGGCTTGAAGCCCGTGCACCGGCGCGTGCTGTTCGCGATGCACGAGCTGAACAACGACTGGAATCGGCCCTACAAGAAGTCGGCGCGCATCGTCGGCGACGTGATCGGCAAGTACCACCCGCATGGCGACACCGCGGTCTACGACACCATCGTGCGCATGGCGCAGGACTTCTCGCTGCGCCACATGCTGGTCGACGGCCAGGGCAACTTCGGCTCGGTCGACGGCGACAACGCCGCGGCGATGCGCTACACCGAGATCCGCCTGTCCAAGATCGCCCACGAGATGCTGGCCGACATCGACAAGGAGACGGTCGATTTCGGGCCCAATTACGACGGCTCGGAACGTGAGCCGCTGGTTTTGCCGAGCCGGCTGCCCAACCTGCTGGTCAACGGCTCGGCCGGCATCGCGGTGGGCATGGCCACCAACATCCCGCCGCACAACCTCAATGAGGTCGTCGACGCCTGCCTGCACCTGCTGAAGAACGCGGAGGCAACGATCGAGGAGTTGATGGAGATCATCCCGGCGCCCGACTTCCCCACCGCCGGCATCATTTACGGCGTCAACGGCGTGCGCGAGGGCTATCGCACCGGCCGCGGCAAGCTGGTGATGCGCGCCAAGTGCCACTTCGAGGACATCGACAAGGGTGCGCGGCAGTCGATCATCGTCGACGAGATCCCGTACCAGGTGAACAAGAAGACCCTGCTCGAGCGCATCGCCGAGCTGGTCCACGAAAAGAAGCTCGAAGGCATCAGTCACATCCAGGACGAGAGCGACAAGTCGGGCATGCGGGTGGTCATCGAGCTCAAGCGCGGCGAAGTGCCTGAAGTGGTGCTGAACAACCTGTACAAGCAGACCCAGCTTCAGGACACCTTCGGCATCAACATGGTGGCGCTGATCGACGGTCAGCCCAGGTTGTGCAACTTGAAGCAACTGCTCGACATCTTCCTCGAGCACCGTCGCGAGGTGGTGACGCGGCGCACGGCCTTCGAGCTGAAGAAGTCGCGCGAGCGTGGCCATGTGCTCGAAGGTCTGGCCGTGGCGCTGGCCAACATCGACGAGTTCATCGAGACCATCAAGACCTCGCCGACGCCGCCGGTGGCCAAGGCCGCGCTGATGGCCAAGAGCTGGGACAGTGCGTTGGTGCGCGAGATGCTGCAACGCGCCGAGGCCGACACCGCCGGTGGCCGAGCCGCCTACCGCCCCGAGGGCTTGCCGCCGCAGTACGGCATGCAGCCCGACGGCCTGTACCGACTGTCCGACGACCAGGCCCAGGAAATCCTGCAGATGCGCCTGCAGCGCCTGACCGGCCTGGAGCAGGACAAGATCGTCGGTGAGTACAAGGAGGTGATGGCGCAGATCGCCGACCTGCTCGACATCCTGTCCAAACCCAACCGCGTGACAACGATCATTGCCGAAGAGCTGGCCGCGCTGCGCGCCGAGTTCGGCAGCTCCAAGCTCGCCGTGCGGCGCAGCGTGATCGAGCGCAACGTGCAAGAGCTCGGCACCGAAGACCTGATCACCCCGGCCGACATGGTGGTCACGCTGTCGCACACCGGCTACATCAAGAGCCAGCCGCTGGGCGAGTACCGCGCGCAACGCCGCGGCGGGCGCGGCAAACAGGCCACCCAGACCAAGGAAGACGACTGGGTCGACCAGCTCTTCATCGCCAACACGCACGACTGGATCCTGTGCTTCTCCAACCGCGGCCGTGTCTATTGGCTGAAAGTCTGGGAAGTGCCGCAGGGCGGGCGGGCGTCGCGCGGCAAGCCGATCGTCAACATGTTCCCGCTGCAAGGCGACGAGAAGATCACCGTCGTGCTGCCGCTGACGGGCGAGTTCCGCAGCTTCCCGGCCGATCACTTCATCTTCATGGGCACCGCGCTGGGCACCGTCAAGAAGACTTCGCTCGACGAGTTCAGCAACCCGCGCAAGGCCGGCATCATCGCCGTCGACCTCGACCCCGGTGACTTCCTGATCGGCGCCGCGCTGACCGACGGCAAGCACGACGTGATGCTGTTCTCCGACGGCGGCAAGGCGGTTCGCTTCGACGAAGACGATGTGCGCTCGATGGGCCGCAACGCCCGCGGCGTGCGCGGCATGATGCTCGAGCCCGGCCAGAGCGTGATCGCGATGCTGGTCGCCGAGGACGAGACGCAATCGGTGCTGACCGCCACCGAGCGCGGTTACGGCAAGCGCACCTCGATCGCCGAGTACACGCGCCATGGCCGCGGCACCAAGGGCATGATTGCGATCCAGCAAAGCGGGCGCAACGGCAAGGTCGTGGCCGCCACGCTGGTGCGGCCCGCCGACGAAATCATGCTGATCACCGACCGCGGTGTGCTGGTGCGCACGCGCGTGTCGGAAATCCGCGAGCTCGGTCGCGCCACGCAGGGCGTGACCCTGATCGGGCTCGACGATGGTTCCGCGTTGAGCGGCCTGCAACGCATCGTCGAAAACGATGCCAACGACGCGGCCGCCGGCGACGGCGACGCGGCGCCCAACGAGGAGAACAGTTGATGTGGCAAGCAGTGGTGGTGGCCGTGTTGTTTGCGCTCGGCAGTGCCGGCGGCGCGCAGGCACAGACCAAGAAGGAACTGGTCGCCAAGCTGCTGCAGTTGCAGCAGGGCGGCATCGAGAACATCGGTCGTGTCCTGGCCGGCCAGACGTCGCAACGCGCGCTGCAAGCCGCCGGCCAGGCCATTCCGCGCCTGGCGGCCGACAAGCGCGAGGCGGCGAGCAAAGACGTGCAGGCCGACGTAAAGAAGTTCTACGACGAGGTCGAGCCGCTGTTGCGCAAGCGCGCCATCGAGCTCGCGCCGGCCACCTTGTCGGCGGTGTACGAGGAACGCTTCAGCGAGGACGAGTTGAAGACCGTGATCGCCTGGCTCGAGTCGCCCGTGTCGAAGAAATTCCAGCAGGTCGACAGCGAGATGGGCAACACGTTGGCGCAGAAGGTCGTGGCCGAAACGCGCCCGACCATCGAACCGAAGCTGAAGGCGCTCGAAGGCAGTCTGGCCAAGCGGCTGGGCATAACGGCGGCACCGGCCGGCAGCAGCGCCTCGGGGCCGAAGAAGTAGCCTGCACTGGCCCAGTCCGATCGCGTGTCGATGGCCGACTCCACGCCCACCGAACCCGACCTGTCGGCACTGCGCCAGCAGATCGACACGGTCGATCGCGAGTTGCTGTCCCTGCTCAATCGGCGCGCCGGCCTGGCCTTGGCCGTCGGCGCGATCAAGAAGCACGCGGGCTCGGTGGTCTTTCGGCCCGAGCGCGAGGCACAGGTCATCGATGGCCTGAAAGGCGTCAACCCCGGCCCCTTGCAAACCGCCAGCGTGGCACCGATCTGGCGCGAAATCATGTCGGCGTGCCGCGCCCTGGAAGCGCCCACGCGCGTGGCCTACCTCGGCCCGGCGGGCACTTTCAGCGAACAGGCCGCGCTGGCCTACTTCGGCTCGTCGATCGTGCGCGTGCCCTGCACCAGCATCGACGAGGTTTTCCGCAGCGCGGCCGGCGGTGCCGCCGATTTCGGCGTCGTGCCGGTGGAGAACTCGACGGAAGGCGTGGTCGCCCGATCGCTCGACCTGTTCCTCGCCACACCGCTGGCGATCATCGGCGAGACCAACTTGTTCGTGCGCCACAACCTGCTGCGCAAGACCGACACCTTGGATCGCATCATCGCGGTGTGCGCGCACCCGCAGGCGCTGGCGCAATGCCACGCCTGGCTGGCCAGTCACCTGCCGGGCGTCGCGGGACGACCCGTGGCCAGCAATGCCGAAGGCGCGCGGCTGGCGTCGCTCGACGCGTCGCTGGCCGGCATTGCCAGCGAGCGCGCGGCCAGCGAGTACGGCTTGCACATCGTCGCCCCGGCAATCCAGGACGACCCGCACAACCGCACCCGATTCGCCATCGTCGCCCACCCCGAGCAGCACCCGCAGCCGCACGCTTCGGGCCACGACTGCACCAGCCTCGTGGTGTCGGTGACCAACCGGCCGGGCGCGGTGCACGACATGCTGGTGCCGTTGAAGGTGCACGGCGTGTCGATGACCCGCTTCGAGTCGCGCC
The DNA here is from genome assembly GCA_031389565.1 of Burkholderiales bacterium. Lineage (GTDB taxonomy): Bacteria > Pseudomonadota > Gammaproteobacteria > Burkholderiales > Burkholderiaceae_C > CADEEN01. Next base: position 6,840 of record JANMSR010000151.1, read on the forward strand.
CTGCCCGCTCGGGCCAATGGGAGTACTACTTCTACATCGACATCGCCGGCCACCCCGACGAGCCGCAAGTGGCCACCGCGCTGAAGGAATTGCGCAGCGTCTGCGCGTTCTACAAGCTGCTGGGCACCTACCCGCTGGACACTCACTGAGTTCATGTTCAACCAGCTCGGTTTGATCGGCTGCGGCCTGATGGGCGGCTCCTTCGCCCTGGCGCTGAAGCGCGCGGGCCTGGTCAAGCGCGTCATCGGCTACAGCAAGTCGCCGTCGACCACCGAGCGGGCCAAGAAGCTCGGCGTGATCGACGACGCCGCCGAGTCGGCCCTGCTCGCCGTCTCGGGCTCCGACATCGTGCTGATCGCCGTGCCGGTGGCGGCCACCGAGGCCACCTTCAAGGCCATCCGCCACCTGGTCGAGCCCGGGGTGCTGTTCATGGACGTCGGCTCCACCAAGCGCGACGTGGTCGACGCCGCGCGCCGTGTGCTCAAGGAGCGCATACCGAGCTTCGTGCCGACGCACCCGATCGCGGGCAAGGAGGTGGCCGGCATCGCGCATGCCGACGCCGCGTTGTTCGCCGGCCGCCAGGTGATCCTGACGCCGCTGTCGAGTACCGACCCCGAGTTGGTGCAAAAGGCCACCGACGTCTGGAGCGCGATCGGCGCCCAGGTGCTCAAGATGACGCCGGAGAACCACGACGCCGCGTTCGCCGCCGTCAGCCACCTGCCGCACCTGCTGGCCTTTGCCTACTTCAGTGCGGTGGTCAAGCAACCTTCGGGCAAGGAGTTCCTGGCCCTGGCCGGTCCGGGCTTTCGCGACTTCACGCGCATCGCCGCCAGCGACCCGGCTGTGTGGCGCGACATCCTGGTGTCCAACCGCGAAGAGATCCTCAAGCAGTCACTGCGCTTTCGCCACACCCTGGACGCACTCGAGCATGTGATGCGCTCGGGCAATGTCGAAGCGCTCGAAGACCTGCTGCGCCAGGCCGCCGACGCGCGCGGTGGCTGGCAGATGAATGCCGGCGGCGGCAAGCCACCTGCCGTGCGTTGAGCCGGCCGTGTACCCGATCCCGTTCCTCGACCTGCCAGCGCTCGTTGCTGCCGCCGGCACGGTGCGACTGCCGGGCTCGAAAAGCATCTCCAACCGCGTGCTCTTGCTGGCCGGCCTGGCCGACGGCACGACGGTGATCCACGACCTGCTCGATTCCGACGACACGCGCGTGATGCTGCGCGCGCTCGAGCAGCTCGGCTGCGGCATCGTTCGCGACGGCGACCGCTTGCGGCTGCGCGGCCTCGGTGGCCGGCTCGCGGTGCAGCGGGCCGATCTGTTCCTCGGCAATGCCGGCACGGCCATGCGGCCCTTGACCGCGGCGCTCGCGGTGCTCGCTGCCTTGCAGGGCGGCCGTTTCGAGCTGCGCGGCGTGCCGCGCATGCACGAGCGTCCGATCGGCGATCTGGTGCAGGCGCTGCGACAGCTCGGTTGCTGGGTCGACGAGCTGGGCAGACCCGGCTACCCGCCATTGGCGCTGTCGGGCGACATCGGAGGCGCATTGGCCACTGACACGCCGATCCGCGTGCGCGGTGAGGTGTCGAGCCAGTTCCTCACCGCCCTGCTGCTCGCGCTGCCCCTGGCGAGCGCCGGCGGCGCGATATCGATCGAGGTCGACGGCGAGCTGATCTCCAAGCCCTACGTCGAGATCACATTGGCGCTGCTGGCGCGCTTTGGCATCGAAGTGCAACGCGAGGGCTGGCAACGTTTCACCATCCCGGCGCAGAGCCGCTACCGCTCGCCCGGCGACATCCATGTCGAAGGCGACGCCTCGTCGGCGTCGTACTTCATCGCCCTCGGCGCCCTGGCCGCGACCGCCTCGCCGGTGCGCATCGAGGGCGTCGGCCGCGACTCGATCCAGGGCGATATCCGCTTCGTCGAAGCCGCACGCGCGATGGGCGCCGATGTGCGCGGCGACGCCAACACGCTCGAAGTGCGCCGCGGCGCCTGGCCGCTCAAGGCCATCACGCTCGACTGCAACGCCATCCCCGACGCGGCCATGACGTTGGCGGTGATGGCGCTGTACGCCGATGGCCCCTCGACGCTGAGCAACATCGCCAGTTGGCGGGTCAAGGAAACCGACCGCCTCGCCGCCATGGCCACCGAATTGCGCAAGCTCGGCGCCGCGGTCGACGAGGGGCCTGACTGGATTCGCATCACGCCGCCCGTCACCTGGCGCGCGGCGAGCATGCACACCTACGACGACCACCGCATGGCGATGTGCGCGTCGCTGGCCGCCTTCAACGGTCTGGCGGGTGCGAAACCGGCGCTGCCGGTTCGCATCGAAGACCCGGCGTGCGTGGCCAAGACCTTCCCCGACTACTTCGAGGCGCTGTTCGCGTTGGCCCGCGCCGAGCCGGCCGACGTGCCGGTGATTGCTATCGACGGCCCGACGGCGTCGGGCAAGGGCACGCTGGCTGCGGCAACAGCCACGCGCCTGGGCTACCACCTGCTCGATTCGGGCTCGCTGTACCGCGTGGCCGCCCTGGCTGCCTTGCGCGGCGGGCTGCTGGAGGGTGGCGCCCTGCTCGACGCCGCAGCGATTGCCGCGCTCGCCGCCGCGCTGCCGCTGAGTTTCGAGGCCGGCCATATCTGGCTCGGCAACGAAGACGTTACCGGCCTGCTGCGCGAGGAGGCCATCGGCCTGGCCGCGTCGCGCGTCTCGGCGCTGCCCGCGGTGCGCCGCGCCCTGCACGCCCTGCAGTTGTCGTTTCGCCGCGCGCCCGGCCTGGTGGCCGACGGCCGCGACATGGGCAGCGTGGTCTTCCCCGACGCGGGGCTCAAGGTGTACCTCACCGCGAGTGCCGCACAACGCGCCGAGCGGCGGTATAAGCAATTGATTTCAAAGGGAATTTCAGCTAATATCGACAGTCTTCGCACCGACCTCGAGGCGCGCGACGCGCGAGACAGTTCGCGCTCCGTCGCGCCACTCAAGCCGGCCGAAGATGCGCTGTTGCTCGACAACTCCGCAGTCAGCGTCGAGCAATCGGTCGTCTGGGTGCTGGATGCGTGGGAATCGCGCAGGCCGTTCCCGAAGCCTTAGATCGGGGACGACAACCCAGGCCGCCGCGTCTCCCCGGCGCGGCGATTCACAACCCAGCCGCCACACCCGTGGCAGAACTGCCGGCACACCCGCTGACCTGTTTCGCCGGCGCCAGGAAACCCTCCATGTCCCAAACCCAAACCGCCACCGCCCCGGCCGCCGACTCGTTCGCGGCCATGTTCGAAGCCAGCCTGCAACAGCGCGACATGCGCGCAGGCGAAGTCATCTCGGCCGAAGTCGTCCGGATCGAACACAGCTTCGTGGTGGTCAACGCCGGCCTCAAGAGCGAGGCCTATGTCCCGATCGAAGAATTCAAGAACGACCAGGGCGAGCTCGAAGTCCAGATCGGCGACTTCGTCTCGGTGGCCATCGACGCGCTCGAAAACGGCTACGGCGACACCATCCTGTCGCGCGACAAGGCCAAGCGCCTGGCCTCGTGGATGTCGCTCGAGAACTCGCTCGATTCCGGTGAGTTCGTCACCGGCACGGTCAACGGCAAGGTCAAGGGCGGCCTGACGGTCCTGGTCAACGGCATCCGCGCCTTCCTGCCCGGCTCGCTGCTCGACACGCGCCCGGTCAAGGACATGAGCCCGTTCGAGGGCAAGACGATGGAGTTCAAGGTCATCAAGCTCGACCGCAAGCGCAACAACGTGGTGTTGTCGCGCCGTGCCGTCGTCGAAGCTTCGATGGGTGAAGAACGCGCCAAGCTGATGGAAACGCTGCACGAAGGCGCGATCGTCAACGGCGTGGTCAAAAACATCACCGAGTACGGCGCCTTCGTCGACCTCGGCGGCATCGACGGCCTGCTGCACATCACCGACATGGCCTGGCGCCGCGTGCGCCACCCGAGCGAGGTGGTCCAGGTCGGCCAGGAACTGACGGCAAAGGTATTGAAGTTCGACGCCGAGAAGAACCGCGTCTCGCTGGGCATCAAGCAGCTCGGCGACGACCCGTGGCACGGCGTGTCGCGGCGCTACCCGCAGAGCACGCGCCTGTTCGGCAAGGTCACCAACATCGCCGACTACGGCGCCTTCGTCGAGATCGAGCCGGGCATCGAAGGCCTGGTGCACGTCTCGGAGATGGACTGGACCAACAAGAACGTCTCGCCTGCCAAGGTGGTCGCGCTCGGCGACGAAGTCGAAGTCATGGTCCTGGAGATCGACGAAGACAAGCGCCGCATCAGCCTGGGCATGAAGCAGTGCAAGGCCAATCCGTGGGAAGAGTTCAGCGCCACTGTCAAGCGCGGCGACAAGGTCAAGGGCCCCGTCAAGTCGATCACCGACTTCGGCGTCTTCGTCGGCCTGTCGGCCGGCATCGACGGCCTGGTGCACCTGTCCGACCTGTCGTGGCACGAGCCGGGCGAGGCCGCGGTGCGCAACTACAAGAAGGGCCAGGAAGTCGAGGCCCTGGTGCTGGCCGTGGACGTCGAGCGCGAGCGCATCAGCCTGGGCATCAAACAGTTGGACGGCGACCCGTTTGCCACCTACACCACGCTCAACGACCGCGGTGCGCTGGTCAACGGCAAGGTCAAGACAGTCGATGCGCGTGGCGCCGAAATCCAGTTGACCGACGACGTGACGGGCTACCTGCGGGCCTCTGAAATCAGCCGTGACCGTGTCGAAGACGCGCGCAATGTGTTGAAGGAAGGCGACGACGTCGAAGCCATGATCATCAACATCGACCGCAAAGTGCGTTCGATCCAGTTGTCGGTCAAGGCCAAGGACAACGTCGAGCAGCAGGAAGCGATGCAGCGCCTGTCGCAGACCAGCGAGCGAGAGAACGCCGGCACCACCAGCCTGGGCGCCCTGCTGCGCGCCAAGATGGACACCAAAGAGAGCTGACAGCCCCGGCGCCTTCGGCGCCACCCCCGCGGGGTCGCCACCTTGCTTGGGGCGGCCCGGCGCGGCGGCGGCGCTCGCCAACAAGCACCGACGCACTTCACCCATGACCCGATCCGATCTCGTGGCGGCGCTGGCTGAACGCTTCAGTCAGCTCACGCACCGCGACACTGAGTTCGCGGTCAAGACCATGCTCGATGCGATGTCCGAGGCGCTAGCGCGCGGGCACCGCATCGAAATTCGCGGCTTCGGCAGTTTCTCCATCAACCGCCGGCCGCCGCGCGTGGGGCGCAACCCGCGCAGCGGCGAGCAGGTCACGATCCCCGAAAAGCTGGTGCCGCACTTCAAGCCGGGCAAGGCCCTGCGCGAGGCGGTCGATGCCAACGTGCCGGTGGCCGATGCACCGCCCGCCCGCCGGGCCTGAACTGCAAAACGCGCTCTGCGGGGCGCGTTTCACCTTGCGCTGCGGCCCGTAGAATCGCGCGCCAATGCGTGCACTCGCCTGGCTCGTTCGAGCCTTCATCTTTTTCGCACTCTTCGCCTTCGCGCTGAACAACCAGCAGGAGGTGGCCGTGCACTGGTTCTTCGGCTTCGACTGGCATGCACCGATGGTCATCATCGTGCTCGTGGCGTTCGCCGCCGGCTGCGCGATCGGCGTGCTGGCGATGGTGCCGAGCTGGTGGCGCCAGCGCCGCGTGGCCCAGCTCGCCGCGCCCGCGACCACGGTGCAAACGAGCACCGCGCCATCGACGCAGGTGCCGTCGGCCTTCGGCGCCGAAGCCGCCGTGCCACCGCGCGAAGGCCTGTGATGGACTTCGACCTCGGTTGGTTGCTGCTCGCTCTACCGGTCGCCTTCGCGCTGGGCTGGGTCGGCTCGCGCATCGACCTGCGGCAGTGGAAGCGAGAGCAGAAAAGCTCGCCCAAGGCCTACTACAAGGGCCTCAACCTGCTGCTCAACGAACAGCAGGACAAGGCCATCGACGCCTTCATCGAGGCGGTGCAGAGCGACCCGGACACCACCGAACTGCACTTCGCGCTCGGCAACCTGTTCCGCCGCCGCGGCGAGTTCGAACGCGCCGTGCGCGTGCACCAGCACCTGATGCAGCGCGCCGACCTGTCGGCCACCGAACGCGAACGGGCGCAGCACGCGCTGGCGCAGGACTTCCTCAAGGCCGGCCTGTTCGACCGCGCCGAGGAGGCCTACCACGGACTCGAAGGCACTGCGTTCGACACCGAGGCGCGGCTGGCGCTGCTGCAACTGCACGAGCGCTCGCGCGACTGGCGCGCGGCGGCCGAAGACGCCACCCGCCTCGAGGGCGCCGGCACCGGCTCGTTCGCCTCGCGCATCGCGCACCACTGGTGCGAGCTGGCACTCGAAGCCGACGATCGCGGCGAGGCAGGCCCGGCCGAGGCCGCGCTGGCGCGCGCGCGCGAGATCGCGCCCGGTTCGCCCCGATCCTGGGTCCAGGCCGGGCAGCGCCATGCGCGTGCGGGGCGCCACGCCGAAGCGCTGGCCGCGTGGAACGAACTGCGACTACGCCACCCCGGCGCATTCACGCTGGTGGCGCAAGACTATGCCCAGACCGCCCTGGCAGCGGGCCAGGCCGGTGACACCCTTGCCGCACTGCAAGCCCTGTACGCGCAGCAGCCGTCGCTCGACTTGCTTCGCGCCATCGACACGCTCGACGCCGAGCCCTCGCGCGCAGGCCAGCGCCACGCCGCGCACCTGGCGCAGCAACCCACCTTGTCGGCGGCGGCAGCGGTATTGCGCGACGCGCCCGCAAACGAGGTGCAGGCCAGCGTCATCGCAACGCTCGAGGCCGCCACGCATTCGCTGCAACGCTACCGCTGCGCCGCCTGCGGCTTCGAGACCCAGCACTATTTCTGGCAATGCCCGGGCTGCCTGAGCTGGGACAGCTACCCGCCGCAGCGCGTGGAGGACATGTGAACGCCTCACGCACAATCCTGTGCATGAAGTGGGGCAGCAAGTACGGCCCCGAGTACATCAACCGCCTGTACGGCATGGTGCGCCGCCACCTGCGCGGCGAGTTCCGCTTCGTCTGCCTCACCGACCGCAGCGAAGGCATCCGCGCCGAAGTGCAATGCCTGCCGATTCCCGACCTGGCCCTGCCCGACGGTATCCCCGAGCGCGGCTGGAAAAAGCTCACCAGCTTCGAGGCCGACCTGCACGGCCTGAAGGGCACGGCGCTGTTCCTCGATATCGACATCGTCATCGTGGGCGACATCACACCGTTCTTCGAGCTGCCCGGCGAGTTCGTGATCATCCACGACTGGAAGCGACCGTGGCGCATCACCGGCAACTCCTCGGTCTACCGCTTCGAGCTGGGCGCGCACGCCGATGTGCTGGCCAACTTCCGCAGCCATGTCGAACAGGTGCGGGCCAACTTCCGCCATGAACAGGCCTACCTCTCCGACTTCATCCACCGCCAGGGCAAGATGGCCTATTGGCCGGCCGAATGGTGCCGCAGCTACAAGTACCACTGCGTGCCGCGCTGGCCGCTGAACCACTTCCGCGCCCCGACCATTCCCGAGGTCGCGCGCATCCTGATCTTCCACGGCGTCGTCAACCCGCCCGACGCCTTGATCGGCGAGCGCAACAGCAACTGGCGCCACATGCTTCCCGCGCCGTGGATCGCCGAGCATTGGGTCGAATGAGCAGCGTCGCCGCACCGCCGCGCGTTTGCCCACTGGCCGAACGCGCCACCGCTACCGATGTCATCGACGGCCTGGCACCGCCACCGTGGGTCGTGCGCCGCTGCCGTGAAACCGGCTTCGTGTTCCTCGAAAACCCGCCCGGCTACGACAGCCTGAAGCAAGACCTGGCCTGGCAGGTCACCTACCAGCGCGAATCGCAGCAACGCGCCCGCGCCGAGCCGCTGCGCTACGCACTGAGCCGCTGGGTCAAGCACCTGCGGCGCGACGTGATCAAACGCCACAAGGTCGCCGACATGACGCTGGCGCTGGCCGCGCGTGCCGCCGGCGAGCGGCGCGATGGCGCTGCCGTGCACATGGTGGACGTCGGCTGCGGCTGGGGCGGGCTGCTCGGCCTGGTGATGGAGCGGCTGCCGCCGGACTTGCGCCTACGCTGCGTGCCGCACGGTATTGAGCTATCAACCGAACTGGCGCGCCTGTCCAACGACGCGCTCGCAGCCTACGGCGGCCGTTGCGAACACGCCAGTGCCGTCGACGGCATGGCGCGCTTCGCACCCGGCAGCCTCGACGTGGTCGTGCTGTCGTCGTTCCTCGAACACGAGCTCGCCCCGCTGCCACTGCTGCGGCACTGCCGCGCTGCTTTGCGCGACGGTGGAGTGGTGCTGGTCAAGGTGCCCAACCACGCGAGCTGGAACCGCGCACTGCGCGGCCCGCGCTGGTGCGGCTACCGCTGGCCCGATCATGTCAACTACTTCAGCCCCGACACCCTGCGCGCGATGGCCGAGAAAGCCGGCCTGGCGGTCGAGCGCATGGGCTGGCGCGACCGGCTGCCGCTCAGCGACAGCCTGTATGCGGTCCTGCGCAGACCTCTGCTTCGATGAGCGATGCCCGCAGCCGACCGCGACGGCCCCTGTCATCGCGGCCACGCCATCAGATGCGATGCCACCGCGTCATCCTCTACCACCGCCACTGACATGAAGACTGCACTGATTTGCGGCATCTCAGGACAGGACGGCAGCTACCTGGCCGCCCACTTGCTGAGCAAGGGCTATCGCGTGATCGGTACCTCGCGCGACGCACAGGTCAGCAGCATGACGAATCTCGACCGTTTGGGCGTCCGCAGCAGCGTCGAGGTTACATCGATGGCGCTGAATGACTTTCGCAGCGTGCTTCAGGTCCTGGCTCGCGTGAGGCCGCATGAGGTGTACAACCTCGGCGGGCAGAGTTCGGTCGGCCTTTCCTTCGAGCAACCGGTCGAAACGCTGGAAAGCATCAGCGTCGGAACGCTGAACCTGCTCGAGGGACTGCGCTTTCTAGGCAGCACCGCCCGCCTGTACAACGCGGGCTCGAGCGAGTGCTTCGGTGAAACCGGATCGGCACCGGCATCGGAAACGACGCCGTTTCGCCCCCGCAGCCCCTATGCCGTCGCCAAAGCCTGCGCGCACAACCTGGTCTCGAGCTATCGCGAGGCTTACCGGATGCACGCCTGCACAGGCATCCTGTTCAATCACGAGTCCCCACTGCGAGCGGAGCGCTTCGTGACGCAGAAAATTGTTCGATCGGCCTGCCGCATCGCCAGCGGCGCGCAAGACAAATTCACGGTCGGCAACCTCGAGATCCATCGCGACTGGGGTTGGGCACCAGAGTATGTCGACGCGATGTGGCGCATGCTGCAGCAGGACCAGCCGATCGACCTCGTCATCGCCACCGGCCGCTCCGTATCGCTGCGTCACTTCATTGCGAAGGCATTCGAATTCTTCGGCCTCGACTGGCAGCAACATGTGGAACACGACCCGACCTTGCTGCGGCCGTCCGACATTCGGCACGGCGCCGCCGATCCCGCGCTGGCCCGGCAAACCCTGGGCTGGGCGGCAACACTCGACGTCGACGGCGTCGTCGCTGAGATGTGCCGTGCTGCCGAGGCGGACGCCCGCCATGTGCAGGCGATCGCCCGATGAGCGCCGACTTCCTCGCCTGCAGGGTCTGCGGCCAGCCGAGCCCGCATGTGTTCGACGGCCCCTTGTTGCAGCACAGTGTCGGCTACTACGAGTGCGAGCGGTGCAGCTATGTGCAAACCGAAACCCCGTATTGGCTCGAGCAAGCCTATGTCGATGTCATCAACCGCTCCGACACCGGGCTGCTGCGTCGCAATGCGCGCAACACCAGCATCGTGGTGCGCATGTTGATGCTGATCGGCCGCCTTAAAGGCCGGGTCATCGATTGCGCCGGCGGCTATGGCGTGCTGGTGCGCATGCTGCGAGATCGCGGCATCGACGCGTACTGGCACGACCCGCATTGCCAGAACCTGCTGGCACGCGGCTTCGAGGCGGGCGCCGACGAACGAGCCGACTTCGTGACCGCCTTCGAGGCCCTGGAGCATTTCACGGCGCCTTGCGCTGAACTGGCCCGACTGCTCTCTCGTGCCGACAACGTGCTCGTCTCGACCGACCTGATCGCCGAACCCGCGCCGGCGCCGGCCGACTGGTGGTACTACGGCTCGGAGCACGGTCAGCACATTGGATTCTTCCGGCGCCGCACCCTGGAATACCTGGCGCAGCAACTGGGCTGTCACCTGCACAGCGACGGGCGCCAGTTCCACCTGTTCACGCGCCAGCGCATTGCACCGTGGCGCTGGACCTTGGCCCGCAAGACACACGCCATCGCCCCGCTGCTGGCGCGCACGCGCCTGCGCACGAAGGTCTGGTCCGATCTTGATCTCGCACGCGAGCAGGCTCTCGCAAAATCTTCCGCGGCAATCCGTCGATGACACAAGACGACGCCACAACACTCGATGTCGTGATTTGCGGCGTGGCACGCAACTGTGCGCGCTCGATCGAGCGCGACGTTCGCACCTTGCAGCGTGCCGCGAAACTCTTCAGGCGGGTGCAGATACTGGTGGTCGAGAGCGACTCCAGCGACAACACGCTGGCCATCCTGCAGACGATGAGCGCGCAGGATCCCAGCATCCGCTGCATCAGCCTGGGCAATCTGCGAGAGCACCATCCGAAGCGCACCGAACGCATCGCGATGGCCCGCAACGCCTGCCTCGATGAACTGGCAGCCAACCCGATCTATGCCACAGCCAGCCACATGATCATGGTCGACCTCGACGGCATGTGCCGCCACCTGACGCGTGAAGCACTGGCGACCTGCTGGGCTGCCGACGCGCCGGCGTGGGACGTGTGCGGTGCCAACCAGGGTGACTACTACTACGACGTATGGACCATTCGGCACCCGCAGTGGTGCCCCGGCGACTGTTGGCGCGAGCACGAACTGCTGGTTCCGCTGCTGGGCCGGGACGCTGCCGACGAGGTGGCGATCTTTTCGCGCATGGTGCACATCGCGCCGACGCGCCCGTGGATCGAAGTCGATTCAGCCTTCGGCGGGTTGGCGATCTACCGCCGCGCGTCGATCGGTGCGGCGCGCTACGTCGGCCTGGACGATCAGGGCCGTGAGGTTTGCGACCATGTCGGACTGCATCTGTCGATGCGCGCCGGGGGCCGGCGAATCTTCGTCAATCCGGCCCTGATCAACGCCCGCAGCACCAAGCACGCAGGACGCAAGACGTTGCTGCGCACCCTGCGCCGCAAGCTGTGGAACAAACTGCGTGGACGCGACTGAGCCTGGCGCGCCGCTGCGCTACGCCACCATCGTCGTCCAGCGCGAACGCGGCAACCGCATCTTCCAGCCGGGCGCGGGGCCCAACGGCGGCGATTTCTTCCTGCCCTGGCGGCAGTTGCGCGAACGCTTCGCCCGTGAAGGCATCGAGCTGAACACCCCCGACCTGAACGCCGGTCGCGCGGTGGCGTTCGAGTTCCACCTGAACGCGCAGCGTGCGCTGCCGGCGCAAACGCCCTGCTACACCTTCCTCTACGAAGACCCGCTGGTGCGGCCGCTGAACGCCGACCGGGCGCAACTGGCGCGCTACCGCAAGGTGCTCACGTGGAACGAAGACCTGATCGACGACCAGCACGTCCTGCGCCTGGACTACCCCAATGACCTCAGAGCGCGCGACGTGCCCGGCTGGCACGAGCGGCCGCTGTTCTGCGTGCTGATCGCATCGAACAAGGCCCTGCGCTACGCCGACCCGCGCGCGCTTCACGGCCGGCGCGTCGAGGTCATCCGCCACTTCGAAGCCCACGCGCCCGAGCTGTTCACGCTCTACGGCCACGGCTGGCACATCCCGCCAGTCGAGCCCGGCGCCTGGGGCCGCATCGCGAAACGCCTGCACGAATGGCGCGCCCGCTGGCGTCCCGATGCCCAACCGTTCCCGAGCTACCGCGGCAAGGTCGGGCGCAAATCGGACGTGCTGGATCGCGCGCGCTTTTGCATCTGCTACGAGAACTCGCGCGGCAGCCCGGGCTATGTCACCGAGAAACTCTTCGATTGCTTCACCAGCGGCTGCGTGGCGGTCTATATCGGCACGCCGCATGCCGAGCCGGCAATTCCCAAGGCCTGCTTCATCGACGGCGATCGATTCACATCGCCAGCCGAGTTGTTGGCCTTTCTGCGCTCGGTCAGCGAGACGCAGTTCGCGGTCTGGCAGCGGGCGATGCGTGAGTTTTTGCTGTCGCCGGCCAGTGGGCGGTTCTCGAATGCGCAGTATTGCGAGCGCATCGTGACAACCATCGTTGCGGACCTGGCCCTCAACCCAACGCTCTGCGAGGCGCAGAGGGGGTTGTTCACTTGAGCGGCGCCAGATCGGTCGGGCAGTCGAGGCCGCCGGTCTGCGTCGGCCACGGATCGCGCTTTTCGCGCGCCACCGTCTGGCTCGGCCAGTCGAAAAAGGCAATCACCTCGTCGCGCCGGGCCAGCGTGTCGGCGGCGCCCAGCTCGATCAGCTCGCGGGTGTACGGCGCCTCGAACAGCAGGTAGCTGGCCAGCGCCGCGCCGCCGCGCGCTTCACGCCCCTGGCCACCCACACCGACCCCGCGCAGCATCGTGCGCACCGGCGTCGGCAGGCAGTGCAGGTGGCGCGCCGCGATGTCGTCCAGGCGCTGGCTCGGTGCGATCACCAGCACGTTGAGCGGCTTGAGCGGCGTGCGCGCGCGCGATTTCGCATCGAGCAAGGCCAGCGTGCGGTTGATGCGCTGCGCGCGCTCGACATCGACCGCCAGCGCGTCGAGAAAGATGTTCGACAGCGCGTGCCCGGCGATCTGCGCCAGGCTCGGGTAGCCGTTCGCGACCACGCGGCGCCCGGCCGGCTCGTTCATGCGCCCGGCACCGATGACCAGGATGCGTTCGGCACCCAGGTGCACCGCCGGCGAAATCGGCGCTGACTGGCGCATCGAACCGTCGCCGAACCATTCGCCGCGACCTTCGCGGTCCAATTGCACGGCCGGAAACACGAACGGGATCGCCGACGAGGCCATCAGGTGCTGCAGGCCGAGGCGGCTTTGCACCGCCACGCGATGCGAGCGCAGCCAGGGCTCGAACGGTTCGGCGGTCTGGCAGAAGGTGACATGGTCGCCGCTGCTGTACGACGAGCCGGTGATGGCCAGTGCGCGCAGGTGGCCTTCTCGCAGCAACTCGGGCAGGCGCTCGAACTGCACCACCCGTTGCAGCAGCTCAGCGAGCGGGCTGTTGTCGAGCAGCGAGCGCGGCCGCGCGCGGCGCCAGCGGGCGATGGCCCAGCCCACCGTCAACATCGTCAGCCAGCGCGCGCCGGTGCGGACCACGCCGAAGGCATCGGCACGGTAGACCTGGTCGGCGCTGAAGTGGCGCCAGATCTGGACCACCCCCGCCACCGCGAGGTCGAAGCGGTCGGCATGGCAGGCCAGCGCGGCGGCATTGATCGCCCCGGCCGAAGTGCCGGTGATGACACCGAACGGGTTGAGGCGTGGCGCACCGACTTCGCGCCGGATGCGCGCGATGGCTTTGAGCACGCCGACCTGGTAGGCCGCGCGCGCGCCACCCCCGGTGAGCACCAGCCCGGTGGTGGCGTTGCTGCGCGGCACGTCCATACCTGCAGAGTCTAGGCATTTGGTGGCGCGGGATCGACTGATCAGCGCCAGCAAATCGCGCCAGTTCGTGACCGACTGGCGCAGCGCACCTCACTCGTAAACGACCGCCGCCCGCCCTTCATGCGCCAGCGCCTTCCAGCGCGCGAGCGCTTCGTCGCTGGGCCAGAAGCGCGCCGCATCGCCGAGGTCGAGCTCGGCCTGCACCGCTTCGCGCTGCAACTGCAGGCGAATCGACAGGCCCTGTTGCGTCTCACCCTGCTCGGTGGCCTGCATCCTGGCCGGCCAGGTGCGGATCACATCGGCCACCGGCGGCGCCTTGCCGTTCACGGCCACGGCGAGGTACTTGCCGAAGCGCGCGCGCGCGGCGGGCAGGTCCCACAACTGGTTGACGTTCAGGCGCAAGCCGCCGCTGAACCGGTCGGGCTGAACCTTGCCCTGCACGATCACCAGCTCGTCGTCGCGCAGGCGCTCCCGATGGGCGTCGAGCAAGTCTTCGTTGGCCACCGCTTCGATGGTTTCGCTGCCGTCGTCGAGCTTGAAGATCGCCACCTTGCCGCGCTGGCCGTTGACCACCCGCAGGTCGCTCACGATGCCGGCCAGCAACAGCGGCTCGCGCGTGTCGACCAGGTCAGCGATGCGGCGCTTGGCGAACAAGCGCACCTCGGTCGCACTCTGCTCGAACAAATGGCCTGAAAGGTAAAAGCCGAGCGCGGATTTCTCCAGTGTCAGCCGCTCCTTGATGCTCCACGGCTCGGCTGCCACCAGGGCCGGCTCCTGGGTGCTGGCGGCGTGCGAGTCGGCGAAGTCGAACAGGCCGCCCTGGTCGGCATGCGCGGCCTGGGTATCGGCCCAGTCCAAGGCCAGCGACACGCTGGCCAAGGCGCAGGCGCGGTCCGGGTGCAGCGCGTCGAAGGCGCCGGCCTTGACCAGCGCTTCGACCACGCGTTTGTTGACGCGCTGGCGATCGACGCGCGCAGCGAAGTCGAACAGGCTGCGGAACGGTCCACCGCCCTCGCCTTCGCGCTCACCCGTGCCGTCGCGCGCGGCGACGATGGCTTCGATCGCGCCCTGGCCGGTGCCCTTCACAGCACCCAGGCCGTAGCGCAGCGACTTGTCGCCCTCCTTACCCATTAGCGGCTCGAAGCGGTAGACGCCGCGGTTGATGTCGGGCGGCTCGAAGACGATGCCGAACTGCTTGGCGTCATTGAGAAGCACCTTCAGCTTGTCGGTGTCGCCCAGTTCGACCGTCATGTTGGCGGCGTAGAACTCGGCCGTGCAATGCGTCTTCAGCCAGGCCGTGTGGTACGCGAGCAGGGCGTAGGCGGCGGCGTGGCTCTTGTTGAAGCCGTAGCCGGCGAACTTCTCCATCAGGTTGAAGACCTCGTCGGCCTTGGCCTGGCCGATGCCCTGGCGGGCCGCACCGTCGCGGAAGATCTGGCGCTGCTTGGCCATCTCTTCGGCGTTCTTCTTGCCCATCGCCTTGCGCAGGATGTCGGCGCCGCCGAGCGAATAGCCGGCCAGCACCTGGGCCGCGAGCATCACCTGCTCCTGGTAGACGAAGATGCCGTAGGTTTCGGCCAGCACCGGTTCCAGCAGCGGGTGCGGGTACTCGATCGCTTCGCGGCCATGCTTGCGCGCACAGAAGCTCGGGATGTTCTCCATCGGTCCGGGCCGGAACATCGCGTTCAGCGCGATCAGGTCTTCGAGCCGGCTCGGCTTGGCGTCGCGCAACATGCCCTGCATGCCGCGGCTTTCGAACTGGAACACGGCTTCGGTCTGTGCGTTGGCGAAGAGCTGGTACACGGCCGGGTCGTCGAGCGGCAACTGGTCGTAGTCGAAGTGTTCGCGACCGGGCCGGCGCGTGCGCACCAGGTGCTTGGCCTGCTCGAGGATCGTCAGCGTGGCCAGGCCCAGAAAGTCGAACTTGACCAGGCCGATGGCTTCGACGTCGTCCTTGTCGAACTGGCTCACCGCCGAGTCGCTGCCCGGCTGCTGGTACAGCGGGCAGAAATCCGTGATCTTGCCCGGCGCGATCAGCACCCCGCCGGCGTGCATGCCGACGTTGCGCACGATGCCCTCGACGCGCGTGGCCAGCGCCAGCAATTCGGCCACTTCTTCCTCCGCGGCCTCGCGGCGATCGATCTCGGGCTCTTCCTTGCGCGCGTAGATCAGGCCCGGGTCGGGCTGCTGCGGTGGCCGCGGCACGCGCGCCAGCGTCACCGTCTTGCCCGGCGGCGCCACCACCAGCTTGGCGATGCTGTCGACATGGCCGTAGCCCATGCCGAGCACGCGGCCGATGTCGCGCAGCGCCGCCTTCGCGGCCATGGTGCCGAAGGTGACGATCTGACTCACCGCATCGCGGCCGTACTTGGCCTTCACGTAGTCGATCACGCGCTCGCGGTTGGCCTGGCAGAAGTCGATGTCGAAGTCGGGCATCGACACCCGCTCGGGGTTCAGGAAGCGCTCGAACAGCAGCTTGTAGCGCAGCGGATCGAGGTCGGTGATCGACAGCGAGTACGCCACCAGCGAGCCCGCCCCCGAGCCGCGGCCCGGGCCGACCGGGCAGCCGTTGGCCTTGGCCCAGTTGATGAAGTCGGCCACGATCAGGAAGTAGCCCGCAAAGCCCATCTTCACGATGGTCACGATCTCGAACTCGAGCCGCTCGGCGTAGCGCGGGCGCTGGCGCTCGCGCTCGGCCGCATCGGGGTAGAGCCGCAGCAGGCGCCGCTCCAGCCCCGCCAGCGACTCGGCGCGGAAGTGCTCCTCGATGGGCATTGGCACGCCGTCGATGCGCGGCGTCGGAAAGTCCGGCAGCCGCGGCTTGCCGAGCGTGAACTGCAGGTTGCAGCGCTGGGCCACCGCGAGGGTGTTGACCAGGGCCTGCGGCAAGTCGGCAAACAGCGCGGCCATCTGCGCCTGCGTCTTGAAATACTGCTCGCGCGAAAAGCGCTTTAGCCGTTTCGGGTTGGCCAGCGTCTCGCCCTCGGCCACGCAGACCCGCGCTTCGTGCGCTTCGTGGTCGTCGGGCTCGGCGAATTGCACCGGGTGGGTGGCCACCACCGGCAGCCCCAGGCGCGCGGCCAGCGGCACGGCGGCGCGCACATGGGCCTCGTTGCTGGCCAGGCCGGCGCGTTGCACCTCGATGAAGAAGCGCTGCGGGAAGGTCTGCGCCAGGCGCCGCGCCAGTTGCTCGGCACGCGCCGCGTCACCGGACAGCAGCGCCTGCCCGACCGCGCCGAGGTCGGCACCCGACAGCGCGAGCAAGCCGCCGCCCAGCTCGTCGAGCCAGGCCCACTTGACCAGGGCCTGTGCACGCTGGGTGTTGGTGGTCCAGGCGCGGGCGAGCAATTCGCACAGGTGCAGGTAACCGGCGTCGTTTTGCACCAGCAGCAGCAAGCGGCTGCCTTGCTTGTCTCGCGCCTCGGGCTCGAGCCAGATGTCGCAGCCGATGATCGGCTTGACGCCGCCCGCGCGGCAGGCGGTGTAGAACTTGACGGCGCCGAACAGGTTGGACAGATCGGTGATCGCGCACGCCGCCTGGCCGTCGGCGCGCGCCGCGGCCACCGCGTCGTCGATGCGCAGCGTGCCATCGACCACGGAAAACTCGGTATGCGTGCGCAGGTGAACGAAGGCCATGGCAGGATTGTAGAGAGCGGCGATTGCCGACCCCCAGTCGGCGCCCTCCTAAAATCGCCGCGTGCCCGCCCGCCACCTGAATCTCAGCGCCTACGCCTTCGTCGCGCTCGACCAACTGCCCGAACGGCGCGACGCACTGCACAGCGAGGGCCTCGAGCTCGGGCTCAAGGGCACCGTGCTGCTGGCCGAAGAAGGCATCAACCTGTTTGTGGCCGGCGCCGAGCACGGCGTGCGCGCCTGGCTCGCCCGCCTGCGTCAGTGCCGGCACCTGGCCCGGCTCGACGCCAAGGAAAGCTGGAGCGACAACCTGCCCTTTCGCCACCTGCGCGTGAAGATCAAGCGCGAGATCATCCGCATGAACCAGCCGCAGGTGCGGCCCCATGCCAGCCCCGGCGGCCGCGCGCCCGCGGTGGACTCTGCCACGCTCGCGCGCTGGCTCGATGCCGGCCACGACGACGCCGGCCGCGACGTGCTGCTGCTCGACACGCGCAACGGTTTCGAAGTCGACGCCGGCGGCTTCGAAGGTGCGATCGATTGGCGCTTGAACAAGTTCAGCGACTTCCCCGCTGCGCTCGCCGCCCACCGCAGCGAAGTCGAAGGCCGCACCGTGGTCAGCTACTGCACCGGCGGCATCCGCTGCGAGAAGGCCGCGCTGGCGATGCAGGGTGCCGGCCTCGAGCATGTGTTCCAGCTCGACGGCGGCGTGCTGCGCTACTTCGAGCGCCTGCCCGGCGCGCCGCATTGGCGCGGACGCTGCTTCGTCTTCGACGGCCGCGAAACGCTGGGGCCCGACCTGGCCCCGCCACCGGCCGTAGAACTGCGGAGCTGACGCGATGACCGGTCGCCTGCTGCGCCTGCCGCCCTCGGACTTCATCGACGTCAGGGGCCAGCTCGTGCACCTGCGGGACGTTGGCCGGCGCGATGACCCGCTGCCCCTGCCCCTGCCCCTGCTGCTGCTGCACGGCACCGGCGCCAGCCTGCACACCTGGGGCGGCTGGGTGGCTGCAGCGACATGCGCGGCGCCAAACTCGCCGTGTTCGAGACCCTCGGCCATGTGCCGCAGTAAGAAGACCCGGCCCGCACCGCCGCTGCGGTGGCCGATTTCCTGGAGACCCCGCCCCCATGAGCAAGAACGCCCACACCTACGCCGCCGAAGTGCTGTGGCAACGCGCCGCGCATGAGGCCTTCACCGACCAGCGCTACAGCCGGCGCCACCGCCTGCTTTTCGACGGCGGCACCGAAGTGCCGGGTTCGTCGTCGCCCTTGTCGGTGCCGCTGCCGATGTCCGACGCCGCCGCCGTCGACCCCGAGGAAGCCTTCGTCGCCTCGATCGCCGCCTGTCACATGCTCTGGTTCCTGGCGCTCGCAGCCAAGCAAGGCTACGTCGTCGACCGCTACCGCGACGCGGCGCAGGGCGTGATGACGAAGAACGCCGCCGGCAAGCTGTGGGTCTCGACGGTGACGCTGCGGCCCGAGGTCGGCTTCAGTGCTGCGCGCCATCCCAGCCGCGACGAGTTGCTGCAACTGCACCACCGCGCGCACGAGGAATGCTTCATCGCCAACTCGGTGAAAAGCGAGGTGCGGTGCGAGCCCATCCTGCGTGGCGCGAGTCCTTGACCACGGACAGAGTGGCGGCGCGAGACTGATCCACGACGACCGCGCATTCGCGTCCACGCTCCCGACTCGTACGACGACGCCAAGCACGTCATTGACTACCGGGTGGGTTCGCGAGCCTGGAAGCAGACGAATCAGGCCATCGCGCGATTTCTCGCAGGTGCCCGCCCCCTGCCTGCCCGCCGGCGTGAAACGCCAGCCTCAGTGCAGGCGGTCGAGATCGACGACGCGTGGCGTCCAGCGTTCGTTGCCGAAGGGGTGGTGGCTGGCGACGATGGCCGCGCCACCGCGCTGCAGGTGTTCTTCGATCAGGGCGGTGACGCTGGCAGCGCCGTCGGCGTCCAGGGCATCGAGCGGCTCGTCGAGCAGCCACAGGGACGGCTCGGTCTCGGCCGCCAGCCGCGCCAGCGCGATGCGCCGGCGCTGACCCGCAGACAGGCTGAGCACCGGCACATCGGCCTGCGCCTGGGCGCCCACGCGGCACAGCGCGGCGTGCACGGTGCTGGCGTCGGCGCGGTGGCCGTGCGAGCCGTGCCGTGCGAGCAGGAACGACAGCGCCTCGGCAGCGCTGAGGTCTGCGTGCAGTGCGGTGGCATGGCCGACGTAGACCACGCGCGAGGCCACCGCCAACTCGCCGCACTCCGGCGTGCCCAGGCCAGCGAGCAATCGCAACAGGCTGGTCTTGCCCGAGCCGTTGCGCCCGCGCAGCCACACGGCTTCGCCCGGTGCAACGCTGAGGTCGAGGCCTTCGAACAGGCGGCGGCGGCCGCGCCGGCAACTGAGGCCGGCAACGCAGGCCAACAGCGCCGGCGGGGCGACGATGGCAACGGGGTGAGGTGACAGCGCAGAGGACATAGGCACTCCGCCACACGGTTTGCAAGGAACGGACCGAGGCGAACGCGCCGCGAATGCGACCGGATGCGTCACATCGGGCTCGCTTGGTTTGCCTTTGCAGACAACTGAAGCAACTGCTGTCAGGAAACCTACGGCGGCGGCGGTGCGCGCAGTGGCAGCGGCGGCAACGGGGACGGCGTCGGCGGCAGCGGCAAGGCCTCGCGTTCGATCGAGGAGATCAAGCTCGTCTTCGAGCGCAACAAGGGCGCGATCTACGCGCTGTACAACCGCGCGCTGCGCGAAGACCCGGCCCTGCAAGGCAAGGTGGTAGTCGAGCTGAAGATCTCGCCGGGCGGCGAAGTGGTCGCTTGCCGCGTCGTCTCGACCGAACTGAAGACACCCGAACTCGAACAAAAGTTGATCGCCCGCATCCGCCAGTTCGACTTCGGTGCCAAGGATGTCGATGTGATGGTCGTCAGTTGGCCGGTGGACTTCCTGCCTTCGTAGACCTCAGGCCGCTGCGATGCGGCCGGCCTCGATGCGGATCTGCCGGTCGCAGCGCGCGGCCAGCGCGCTGTCGTGCGTGACCAGCACGAGGGTCGTGCCGGCCTCGCGGTTCAACTCGAAAATCAGCGCCATCACCTTCTCGCCGGTGGCGAAATCCAGGCTGCCGGTGGGTTCGTCGGCCAGCAGCACCGAGGGCTGCACGACGAAGGCCCGCGCCAGCGCCACGCGTTGCTGCTCGCCGCCCGACAGTACCTTCGGGTAGTGCGACAGGCGCTCGCTCAAGCCGACACGGCCGAGCATGTCGCGTGCCAGCGATCGCGCATCCCTCCTGCCCTGCAGCTCGAGCGGCAGCATCACGTTTTCCAGCGCGTTCAGGTTGCCGAGCAACTGAAAGCTCTGGAACACGAAGCCCAGACGCTCGGCGCGCACCGCGGCCCGTGCGTCTTCGTCGAGCTTGAAAATGTCGATCCCGGCCAGACGTACGGTGCCGGTGGTCGGCAGGTCCAGGCCGGCCACGATCGACAGCAGGGTGCTCTTGCCCGAGCCCGATGCGCCGACGATGGCCACCGACTCGCGCTCGCGCAGCGAAAAGTGGATGTCGTGGAGAATGGTCAGCATACCGGTGGAATCGCTGACCTGCTTGGTGACGTGATCGACTTCGATAAGGCGTGACGACGGCATGAAGGATGGCGGATTGTTCTCGGGTCGGCGGGCGTGGTGGGCGCACTGTAGCGTGGCCTTGGCGGCCGTACTTTCGTGCGCGGCGATGCCCTCCCACGCCAGCACGAAACCGCTGCCACTGATCCTGGTCGTCGGCGACAGCCTTTCGGCCGAGTACGGCCTGGCGCGCGGCAGCGGCTGGGTCGCGCTGCTCGAGCAACGGCTGGCGAAAGAGAAGGTCGCGGCCAAGGTGGTCAACGCCAGCATCAGCGGCGACACCACCTCGGGTGGGCGCTCGCGGCTGCCGGCGCTGCTGGCGCAGCACAAGCCCACGCATGTGATCCTCGAGCTTGGCGGCAACGACGCACTGCGCGGCCTGCCGCTCGCGCAAACGCAAGCCAATCTGCTGGCCATGGCGCGGGCCGCCAAGGCCGGCGGTGCGCGCGTGCTGGTGGCCGGGATGCAGGTGCCGCCGAACTACGGCCGCCGGTATGGCGACGACTTCGCAACGCTGTTCGCCAAGGTGGCCCAAAGCGAGGGGGCCGCCCTGGTGCCCTTCCTGCTCAAAGGCGTGGCCGACGTGCCGGATGCCGGCGCGATGTTCCAGCCCGACCGCATCCACCCGACCGCCGCCGCGCACCCCATCATGCTCGGCAACGTGTGGGGCGTGCTGCGGCCGCTGCTGGCGAAATAGCGCCGCTTCAGCGCACCTTGATGATCGCGTGCATGCCGTCCAGGAAGTGCGGCCGCACGTTGCAGATCACCAGATAGTCAC
Organism: Burkholderiales bacterium; assembly: GCA_031389565.1. Classification (GTDB taxonomy): domain Bacteria; phylum Pseudomonadota; class Gammaproteobacteria; order Burkholderiales; family Burkholderiaceae_C; genus CADEEN01. Next base: position 28,425 of record JANMSR010000151.1, read on the forward strand.
CGGGCTCGGCGAACGACACCGACTCGACGCGGTTGACGCCGTTGGCCGGGTTTGCGGAAGCCGGCGTCCCCAGCGGGCCGCCCGCGGGCGCGATGCCACGGTAGTACAGGTTGTTGTTGTCATTGATGAACAGCGACGTGGCCGCCGGCACCGCGATCGTCACCGGCGTCACGCCGGGGAAGTAGACCATCACCTGGTGAAAGCCGGCGACGATGAAGTTGACGACACCGCCCCTCTTCACCCTGATCACGCCGGGCAGGATATGGTGGTTGACGGGGTTGCCCGGCTGCGCGGTGTTCAGGCCGACGCCGAAGGACACTGTGACGGCCAGACGGGCCTCGCGATCGCTATCGTCATCACTGTCGTTATCGCGCTTGTGATCGGCCCAGGCCCCGAGCGGGGTGAGGCCGAAGGCAGCGCTACCGAGCAACATTCCGGAACATGCTGTGCGGCGATCCATCGCGTTCTCCTGTTGACGCTGCGACTTGGGGGCAACGAGTGGCGCGTGCCGGCGTCGCAGCGGCGCATGGCACGGGCACGGCACCGGCCTCGATGGCCGATGACTTGCTGCACCCGGATACGGGCAGCGTACCCCGTCCATTCCAGGCCGCGACAAGCACCCCCTAGGATCGAAAGCGCTCCCAACGCACCCAGGCAAAGATTCGTTCAGTCTTGCCCGGCCGTCGCGCGTCGCGCTGCGGGCGCGGGCACCAGCGGCTCGGTCAGCGTCATCAGGATGTCGGCATACCAGGCGCAGTTCAGTCCGAGCGACTCGTCCTGCTCGAGGTCGCGGGTCTGCATGTCCATGCGCGCCGAGTGCACGCCGAGCAGTTTCCATGGCAGGTCGTCGTCGCCGTGCACGCTTCGGTCTCGAATCACCACCGGCGCGCCGCTGGTGCCGCGGTGGGTGCGCGCGTCGGTGAGGAAGTAGCCCTGGCCCTGGAAGCGCAGTCCGAACGACGACGAGATCACGGCCTGGCGCACGACCGGAAGGTGGTGCAGCGTGTCGTGAAAGCCGAGCGGAAAACCGACGATCAACAGCGGCGAGCCGACTTCGATGTCGTCGAGCGAGTCCTGCAAATGCGCCGGCGTGAACGCGCGCAGCAGCACCGAGTCGGGCAGGGCCGCGCGGTCGACCTCGATCACCGCCACGTCGATCTCGCCGGCCAGGTCTTCGCCCTGGCGCCAGATGCTCTTGCCGTCGCGGTAGAGCAGCACCGACAGACCAATGGACCGCGTCAAGTTGCCGGCGTCGGTGTGCAGCTCGAGCTCGATGCGGCCGGGGAAGTGCTGGCTCGGCTCGTCGAGTACGACATGCCGACTGGTAACGACGAACAGGCGCTCGTCGCGGGCGAAGAAAAATCCGGTGGCCCGCGTCAGCAGGCTCTGCCCGTCGTAGGTGGAGATCTGCGTGGCCGAGAGCAGCAGCGGTTCGGTCATGACATCGACCTGCCGAGGTGGTAGGTCAGCAGGCGCCCTTTGTAGGCCGCGAAGCCGAGCGCGACCGCCTGGTCGAGCCGTTCCTCCTGCAGCACAAAGCCCTGTGCAGTCATGTGCCGATTGAAGGCCGGGCGGTTGCCGCGGTCGGGGTCGACGATCCAGACCTGGGCACCAGGCGCGGCATGGCGGCCGATGAAGCCGGCCAAGGTGCCTGCTTCGTCGCGCTCGTAGAGCACGTCGCTGCCGATGATCAGGTCGAAGCGGCCGCGCAGCGCGGGCAGGCCGGCGTCGAGCGCCTGTTGCCGCTGCAGCGCCGACGCGCTCCAATGGCCATGCCGGTACTTCATCGGCGCGAGCGCATTCAGGCGCAGGTTCTCGGCCAGGAAACTGCCCGCCAGCGGGTGACAGTCGCTGGCCGTGACATCGGCACCGCGGCGGTGGCCAACCAGGCTGGCCAGGCCCAGGCCGCAGCCGATTTCGAGTATGCGCTCGCTCGCCGTCACCGGCCGCGCCGCCAGGTGGGCCGCCAGGTGCGCGCCCGAGGGCCAGAGCAAGCCGAACAGCGGCCAGGTGGCGGACGAGATGCCCAGCTTTTCGGCGTCGCCCGACGGGTCAGCGTACTGCTGGCGGTCGAGCAAGGAGCGGATCGTCAGGTCATCGACGCCGCGCACGACGATCTGCTCTTGCTTGGTTTGGTAGCCGGGCATCGGGGAGGCCACGGGTGCGCGCTGGCACGGCTGAGGTTGTCGTGTAGGGGCCCGAGTATGAGGGCTCGCGCGAGGCATCGCGTCAATGGCGCACAGCCTAGGGCCTGAGAACCAACACGGCGGGCGGCCCCGTCAGGAGCCGCCCGCGCGCGCTTTCAGGTTCACTGGTTCTGCTGGTCGCGACGCCGGCGGTCCTGCGCCGGCGGCTGGCGATCGTCGCGCTCGTCGGCGTCTCGCGACCCGCGGCCGCGCGCGCCGGGCTCTTCACGGGCCGGCGGCGCCACGCGAACCGGCGGCGCTGAGGGCAGCACTGACTGTTGGCCCGGCTGTGCCGGTGGCAGGGGTTGCGCGACCTGCGCCGGGCGCACGCTGTGCACCGGTTGGGCGGCAGGGGCCGGCGCCACGGAGCGCGCCTCGGGTGCGCGGTTGCCGCGGCCACGGTTGTCCTGGCGTGACGGACGCTGTTCCTGCAACTCGCGCTGCGGCGCAGTCACGGTCGGCGCCACCGGCCGCTCGACCACGGGCGGCCGGTCGCCGCGCGGGTCGGCCAGCGGCGGCCTTCCGCGCTGAGGGTCGCCATCGCTGCGTGCTGCCGGCGCGGGTTGCACCGTGACCCTCGGCGCCGGCGCGACTTGGCCCCAGGGCGTGTTGCGCACGGCGCCCGGCGGGGCCGGCACGACCGACACGGCGCCGCCTGGCACAGCGACCACGCGCGGGCTCGGCGCCGGAGGTGCCGGCGGCGCGATGTTCTGCGGCCGGCGATCGTTGCCCTGCGGCGCGGGCTGCAGAGGCTGAGTCTGCCAGCGGCTGACCGTGCGCGCGTCGACCGGTGCGATCACCGCGTTGCTGATCGGGCGACGCTCGCGCAGCACCTGCTGCGACACGACCGTCACCCCGCCCGGCACCCCCTGGTTGGTGTACATGATCGGGCCGGTGCGCACCGGCTGGTTGGGCACGATCGGCGGTTGCCAGCGCCGGTACGGGCTGTTGACGTTGGTGAGGTAGATGTTGGTCACGTTGTAGCTCGGCACGTAGACCTCGCGCGGCGACAGCGGCACCCAACCGACGGACGGGCCGCCGATGTTGATGCCGATGCTGACGCTGGGGCCCCCGATCCACGCCACCAAGGCCGGCGCATAGACCGGGCGGGCCACATACTGGCCCGGCGCCCAGGCCCAGCGGCCCTGCCATGAGATCCAGCGGCCGTAGTGGAAGGGCGCGAAGCCCCAGGGCGCGTCGTCGACCCAGGTGTAGCCCCAGGGGCGCATGTAGGCCCAGTGGCCGTGGCGGTACGGGGCCCAGCCGGGCTCGACGCGGCGCGGCAACCACAGCGTACCGTACTCGGGGTGGCTGTCCCAGTCACCATAGCGGTCGAGGTCATCGGCACCGGTCATCTCGGGCGAGACGTAGGGGCGCCGTCGTGCGTTGCGCTCGTCCTGGCGATCCTGCTGCGCGACCCAGTCGCCGAAGCGGTCGCTGGGCAGGCTCGACCAACTGTAGTGGGTGACGCCGCGCTCGTTCCAGAACTCGGCGCGCTGGCCGGCGTTGATTTCGAGAGCGCTGTCGCGGGACTCGAAGCGCATGGCGCCGGCGATCACGCCGCCGAAGCTGCCATCGTCGAGCTGATCGATGCGGTAGTGGCCGACGCGCTGCGGCTCGAAGCGGCCCTCGGCGGTGGTGAGGGCAAACTCGCGCGCCGATTCGCTGCTGCGCAGGCGCAGCGCCAGGCTGCCGTGGTGCAGGTGCAGACGCACATTGTTGTCGTCGAGTTCGGTGACCTCGAGTTCGCTGCCACCGTCCAGACGCAGCGTGGCCGAGCCGATCTGCAACTCGGCGCGCGCATCGCGCTCGGCCGAGAGGCGGTCGCCACGGGTCAGCGGCCGGTTGCGGCGGGCCGCGATCCATTCGCCCTGCTCGGCGTCGAAGACCCAGACCGTGCCGGTGGCTTCGGCAATGCGCCCGACGCGGCCCGGCGGGTCGGCCCAGGCGGCGGCGCTGGCGAGCAACGCGGCCGCGACCAGCGTGAGCGCGGCCAGATGGTTGAACAGGGTGCGGGCGATGGGGGTGCGGTCGCGTGGCAACTGGGTCAGCATGATCGGTCTCCTCAGCGGCGCGCCGTTCGACGGCGCCTGCGTGCGGGTTCAACGCCGCAAGCCCCGCGGCGGCTGACCCGTTCACATCGCTTTACAGAACCTGCCTCAGTCGTCGGCCGAGGCGTCCAGATCGGGAAACAGCACACTGGTGAATCCGAGTTGCGTCAGGTCGCGCATGCGCGTCGGGTACAGGCGTCCGATCAGGTGGTCGACCTCATGCTGCACCACGCGGGCGTGGAAGCCATCGGCTTGGCGCTCGACGGGCTGGCCCAGCGGGTCGAGGCCACGGTAGCGGATGCGCGCCCAGCGCGGCACCAGCCCGCGCAGGCCGGGCACCGAGAGGCAGCCTTCCCAGCCCTCTTCTTCGTCGCTGCCGAGCACCTCGATCGCCGGGTTGATGAGCACCGTGCGTGGCACGGGCGGTGCATCGGGGTAACGCGCGTTGTTCGAGAATCCGAAGATCACGAGCTGCAGGTTCTCACCGATCTGCGGCGCGGCCAGGCCGGCGCCGTCGGCGGCTTCCATGGTGTCGAACATGTCGGCGATCAGGGCGTGCAGCTCGGGCGTGTCGAACGCGCGCACCGGTTCGGCCACGCGCAGCAGGCGCGCATCGCCCATCTTCAGCAGTTCACGAACGGCCATGACAGCAAGCTCCGATTGCCGACCGGGTGGCCCGGCAGGCCAGAAAGAGAACTGCCCGATTCTTGCAGCAAGGCCAAGATCATGGTCGGGCTCGCCACAACCACGCTGCGCCACGCACACCCGACGAATCGCCATGCGCGGCGGCGCGCAAGGGCGTGGTCACGACATCGGAGAACACATGCGGCGCCCAGCGGCGCGGCACCTCGTCGTACAGCGCCGCGATGTTGCTCAGGCCACCACCGAGCACGATCACATCCGGGTCGAGCAGGTTGATCACTTGCGCCAGCGCGCGGGCCAGGCGCTCGGCATAGCGCTCCAGCGTGGCCTTTGCGCCCTCGTCGCCAAGGCGCGCGGCCTCGACGATGGCCGGCGGGTCGAGCACGCCACCCCCATGGCGCAAGTGCTCCGCGGCGAAGCCGGGGCCGCTGAGCAGGGCTTCGACGCACACGCCGCGGCTGCACCAGCAATGCGGTGCGGGCACGTCGCGGTCTTCGGCCAGACGCGGCGCCGGGTTGTGGCCCCACTCGCCCGCCACGCCATGCGCGCCGGCCCAGGCCCGGCCGTCGATGACGATGCCGGCGCCCACGCCGGTGCCCAGGATCGCTGCGAAGGCCACGCGCGCGCCGGCACCAGCGCCATCGACCGCCTCGCTCACGGCCAGGCAGTTGGCGTCGTTTTCGATCCGCACCGGACGCCCCAGCAGGCGCGCCAGGTCGCGGTCGAGCGCGCGGCCGTTGAGTGCGATGGTGTTGGCGCCCTTGACCAGCCCGGTGGCCGGCGACACGCAGCCCGGGATGCCCACGCCGAGCGGCAGGCCCTGCACGCCGAGCTGGGTTTCGGCGCGCTGCACCAGGTCGCCGACCGTCCACAGCAGCGCGTCATAGCCGCCCGGCGGCGTGGGCACGCGTTCGCGCAGCAGGAAGCGGCCGTCGTCGGGCGAAAGCGCGGCGATTTCGATCTTGGTGCCGCCGAGGTCGATGCCGAGCAGGGCTGGGGTCATGGTGGCGTCAAGAGCTGGCGCAACCCGGCTTCGTCGATGACTGCCACGCCGAGTTCGCGCGCCTGGTCGAGCTTGCTGCCGGCCTCGGCCCCGGCAACGACGAAATGCGTCTTCTTCGACACCGAGCCCGCGACCTTGCCGCCGGCGGCTTCGATCATCGCCTTGGCGTCTTCGCGTGCCAGCGCGGGCAGCGTGCCGGTGAGCACGAAGGTCTGGCCGGCCAGCGGCTTGGGCGACAGGTCACCCTGGCCCTCTTGTTCGGGCCAGGTGATGCCGGCCGCGCGCAAATGCGCCACCACCTCTCGGTTGTGCGGCTGGGCGAAGAAGGTGTGCACGCTCTGCGCCACCACCTGGCCAATGTCGTTGACCTCGAGCAACTGCGCGACGCTGGCGTCCATCAGCCGGTCGATCGCGCCGAAATGCCGGGCCAGGTCCTTGGCTGTCGTCTCGCCGACATGGCGGATGCCGAGGGCATAGAGGAATCGCGCCAGCGTGGTGGTCTTGCGCGCTTCGAGTGCCGCGACGAGGTTGGCGGCGCTCTTGTCGGCCATCCGTTCGAGCGCAGCAAGCGACGCGACGCCGAGCTTGTACAAATCGGGGAGTGTGCGGATCACACCACCGTCGACCAGTTGGTCGACCAGCTTGTCGCCCAGGCCTTCGACGTCCATCGCGCGGCGCCCCGCGAAGTGCAGGATCGCCTGCTTGCGCTGCGCGGCGCAAAACAGGCCGCCGCTGCAACGGTGGTCGATGCCGCCCTTCTCGCGCACCACGGCGCTGCCGCACACGGGGCAGGCGGTGGGCATGCGCAAGTTGGGCACGTAGGTGGCACGGTGGCCGGGCACGCGGCCGACGACCTCGGGGATCACGTCGCCAGCGCGGCGCACGATCACGGTGTCGCCGACGCGCACGCCCTTGCGCCGCAGCTCGAAGACGTTGTGCAGTGTGGCGTTGCTCACGGTCGTGCCGCCGACGAACACCGGCTCCAGCTTGGCCACGGGCGTCAACTTGCCGGTGCGGCCGACCTGGATCTCGATCGCGTTCAGGCGCGTCTGCTGTTCCTGTGCCGGGTACTTGTGCGCCACCGCCCAGCGCGGCTCGCGCGAGACAAAGCCGAGTTGCTGTTGCAGCGCGCGGCGGTCGACCTTGTAGACCACGCCGTCGATGTCGAATGGCAGCGTATCGCGCAGCGCGGCGATGCGGCGGTGGAAGGCCACCAGGCCGGCGGCGCCTTGCACGAGCTCACGCTCGCTGTTCACCGGCAGCGCCATCGCGGCCAGCGCGTCGAGCATCGCGCTGTGCGTGGCCGGGATGTCCCAGCCACGCACCTCGCCCAGGCCGTAGGCAAACAAGCTCAACGGCCGTTGCGCCGCGATGGCCGGGTCGAGCTGGCGCACCGCGCCGGCGGCGGCATTGCGCGGATTGACGAAGGTCTTCTCGCCCTGCTCGCGCTGGCGTTGGTTCAAGGCCTCGAAGTCGTCACGGCGCAGGTAGACCTCGCCACGCACTTCGAGCACCGGGGCCTCGCAGCCGATCAGACGCAGCGGGATGCCGCCACCGGCCTCGCGCCGGCCACGCACGGTGCGGATGTTGCCCGTCACGTCTTCGCCGGTCTCGCCATCGCCGCGCGTGGCGGCCCGCACCAGCACGCCGTGCTCGTAGCGCAGGTTGATGGCCAGGCCGTCGAACTTCAGTTCGCAGGCGTAGTCGATCGGGGGTGCGTCGGCGGTCAGGCCCAGCTCGCGGCGCACGCGCGCATCGAAGGCTGCGGCGCCGCCGGCCGTGGTGTCGGTCTCGGTACGGATCGACAGCATCGGCACCGCGTGCCGCACCGGCGCAAAGCCCTCGAGCACCTGGCCGATCACACGCTGCGTCGGTGAATCGGCGCTCTGCAGCTCGGGATGCGCCGCCTCGATGGCTTGCAGTTCCTGGAACAGGCGGTCGTATTCGGCATCCGAGATTTCCGGCGCGTCGAGCACGTAGTAGCGATGCGCGTGGTGGTTCAGCAGCGTGCGCAACTCGGCGGCGCGAACGGCGGGTTCAGCGATCGGCCGCGTCGACATCCTGCCCGCTCACTGGAACAGGCGCCGCGACACCGCCGTCCCTGCCGCCATGTCGCGCGATTCGAGCGCGCGGTAGAGCTTCTTCAGCTCTTCGTGGATGGCCGCGAAGTGCTGCAGCGTCAGCGGCCGACCTTCATCGTCGACGGCGGTGGCATCCATGTCGTCGGCCAGGCCGCGGATGGCCTGGTGCCAGGCCGCGAACGGCTCGGCGCTCTCGGGCGTCTGCGCCACATCGAGGGCCAAGCTCAGCTCGCGCACCGCGGCCATCGCCGCATCGTCGGCCAACGCGGCCTGGGCGTCGAACGACAGCGCCAGCAGCGGCGGCGCGCCGTCCTCGACGGCGGGCAAGACCAGCCGCCCGGGCAGCGCGCCGGGCACGAAACCGTGGCGCTGCGCGCATTGCTGGATGTAGCCGACCGACCAGGCGACCGACTTGGCGCGCAGCAGCACCGACAGCGTGGCGTCGTGCGGGTTGGCAAAGGCATCGAGCTCGCGCGCACGCGCCACCACGTCGAGCATGTCGGGAAAGTCGGGGATGGCAGCGATGGCATCGGCAAAGGCCTGCAGCTTTTGCACGAACTCGGAATACTCGATCTCGTTCAACGCACCGCTGCGGTTGGCGAGTTGCACGCCGGCCTGCAACTCGCCGTAGCGCTGGCCCGGCGTGAGGGCCTCCCAGTCACCGGTCGAGGCATTCAGGCCCTCGATCAGGAACGGCTTGCTGCCTGCGCGGCGCGACGCCGGCAGGTGCGCCAGCAGCATCTCGCCGCTGGCCGGTCCTTCGAGCGCCAGGGTGGCAATGGCGTCGATCAGCGCGTCGATGCGCGCGCCGACGCGGCGGGGCGCGCTGGCAGCCGGCTCGACCGAGCCGGCGCCCGTCGCCGGCAATGCGCCCATCGACGGCTCGACGCGCTCGGGTGCTGCCGCCGCGACCTCGGCGAGCGCCCGCCGCGGCCGCGCGCGGCGCATGCTCCACAGCCCGTGCGCGGCCAATGCGGCCAGCACCAGCACGGCGACCAGGGCGAGTGCGGTGGTCAGGCTCATCGTGTCAGGTCACGCCGCTTCGGCCAAGGTCACCGCCACATCCATGTCCACCGCGACGATGCGCGAGACGCCCTGCTCCTGCATCGTCACGCCGATCAACTGGCGTGCCATTTCCATCGCGATCTTGTTGTGGCTGATGAACAGGAACTGGGTCGCCTGGCTCATCTCGGTGACGAGCTTTGTGTAGCGCTCGGTATTGGCGTCGTCGAGCGGGGCGTCGACTTCGTCGAGCAGACAGAACGGCGCCGGATTCAACTGGAATATCGCGAACACCAGGGCGATCGCGGTGAGTGCCTTTTCGCCACCCGACAGCAGGTGGATGGTGCTGTTCTTCTTGCCCGGCGGCTGCGCCAGCACCTGCACGCCGGCGTCGAGGATCTCGTCGCCGGTCATCACCAGGCGGGCGGTGCCGCCGCCGAACAGGGTCGGGAACATGCGACCGAAATGCTCGTTGACCTGGTTGAAGGTCTGCGCCAGCAGATCGCGGGTTTCGAGGTCGATCTTGTGGATCGCGCCTTCGAGCGTAGCGATGGCCTCGGCCAGGTCGGCGTTCTGCGCGTCGAGGAAGCTCTTGCGCTCACGCGACGTGGTCAGCTCTTCGAGCGCGGCCATGTTGACGGCGCCGAGCGCGTCGATGTCGCGCTGGATGCGGTCGATGTCGGCCTGCAGGCCTTGCAGCTTGACGCCACCGTCGCTGATCGATTGCGCGAGCACGGCCATGTCGACCGCGGCCGCCGCGAGCTGCTCGTGGTACTGCGCGCCGCCGAGCGACGCGGCCTGCTGCTCGAGCTGCAGCTTGGTGATCTTCTCGCGCAGCGGCTCCAGGCTGCGCTCGATCGTCAGGCGCTGCTCGTCCAGGCTGCGCAGC
>JANMSR010000219.1:0-1840 GCA_031389565.1 Burkholderiales bacterium
GTCGCGGCTTCGTGACGCCGATCGGAATCTCTTCGAACCGATCCAGGGGCGCCGTGGCGATGAAGGTCTCGAACTCGGCATTCCGCCCCTCCCAGATCTTCGCCGAGGCGGCTGGGGCGGCCGCGGACTGCGTGGTGGCAAGCCCCGGCCCCGGAGCGGCACGGATGCCGGACCCCGATGGCCCGATGCACGTGAGCAGCAGTGCGACGAGAACGGTCCGCATGGAATGACTCTCCCGGATATCCGCGGCGCACTTTACCACGGCCCCCGCGGGGCGCACGTCAGTTCACGTGCTGCGGTTCGGCGGTGCCGGCACCCTCCGGGACGCGAGCGGTCGTGCGGCGTAGGGCCTGCGGGAGGAACTGATCGAGCTCCTGGTCCGAGTAGCCGCCGAGATCCGGGCCCGTCAGCGCCTTCTGCGCGATCTCGTAGGTGTGGCGATCCGCCGGGGGGCTCTGTTCGTAGAGGGCCGCGAACTCCCGAAGGAGCGCGTCGCGGCGGCTGATGATCGCAGGCACGTCGAGCAATTCATCCTGGACCTCCGCGAGAAGTGCACGGTACCGTTCGCAGAGCGCCCAGAGCCTCGCCGCGCAGGCGCGATGGCCGTACACTCGCGGCGCGGGATCGAAGGCGAGCTGGACGGCCGACACGGCAAAGGCCAGCGCGGCGGTGACGGCGGCCGCCATCTGGAACGCGGCTCCGTACCGGATCGCGAGCAGGCTCGCGCCTGCGGCGGCACCCACGAGCGACACCGTGGCGATCTGATGTCGATCCCCTTGTGATCCTGCTCAGCGTGCCGCTGTCGATGGCCGGCGCCTTGCTGGCGCTGAAGTGGTCAGGAGGCACGCTCAACGTGTTCAGCCAGATCGGCCTGATTACGCTGGTTGGGCTGATCACCAAGCACGGGTTTCTGATTGTGGAATTTACCAACCAGTTGCGCGAGCAGGGACTGGACATGATGGACGCGGTGAAGAAGTCGGCGTCGCAGCGCCTGCGTCCGATCATGATGACGACCGGCGCGATGGTGCTGGGTGCGTTGCCGTTGGCATTGGCGACCGGCGCCGGTGCCGAAAGTCGTCGCCAGATCGGTTGGGTGATCGTCGGCGGCATGAGTCTGGGAACGCTGCTGACCATTTTTGTCGTGCCGACGATGTACTCGCTGCTGGCGCGCAAACATGCTCCGGGCGCCAACAAGGAAGCGACGCTGCAAACCCAGGACTCCGTCGGCGCAACTGCGTCGCACTCGACGCTGGTCGCCAAATGAACTGGTCTGCGTTCGAGGCGGCCCGGCACCGGCTAAAGCCAGCCCCCACGCTCACTGCGTTCGCTGCCCCCCGAGGGGGCGTTGCCGGCTTGAGGCGGCTCGGCACCGGCTAAAGCCAGCCCCCACGCTCACTGCGTTCGCTGCCCCCCGAGGGGGCCGTCGCCGGTTTGAGGCGGCTCGGCACCGGCTAGATCACGCCGTCAAACATCATCACGTCAACTTCATCACCGACGGCAACGTTGCCCTGGGCGTGGTGCAATACGATCAGCCCGTTGGCCTGGACCATTGAGCTGAGCACACCCGAGCCCTGGTTGCCGGTAATTCGCACCTGCAACGAGCCGTCGGCAGCCGTGCTGACCGTGCCGCGTTGGTACTCGGTGCGCCCGGGTTTCTTGCGCAGCGACTCGACGCTGCGCGCGCGCAGCATCGGTGTGCCGCGGGTGCTGCAGCCCATCATCTGCAGCAGCGCCGGGCGAACAAAAGCGAGAAAGGTCACCATTACCGCGACCGGGTTGCCCGGCAGCCCGAACACGACCGCCGACCGCTCGCCGTCCGGGGCGGCGGCTGAAATGCGGC
>JANMSR010000242.1:0-1634 GCA_031389565.1 Burkholderiales bacterium
CAGGCGGCGGCCGAGCGCGCCGAGCTGGCGGCCGGCCATGTAGAAGACCTCGGTGTCGGCGCTGCGGGTGGCTTGCAGGTCACCGCCGCGCGTCATGGCGGTGGTCAGGCTGACGCTGCGACCGCTGCCGCGGCGGGTCAGTGGGCGCTGCGTGGCCGCGGCGGCCGCGATGGCCGCCGTGACCCCGGGGACGACTTCGGCCTCGAGGCCGGCAGCGGCCCGTGCAGCGAGTTCTTATTCGAGACGCCCGAACACGCTCGGGTCGCCGCCTTTCAATCGCACCACCGTGCGGCCGCTCCGCGCATGGCGCACGAGCTGGGCGTTGATCGCCACCTGGCGGGTCGAATCGCAGAAGCCGCGTTTGCCGACATCGATCCAGCGCGCGTGCGGCGCCAGGTCGCGCAGCGCCGGATCGGTGAGGGCGTCGAACAGCACCACCTCGGCCGCGGCCAGGCGCTTGGCGCCGCGCACCGTGATCAGGTCGGCAGCGCCGGGGCCGGCGCCGATGAAGACCACCGGGTTCATGCATTCACCTCTTCAACCAGGAGCGCACCGCTGGTGCGGTTGGAAGTTGGGTCGACGACGATCAGCGCACCACCGACGCGGTTGTGCGCATAGGGCTGCAAGGGCAGCGCCTGCTGTGTTTCGACCGCCACCCGGCCGATCTCGTTGACGGTGAGCTGGTGCGCATCGGTCGGCGCCAGCGTGTGGATGTCCAGCACATGCTCGATGGCCGTGATCCGCCCCTGCACCCAGCGGTTGCCGTGCCGCAGCCAGTATTTGCGGCCGATGGCGGCGGGCTCGGTGTCGAGCCAGGCCAGGGTGGCGGTGAAGCGCTGGGTCGCGGCCAGCGTGTCGGGCGCGGCGATCCAGTCGCCGCGCGAGACATCGAGCTGGCGGTCGAGCACCAGCCCGGCAGACTGGCCAGCCTCGGCGCTGGCCACGTTTTCGCCGGCCCGCCGCAGCGCGACCACTTGCGCACGTTCGCCGCTCGGGAACACCTGCACCGTGTCGCCCGGCTGCACCCGGCCCTGCGCGATGCGGCCCCACAGCGTTCGCGGCTGGTGGCCGGTGCCCTCGCTGTCCTTGGCGATGTACTGCAGCGGCAGCGCGAGCGGGCCGTCGTGGCTCTCGCCGGCGCCGGGCAGGGCTTCGAGCACCTGCAGCAACGTCGGCCCGTGGTACCACGTTTGCCACTCGCCGGCCACCGGCTGGGTGACGTTGTCGCCGAGCAGGGCCGACACCGGCACGATCGCGCTGGCTTCGAGGTCGACCTCGGCGGCAAAGGCGCGCAGTGCCTGGCTCACCGCGGCAAACGCGGCGCCCGGGTCGCTCACGGCATCGAGCTTGTTGATCGCGAAGACGATGTTCGGTACTCGCAGCAGATGGGCCAGCAGCGCGTGGCGCCGAGTCTGCGCGAGCAATGCGACGGGTCGGTCTTGCCATGCGAGCTTGGTCACATCGACCAGCACCACGGCCGCGTCGCTGCCCGCCGCGGCGGTGACCATGTTGCGCGTGTACTGCTCGTGGCCGGGGGCGTCGGCGATGATGAACTTGCGCGCTCGGGTGGCGAAGTAGCGGAACGCGACGTCGATGGTGATGCCCTGCTCGCGCTCGGCCTCCAGGCCGTCGGT
>JANMSR010000300.1:0-2117 GCA_031389565.1 Burkholderiales bacterium
CGCCGCAGCAGCAGCGTGTGCGCGGGCGGCAGCTTCTTCGCCTGACGAAAGATGCAGCGCGGCTCGGCCACGTAGCCGAGCGCAAAGTATTCCTCGACCGCGAGCGGGTCGATGTCGCGCTTCAGGCCGCCATGCGCGAGCAGCGACTTCAGCTCCGAGCCGAAGAGAAAGCGGCCGTCGTCGAGCAGCGCGTAGTGCAGCGGCTTGACGCCGAGGCGGTCGCGCGCAAGGAACAGCGTGGCGCGGTTGCGGTCCCACAGCGCGAAGGCGAACATGCCGCGAAAGCGCAGCACGCAAGCCTCGCCCCACGATTCCCAGGCGTGCACGATGACCTCGGTGTCGCTGCGGGTGTGGAACACATGGCCGAGGGCCTGCAACTCGGGGATCAGCTCCTGGTAGTTGTAGATCTCGCCGTTGAAGATCACACACACCGAGCCGTCTTCGTTGAACAGCGGTTGCTGCCCGGTGGCCACGTCGATGATCGACAGGCGCCGGTGGCCGAGGCCGACGCCGGGCTCGATGTGCAGCTTGCCTTCGTCGGGGCCACGGTGGTGCTGCGATTCGTTCATCCGGTGCAGGACCGCGGCCTCGATCGGCCGCGCCGAGCGCGTGTCGAAAATGCCGGTGATGCCGCACATGGTGTGGGTCAAGCTCCCTGGAGCTGCGGTCGCACGCGGGCGAGATGGTCGTCGTAGAGCTTGCGGTAGGCCGCGACCATGGCTTGCAGGCTGAACCGGGCCTCGGCCTTGGCGCGGCCTGCCTGGCCCATGGCCACCGCTGCCTGGGGGGCTGCCGCGAGGCGCACCAGGGCCAGGGCCATCGCCTGCGGGTCATGGGCGGGCACGAGCAGGCCGGTGTGGTCGTGGTGGAGCAAATCGGCATTGCCGCCGACCTCGGTGGCGATGACCGGCAAGCCGCTGGCCATGGCTTCGAGGATGGTGTTGGAGATGCCTTCGGCCAATGACGGCAGCACGAAGCAGTGCAGCCCGCGCATGAGTTCGGGCACGTCGTTGCGCTCGCCGGGCAACCAGGCCAGGTCGGCGGCGCCGGCCGCGTCGAGCAGCGCCTGGCATGGCGCGCGCAGCGGCCCGTCACCCACGATCACGAGGCGCAGGCGCTCGCGCAAGGATGGATGCAGTTCGAGCGCGCGTAGGAAGGCGCGCACCAGGGTGACCTGGTCTTTGACGGGCTGCATGCGCCCCACGGTGCCGGCCAGCCAATGGCGTGCCGGGTCGAACGGGCCGTCGGGCATCGGCTCGGCCGTTCGATCAGCCGTCGCCGATGCCGGCCGGAAGCGCACGGTATCGACGCCGTTGCAGACCTGGCTCACGCGCTGCGGCGTCACGCCGACGCGCTCGACCAGGTAGTCGGCCAGGTCGCGTGACAGCGCCACGTAATGCGTGACGAAAGGCCGGTACAGCCGGCGCAGCCACTGGTACTTGCGGTTGCTGCCATCGAGGTCGCCGACATCGCGGCCGTGTTCGCCGTGCAGCCGCACCGGCACGCCGGCCAACCACGCTGGCACCGCCACTTCGAGCGCGGCCAGGTTGCGCGTGTGGACGATGGCCGGGCGCAGCCGCCGCATCAGCGCGAAAAGGCGCGGGTAGAGCCACAGGCCATGGCCCGGTTTCTTGTGCAGGCTGATGAACTCCACATCCTGGTTGCGGATGCGCTTGCGAAAGTCTGTTACCTCGGTCAGCGCCACGATGGCGTGCCGATACGCCGAGGCCGGCAGATGGTTGATCAGGTTGACGATGCCGTTTTCGAGGCCGCCGGTGTCGAATCGGTAGACCACGTGCATGACCAGCGGTCGGTCGTCGCGCGGGGCGGTGTCAGTCGCCATCGCGCGTCTTCCGCAGTTGGGTGTCGATGGCTGCGAGGTGCCCGCGCAAGAAGGCGGCGAGTACAGCGTCGGCGTCGCCCGGCCGCGGCTCGAGCGCATAGACGATGACCACGGCGCCGTCGTCGCCGCGCCCCAGCAGCCGGTGCCAGGCGCCCCAGGCCTTGGCCTGGGCGTCGCCCGCCACAAGGGTGCCATTGACCCAGTAGAACTGCCATGCGGCCAGCGTGGTGGTTTCAGCCAATGAAACCGGGCGGCGCAGGCGCGCCGTCTTGAC
>JANMSR010000305.1:0-2258 GCA_031389565.1 Burkholderiales bacterium
ACCAATGTCGGCCTGGTGGCCTTTGACGGCTGTCCACGCCACCAGCTCGCCATCGAGAAACACCGGCTTGAAGGCCGCCACATCGTTGTTCTGGTTACCCAGGCTGAACACGTCGTTGTGGAAGATCACAACGCCGGGGTAGATCTCGCCCTCGAAGGTCTTGCAAATGTGTTTGCACACCGGCGCCAGCGAGAACGCGAGGATCGGCAGGTTCTCGGTTTGTTCGAGCATGCGCCCCTGCGCGTCGTACAGGCCGGTGACGTAGTCCTTGGCTTCGCACAGGATCGGCGAGCGCGTGGTCTGCTGCATCGAGATGCTCATCTCGTCGGTGATCGATTTGAAAGTCCGCGCGTAGACGGACAGCAGGATCGGGTCGATGGTCATGTTTTCGCTCCCTTGGCGCTGCGCGCCGTCCCTCCGAGAGGGAGTTTCGCCCTTCGGGCGGCCGTGCGGGCTCATGCGCACACCTCTTCTTTGGCAGTGGCCAGGCTCGCGCCCAGCAGATCCTCGCGCCCCTTGGCGAAGAGAACGAAGGAACCGAGAGCGTCGACCACGCAGTCGTAGGACTCGCTGACGAAGATCGCCGTCGTCTGTTGCTCGATCAGAGCCGGACCGACCACGCGGTGGCCGCAGTGCATACGGTGGCCATCGTAGACCGCGACCTCGGCGAAGCTGTCGCGCTCGGGGATGTAGACGCTGCGCCGGCCTTTGCGCGCGGCGCTGGCATCGGCGTTGCCCGGGGCCTCGGTGCGATAGGCCGGGCGGTCGGTGGCGCCGATAGCCTGCAGGCGCAGGTTGATGATCTCGACTGGCGAGCCTTCGGCCTCGAGCGCATAGCCAAACAGCCGCTGGTGCTCGGCGTGGAAGGCGCGTGCGATCGCGTCGGCGTCGCGCGCTTCGATCAGCTCCAGCGGCACCGCCACCGAGACCTCGTGGTACTGCTTGATGTAGCGGCAGTCGAGTCGCAGTTCCACCCGCCGGCGCGTGCTTGGGATGCGCTCTTCGTCGAGCAGCGCCGAGCCTTCGGCCGACATCGCCTCGACCAGCGCCGCCAGGCGCGCCCAGTCGATGCTCGCCAGGCGGGCGACGAAGGTGCGAACAAAGTCGTGTCGCAGCTCGCACATCAGCATGCCAAAGGCGCACAGCACCGACGCTTCACGCGGAACGATCTGAAGCGGGATTCCGAGTTCGCTGCAGATCAGGCAGCCGTGGATCGGCCCGGCGCCGCCGCCCGGGATCAGCGGGAACTCGCGCGGATCAAAGCCGCGCTTAATCGTCACCTCGCGCACGCCCTGCGCCATGTTGTTGCAGGCGACGCGGTACATTCCTGCCGCCGCCTGCTCGATCGACAGGCCCATCGGTTGGGCAATCTGCTCATCGATCGCACGCCGTGCGGCGGCGACGTCGAGCGTCATCTGGCCACCGGCGAAGAATTCGGGGTCGAGGTAACCGAGCACGACATTGGCGTCGGTGGTCGTCGGCAGCCGGCCGCCGCGGCCGTAGCAGGCCGGGCCGGGGTCGGCGCCGGCGCTTTGCGGGCCCATGCGCAGCAGGCCGCCCTCGTCGAGCCAGCCGATCGAGCCGCCGCCCGCGCCGATGGTGTGGATATCGAGCATCGGCAGCGCGATCCGGTGGCGCGCGATCTCGCCGTCGTTCTTGACCATCGGCATGCCAACCGCGACCGAAGCCTCGAAGCTGGTGCCGCCCATGTCGGTCGTGATGCAGCGATCCTGGCCGTGCACGCCAACGTAGAACAGGCCCGCGCCGGGGCCGCCCGCGGGACCCGACAGCAGCGTCAGCGCCGCCTTGTCGCGCGCGGCTTTCGGCGAGATCACACCGCCGTTGGACTGCATGATAAGCAGCAGCCCGCCAAAGCCGATTCCTGCCAGCCGGTCGACCAGCTGGTCCAGGTAGTGCCCGAGCTTGGGTCCGACGTATGCGTTGAGCGCGGTCGTGCTGACACGCTCGTAGAAGCGGATCGACGGCAAAACCTCGGTTGAAACCGACAGATAGGCGCCGGGCATCTCGTGGCGCACGATTGCCGCCGCCGCCTGCTCGTGCGCCGGGTTGGCGAACGAGTTCATGAAGCACACCGCGACCGCCTGTACGCCATCGTCGCGCCAGGTGGCAAGCGCACTGCGCACGCCTTCGAGGTCGAGCGGCGTGATCTCGTTGCCGTCGCGGTCGATCCGCCCGCGCACGCCCAGGCGGCGCGCGCGCGGTACCAGCGGGCGCACGTTGGTGTAGCGGTTGTTGTA
>JANMSR010000318.1:0-8740 GCA_031389565.1 Burkholderiales bacterium
CACGCGAGCACCTCACGCGTTTCGAGCATCTGTGGCGAGCCTTCGAGGCCGGCAAGGGCTGACTCGCCCACGCAAGCACGTGCGATGGCCCTCAATGAAAATCCCGCGAGCGCGTCGCCAGCTCGCCCAGCCACGGCGTCACATCCACCAGCCGGCGCGCGATCAGGTGGGTGCTGCCGTCCTTGGCCTGCCACTGCCCGGCCAAGGCGAGCAGGCGGACCGATCTCGACGAGATCATCGACACGCTCAAGGCGCACGCAATGGCCGGCCGAAGCCCAGGACATCCGGATCATCCTCGCCCGTGTGCCGCCTAGCCTGTGGCCTGTCGAGCTACCCGCGATGCTTGCGTGGCCGGTTGGTGGCACGTTGGCCGACCGGCCGTCGCCGTTGTACAGGCCGCTGCCCGTGGCGCCCTCGCCCCCGGTCAGGCGGCGCGTTGGGTGGCGTCGCCAAAATCATCGCGACAACCGAACTGCCAGAGCGCATCGCGTCGCTGGAAGCTCGCAACGAGATGGCAGGGAGTAAACCGCGTGACCGATGGGATTCAACGTCGCCTGGAGGCGTTGGAGCGCATCGAAGCCTGCGCTACGCCGTGGCCAATGCCGACGGCGGTGCCCGCTACCACGACCGCCCTGGCGCTGGAAAGATTGCGCTGCCTTGGAATCCGGGCTAGCTGCGCAAGCGACCCGGACTTCGTGCCCACGCTGCGGGGCTTGACGATGGCCGGAACACCGACAGCTATGCAGTTGGACGGAACGTCTCGCACAACGACCGCATTGGCGCCGATGAACACGTCGTCGCCGATCGTGATGCGACCGAGCAACTTTGCACCGGTGCCGATGTCGACGTTGTTGCCAATCACCGGAGCACAGGGGTCATTCACCCGGCTGAGGCCAACGGTCACGCAATTGCGGATGCGGCAGTTGTCACCGAAGCGCGCGAACCCGCTGATGACGATGCCACCGTGGTGATCGATGATGAAGTTCCGTCCGATGGCTACCTCGCACGGCAGACAGATCCCGGTGACGATCTGCACCAACTTGAACATGACCTTGTAAAGAGCCGAGAAGATCTTGCGCAACCACACGGGCCTGACGCCATAACGCCAGCGCCCGAAGCGGTACACGATCAGCGCCCAAAAGCCGAATGCACCCCAGTCTCCTCCGTGCGCGCGCAGATCGGCCCGGATATTCGCGAAGATCTGTGCCCCGTTACGCTCGTGCAACTGCGCATCGCTACTCGGGGTCAACCAGGATCTCGGGCTGGTCAATCGCATAGGAAACCTCCGTGAAGGCGGACCGCGGCAATGCCAGACACGATGATCGAGCTCAGCGCATGGCGAGCGCAGTCTCGGCGACCCGGAGCAGGTCGTCAGTACGTTGTCGCACATAGGGCCGCACGACGCACGCTTGCACAGCGCCGCCACCCATGTACACGCCATGCCCCACAGGCATGGCGCACCAACGGCTGCTGATTGACCTCGGCGTGCAGTTCAAGTGCGACAACAGCGGCGAACTGTCGTGCGCGTGGAAGATGATGCAGCCGCGAGGCTGGCGCAGCAGGGCGGCGCTGCATGAGGCCTGGCAGGAGTTGTTGGAGGGCGGGTTCACCTTCGAGGCCCGCATGGGCCGGCGAGCCGGCGATGCGCAGCGGCGCGTGGGCATGCAGGCCCAGGTGTGTGAGGAGGCATTCGATGACCGGCGCCTCCAGGATCGCGGCGATGATTTCCAACTCGCCACCGCAGTTCTGGCAGTGCTCGACCTCGACGTCGAAGACACGCCAGAGGAGCAACACGCGCCGCGTTTTGCCAGGGCGCGCTTGCCTGCGAGGGGCAATGCCCAAGACCACGAGCCTTCCGCGTTCATCGTCAGCGGCGAAGTCACAGGCCAAGGCCGCTGCCAAGGAGCTGGCCGGCCCCGCGCTTGAGTGCCTGCGTCGGTGGTAGACATTCACGCCGGCGCGTACGCTGCGCGAGGAACTCGAAGCGTTTCAAGCGTGGCTCGGTCACTGCCATCGGCAAGCGAATCAACACCGAGTTCACGCAATGGGTCCAGAAGTTGTTAGCCGAACACGGATACGTGCTGAGACTATGTGCGATAACGAACAGACCTTCGGCGAAAGTGTCAGTAGCGTCGTCGGCTCGGCTTCAATCGTGTGCTCGCTGCATGCTGACAAACGCCACGCGCCTTCAAGTACCTGCTCGCGATGAGCGAGAGCGGGTTCGATTGGTGGCGCGCGTGCCGGCGCCGGCATCCGCCGAGCACTGGGTCAACTTCGGCGCCGACGCGCAGCGATTGGCCGATGCCTTGCGCGCCGAGCGGCTGACGATATTGGTCAGCGCCGCGGGCGTCGGCAAGACGACGTTGCTGGTCGATGGGCTGCTGCCGCTGCTGCGCCAGCGTCCCGCCGAAGCGATTTACTTCGTCGACCTTTGGAGCCATTCGCAGCTGGATTCACTGCAGCGCGAGCTCGGCGACGAGCCAACGGGCGAGCAAGTCCGCCTTGGCCAGGCCGAAGCGATGTCAGCGCCGCGCCTGTCGGCGATCAGCCAGCGACACGGCGGCGCGCGCCTGTTGTTCGTGCTCGATCACTTCGACTGGCTGCTCGCAGGCGCAGAGCACGACCCCGCGCTTCAGCGCTTCGTCGACGGCTGGGCCACCGCGCTGCACGCGCCCGACCTCGATGCCCATTTCCTGATCGCCGTCGACGAGGGCGCATGGCACCGCATGGGCGCGCTGCGCGCGCGCATCGCGCAAGTCACGCAGGAGGCCTTCGCCCTGCTGGCACGCCCCGGTGGCCGGCTGCTCGAACCCCTGGTCCTGGACCGACACGCTGAGGATGCACAAGCGCCCGAGGTTTCGGACGCCGACTTCTTGGCTTCGTTCAACGAGAGCCTGAAGCGCGTTGCAAAGCCGGCGCGCCACGGCCCGCGTCTGGAAGACTTCGCCAACTCGCTCAACACCATCGCCTCGCAGGCATCCACCGCGGCGCGCGCAGCAGCAGCGGCCGAAGCCCAACACGTGGCAGGCGCCTTGCAACGCGTCGATGTGGAGCGCGCGAGTTTAGTCGCCTCACAGCAAGCCGAAGCCCGACGGACTGCCGCGGCGGTAGAGGCGGCGCGGCAGGCGGATGCCGAGCGTGCCACCATCGCGAGCGCCCGTGAAGCCGAGCAACGCGCCGCTGCCGAGCGACTGGCCGAGGCGCAAAAACTAAAGCAAGCCCTGGCTTCCGCAGAGGCGGCTGCGCAAGCCGCGCAAGTAGAACAACGCGCGCAAGCCGAGCGACACGCCGAGGTCGAGGCCACACGCATTGCCGAGGCAAACCGGCTGGCGCAAGCCCTGGCTTCCGCAGAGGCGGCTGCGCAAGCCGCGCTGGTCAAGCAACGTGCCGAAGCCGAACGTCATGCCGAAGCCGAAGCCGCACGCGTCGCCGAGGCAAACCGGCTGGCGCAAGCCCTGGCTACCGCATTGGCGGCTGCGCAAGCCGCGCTGGTCAAGCAACGTGCCGAAGCCGAACGCCACGCCGAAGCCAAAGCCGCACGCGTCGCCGAGGCGAACCGGCTGGCGCAAGCCCTGGCTTGCACAGAGGCGGCCGCGCTGCGCGAGGCGCAAGCACGCCATGCTGCCGAGGCCAGCGCGCGCCGCGCCTCCGAAGCACAGCCGCTGGCGCGGGCAGCCTTGGCCAGCGCTGCGCCCGCCAGGCCGCTGCCAGTCCCGCCATCAACGCCTGCCGCGCCGGTCGCCACCGCCATGGCCACCCGCATGCTGGTGCCTGCTGCGGCCACGACGCGGCCGGCGCGTAGGAGCCCGCCCTGGGGCGCTGCGTTGTTGGCAGTTGCCGCCGTCTTAGTGCTGTGGTGGTGGTGGTCCACGCGACCGACGCGGCAGGCCCAGCAGCCGACCGTGGCCGCCGCGGTCACGGCAGCGCCGGCCGCGGCACCCCCCCTGAGGGCCTCGTCGATTTCGGCGCCTGCCAGCGAGCCCGCCGTCGAGAGAGAGCGCTACGCGATGCTGATACCCACTGCCGCCGACAGTCACGGTGCCATCGAGCGCGAACTGGCCGCTGCGTTGTCGGCGCAGCCTGCTGCAATGCAGCTTGTCCCGGTGGCCAACGGCTCCGGCCTGATCAGCGGGCTGCAGGCGCCCGGGCGCCTGGCCATCGCCCACTTCGATGCATTGCGCGCGGTACATGGCAACGCAGCGGCGCCGCTGCGCGTGTTGACGCCGCTGTTCCCGGTTGAGGTGCTGTTCATCGTGCGCGCCGATTCACCGATCAAGCACCTGCACGAACTGCGCGGCCAGCGCATCAACATCGGCCCGGCGCAGGGCGATGGTTCGCAGACGGTGCGCGAGATGTACCGGCGCCTGACTGGCACCGAGGTGGCTGAACCAACGCAATACGACAACGACCAGGCACTGGCCGAACTGGTGGGCTTCGGCTCGATCGACGCAATGGTGATCATCGAGCCGCTGCCCTCGGCGTGGTGGGATGCGCTCGCCCCAGGCACTGCGCGCCGGCTGCGGGTGTTGAAGCTGGACCTGCGCTACGAAGCCGACCGCAGGCTGCTGAATGCCCCGGGCACCTCGCAGTCGCGAGCCGGCGCGACTGCGATCAAGGAAAAGGCAACGACGACACCGGCC
This sequence comes from Burkholderiales bacterium, assembly GCA_031389565.1. Taxonomy (GTDB): domain Bacteria; phylum Pseudomonadota; class Gammaproteobacteria; order Burkholderiales; family Burkholderiaceae_C; genus CADEEN01. The sequence goes on from JANMSR010000318.1 coordinate 4,641, forward strand.
GTGATGTCGTACCTGGTCACGTCCGGCGAAGGCGATGCGGACAGCGAGCAGCTGACGGCCATGGCCCAGGCGCTGTGCCGCGAATTGCCGCGCCTGCGCGAGCAGGGCCATCCGAAGTGGCGCGAACTGCAGCCAGGGGCGCAACTCGACACCGGTTGGCCCGTGGTCCGCGCGTTTCAGTCGGTGCTCAGCCGCTGCGCGCGCCGCTAGCTGAGCGGCGACCGGATCCAACCGCCGCCGAATTCGCAAGGTGTTCCCCTCCTTCAAACTGATTCCTTGCGCGCCCGACACTTCCATCTCCTCAGCCTCAGGAGAACGGCCTGTCCAAGCAAAGGGTGCTGGCCCTTTCACTGACGGCGACGACCGCGGCGATGGCGCAAACCACAAGCTGCACTGACGCGGCCGCCGAGACAGCCTCGGCGCTCAATAAAAATCCGCGAGCTGGTCGCCAGAGGATAGGAAATTCAAACGCCCATTTCCTCGCCCCATCGGCGCCTTGACGTAGGCAATGGGCAGTCTTGAAGCGACCCTGGGAGTCGGCTTCGACCCATTGAGCGTCGATGGCGCCGCGGAAGAGCGTCGGTCATGGGGGCCGCCGACGGGTCAATCCAGAGCATCCCGCCGCTTCGACCCCTCGCCAAAGGTCTCAGGCGCAGCCGAGCCCCGCTGCCCCGGGCGCCGGGCCGCTCGAAAGCGATGGATTGGGTCTCGATCAGGCCGCTTGCAGCGCCTGCCCACGCGCCGGAGTGCGCGGCGGCCCACGGGCCTGCAGCCCCAGGTGCGCGAGGATCTTCTCGATGACCGGCGCTTCCAAGATCGCAGCGATGATCTTCAGCTCACCGCCGCAGTTCGGACAGTGCTCGAGGTCGAGCTCAAAGACGCGCTTGAGCAGCTTGGCCCAACTCATGCGCGCTGGCCGGGGCGAGCTTTGGGCTGATACGATGACGCCGGCAGGCAAGATGGTGCTGACCGTGTTCGCCGGCATTGCCGAGTTCGAGCGGGTACTCATTCGCGACCGCACCGGCCTCGGACGCATTGCCGCAAAGAAGCGCGGCATAAAATTTGGCCGCAAGCCGAAGCTCACACCCGAGCAAATCGTCCTCGCCTTGCGCCTAGATGATGAGGGTCAGTCCGTGCCGCAGGTGGCCGAAGCTTTCGGCGCGCACGAAACGACAATCTACCGCTGTCTGTCTGCCGCCTCGCCCCGCACTGCACGAAAGTGCTCCGAGTGTACGACATCCTGGACAAACGCAGAACGTCTGCTGCTGAGGGTGGACCGTGTGAGTTCTTCGAGGCATTGTGGCCGTCGGCCGCCGTCGCTTGTGACCCGATTCTGAAGTCGAATTCGTCGCTGACTGCCCCTGGTACCGGTCACTTCAGGACTGCCGAGCCCACCATCCAAACGCCCCAGCTGAGCAGCAGCAGACCCGAAGCTCGGCTGAGCCAAGGGCCGCTGGTGAGTTTTTCAATCAGTACAAAAGCAGCGAGAAGAGCGATCCAAGCGAAGTTCATCACACCTAAGACGAACAGTAGCGCCATCAGCGCCCAACAGCACAGCACGCAGTAAGCGCCATGCCGAAGGCCCATGACGAAAGCGCCACGCCTGCCCTCTCGCCACTCGCTCATCAAGAAGGCTAGTGGGCTGCGGCATTTGTTGAGGCAGGCAAGCTTGAGCGGCGTAAACTGATACAGTCCCGCTGCAATCAGAAGGCCGCCGCCCCATAACGGAAGCGCACTCCCCATCATGGAGGTCATGAGACCCCCGCTGTGAAGGGCCCAATTTGCTAGGGTGGCGATTACTGCAAACCCGGCCCAGACCACGACATAGGCGCCTGCGAAAAACGAGGTATGCAGATACGGATCCTGAGCCTGTAGGCGCTTGCGATTGGCGCTCGCGAACAACAAAATCATGGGCGCGGCGGACGGAATCATCATGGCCACCATCATCACCATCCACATCGCAAACATGAGCAGGAAGTCGATGCCACTCCAGGGTTGATCCTGCGGCATGGCCATATGCGATGCGGCGCCTGCCATATCGCCGCCGCCCATTGATGCGATGAGGATTGTGTAAGACCAAGCCAACGCTGCGATAGCGACAAGACCGAGAGCGGTGATCGCCCGGTCTCGTTTGAGCACTCTCTCAAGTGCCGTGGCGCCGGCCATGTACCGGTTATGCCTTCCAGCTAAACGGGCTGATGCTGCCGTGTCCGCCGGACGTCCAGTTGCGCATCTGAGGCGCGGCAAACTGCGAGCCATCGCTTCTTGATAGCTTCACCTCGCTGATCTCGATCAGGCCGAATATGGGCGCATTCATCACAGTGGCGGTCTTGCCGGCCTGATCCTTGATGGCTTGAAGCTTGACGTGGCCCATGGTGCCGACCGTAATTTCGGGGTTCTCGCCCTTGCTCAGCTTGATCGCCGCGCTTTCGGTCGGCAGCCACTTGGAGACAAGACTGCCAAGCACGGCGCCTGGTCCGCCCTTCTTGCCGGAGAAAATCCCCTCGAGCTCTTGGCGTTGCCGGGCATCCGCCCCATCGTCTATGATCAAGCAGACCGTGCCGTTGCCATTGGTAAAATCCTTCGGCAGATCGACGAGCCACACAAGAACGCGACCTGACAAGTCCACCCCGTCGGATTGCCCCTTGTCGATAGAAAATGTGAGCGCGCCAGAGCACCATCCCTGGTCGGGTTCGGCCGGTCCCAAGGCACAAGGACAGGCAGACTTGCAGCTGCATGCCTCAATGAGCTGACCGGACAATTGCCATGCCATGAGAGCCTCCCTGATTTCGCTGGGTTGCAGGCAATTTACCACATTACCGGTTCTGTTGCAGGTCCATTCGGGCCCGCACAATTGCGGACAGCAACCAGCATGGTGATCACACGCCGGTGGCATAACTGTCAATCGGCGTGGAACTTTGACCCCTTATCGGCGTGCAATTTTGACCCCGGCTGTCCGCACACGGGCGCGCCTCATTTTTTGAAGGGTCGTTGCCGGCTGGTGGGAAGCGCGCGGTGCCGGGCCCGAGATTGCGGGCCGTCATACTGTCGGCCTTGGTGCGGCTGGCGAGGAAGCCGGTGTGGCGGATGCGGTGGAAGCCTTTCGGCAGCACGTGCAGCAGCCCGCGGTCGACCCCCGCACTTGATTGCGGAGGATAGGGAATTCAAACGCCCTTTTTCTCGCCCAAGCCCCCGCGGGCAAGGCAGCCGACGCTCTTGAGGCGGTTCTTGGAGTCGGCTGCGACCCGTTGAGTGTCGATGGTCCCGCCGTGATGCGCCGGTCATTGGGGTCGCCTACGGGTCAACCCTGACGATCATGGCGCTTCGACCCGTCCCAGAAAGCCCCGGGCGCAGCCGTCCCCCTGGGCCCCGGGGTGCGGCGCCGCCTGAACGCGAAGGTTGAGCGAGGGTCAGGCCGCTTGCAGCGCCTGCCCACGCGCCGCAGCCCGTGGCGGTGCGCGGGCCTGCAATCCAAGGTGGTTGAGGATTTTCTCGGGTGACGGGCTGCTCCAGAATGGCGGCGATGATATTCAGCTCGCCGCCGCAGTTCGGGCAGTGCTCCAGGTCGATCTCGAAGACGCGCTTGAGCAACCTGGCCCAACTCAGCCGCACCGGCCTGTGATGCGCACAGTTCGCCTCGCACTCGGCGGGTGGCGCTGCCAGCGCGGGCGCCTCGGGCTGTTGCGGCACCACTCTCGCGAGCAGCTTGGCGTTGGGTGCCAGCACACCGTGGAAGCGGATGAGGTGCAGCCGTGGCCGCGGCACCAGAGCAGCGAGTCGCTGCATGAACTCCAGCGGCGACATCACCAGGTGCGTGGTGCCGTCGCGCCACGGGGTCTTCAGCTTCAGCACCACCTGGCCCGCGGCGTTGCATTGCACGCGCTCGTTGGCCAGAGCTGAGCGGGTGATGTAGCGGCACAGCTGCTCAAGCGCCTGGCGGTCCTCGGCGCTGCAGCGCACGGCCGCGTGCAGGCTGAATCCGTCGATGTCGGCGCACAGGTTCTGATGGAACTCCGCCTCCCTGGGCATCGCGCCTTGCACCGTCAACACCTTCTGCCCGGCGCGCGGTCCAAACGCGATGCGGTTAAGTTGGCCAAGCG
>JANMSR010000323.1:0-2946 GCA_031389565.1 Burkholderiales bacterium
GGCGTGCTCCAGGTCTTGGTGATGATGTCGATGTTGGTAGCGGGGTCCGAGCGCGTGAGCATCGCCCACATCAGCTCTTCCAGGTTGCTGACGTCGATGTCGTCGTCGACGACGATCACGTACTTGCCGGCATAGGCCCCGGCATGGCACATGGCCGCCACATGGCCGGCCTGCTTCGAGTGCCCGGCGTAGCGCTGCTTGATCGCCACGCCCAGCAGCATGCGCGAGCCGCCGACCTCGTGCGCCCAGACGGCGGTCACGTCGGGCACGCCGGCCGCGGTGATGTTCTTGCGAATCAAGGCCGATCGGGTCACCGCACGGTAGCGCGCCTGCTCTTCGGGCGGGCGCTGCGGTGGGCAGCCCATGATGATCGGGTCGTTGCGGTGATAGACGGCCTTGATGTCGAGCACCGGCTCCTCGCGGATGTCGCTGCCGTAGTACCCGGTCCATTCGCCGAACGGCCCTTCGAGCTTGCGCTTGCCCGGTTGCACGAAGCCTTCGAGCACCATTTCGGCGTTGGCCGGGATCGGCAGGCCGGTGAACTTGCCGCGCACGACCTTGACCGCCTTGCCGCGCAGCCCGCCGGCGATGTCGAGTTCGCAGATGCCGTAGGGCATCTCGCTGCAGGCGACGAGGAACTGCAGCGGATCGCCGCCGACGACGATGACCACCGGCATCGGCTCGCCTCTGGCCTGGTACTTGTCGCGGTGGATGCGGCCGTGCTTGCCCGGCGACATGTAGAAGCCCACGCTGTTCTTGTCGTGGATCATGACCCGGTAGGTGCCGACGTTGATCCACTTTTCGTCGGGATCCATCGTGATGTTGTAGCTGCCCGTGCCGATGTAGCGGCCGCCGTCGCCGTCGTGCCAGAGCGGCACCGGGAATTGGGTCACGTCGATGTCGTCGCCGGTGAGGATGTTCTCGAACACCGGGCCGGTCTCGACCACTTCGTGGGCAATCGGCTTCAACTCGCGCATGTAGTGCTCGAGGAAGGCCTCCGACAACTCCAGCTTGCTGTAGTCGAGCGGGAAGCCGAGCGTCATGTTCTTGCGCCGGCCGCCGAAGAAATTGGTCAGCACCCGCTGGCCCTTCAGGCAGCCCGGCACTTCGTCGAAGATCACGCAAGGCGCGTTCTCGTCGTGCTGCACGAGCTCGGTCGCCATGCCGATGTCTTCCTGCCAGGTCGCACCCTTGACGATGCGAATCTCGCCCAGCTTCTCTGCCTGGACGATCCACTCGCGCAGGTCGGTGTAAGGGATTTCGAAGCCTTGGCCGCCGAAGGGCTGATCGCCTTCAGCGACAACGCTGCCCATCGGGCTGGCCATGGGGTCGCTGGTTCTCAGTCGGTCGTTCATCGCGTCCATCCTTTTGCGCAGGCCAAGGGTGTCCATAATATGGACTCAGCAGTCAATCCGTGCTTCGCTGGCGCCGGCTTCAAAGACCCGATTGCCGTCAACAAGCTGCGAATATTGATTGGCGAAATGCTAGCACCTGCGCCTCGATACTGCAGTGGGGCGGACCGCAAAAAAGCTTCCATATGGTGGACAATGCGGGCCATGGGACAGCCAACTTCGAACGGAAAGAGCCGATCGCCCGCCGCTGCCAGGCCCTCGGGCACGCAGACCATCCAGCGCGCGTCGCTGCTGGTGCGCCTGATCGCAGCACGCAGTCGCACCGGCATGCGCCTGGCCGATGTCGTGCAGCACGCCAAACTCGAGCGGCCGACGGCGCATCGCATCCTGAAGTGCCTGGTCGAGGAGGGTTTTCTGATGCAGGCCCCGGACTCGCATCTCTACTTTCTCGGCCCGCTGATCTTCGAACTCGGCCTGGCCTCGTCGCCGCAATTCAATCTGGTCGACATCTGCCGGCCCTCGTTGCAGCGCATCGCCGACAAGAGCGGCGACACCGTGTTCCTGTCGGTGCGAAGCGGCCACGACTCGGTATGCCTGGACCGCAAGGAAGGCGCCTTCCCGATCAAGGCGCTGACGCTGGACGTGGGGACGCGCCGGCCCTTGGGCGTGGGAGCAGGCGGGCTGGCCTTGCTGCTGCGCTTGTCGGATGAGGCGATCGACGTGATCGTTCGCGCCAATGCCAAACGCCTGGGTGCCTTCCACAAACTGACCGTGCCGGCGTTGCAGAAGACCTTGAAGCGTTCGCAGCAACTCGGCTACGCCCTCAACGATGCCCACATCGTCGAGGGCGCAACAACGCTCGGCCTGCCGATCGTGAACCGGTTCGGACATCCCTTTGCCGCCATCAGCATAGCCGCCATCTCGAGTCGCATGACATCGCGCCGCCAGGGCGAGCTGATCGCTGTCCTGCGCGCGGAGATCGTCGCGATCGAGCTCGCCCTGCAGGACCAGACACTGGCCTGAGTGAAGGCGGATGCGCCAGAGTCCAGTATATGGAAGCATTTTTGAAGCCGACGCGCATCCGGATCGGCACCACGATGCTAGCATCTCAGCGAGCCAGAAACGCCACAGCCATGAACGAGGATCAAGTACCGCCCGTCACGCCGATGGATAGAAGCGTCAGCTCAATTGTCCATCATATGGACAAGCGGGCGACGGTGGCCAATCCGAGGCCCTGGACATGCGCAGACTGATCGTCGGCATCACCGGCGCCACCGGCGCGATCTTCGGCGTGCGGCTGTTGCAGGCCCTGCGCGCGGCGCAGGTCGAGACCCATCTTGTGCTGTCCAAGTGGGGGTTGCAGACCATCCAAAAGAAACCAAAGAGTCGATTGTCGCTGGTAGATGGTTCCGTTCTGGTGATGCTGGCTACTTTGATAAAGACGGGTATGTCTATATCTTCGATCGTGTCAAGGACATGATTGTTTCCGGCGGAGAAAATATCTATCCCGCCGAAGTAGAAAATGCCTTAATGGGACATTCGGCAATTGCGGACGTCGCTGTTATTGGCGTGCCCGATGAGAAGTGGGGCGAAG
>JANMSR010000329.1:0-4364 GCA_031389565.1 Burkholderiales bacterium
ACCTTGATGCGCGACTTGGCCGGCGCGTAGGTCGCGTAGTTCTCGAACGAACAGGCCATCTCGCACTGCAGACAGCCGGTGCATTTCTCGGGATTGATGTGGAGCGTCTTTTGCATGCCTGCCTCCTGCGGCGCAGGGTGCACACTGCACCTTATGAACGCCGTTGCATAGATGATTGTTCTGTCGTCGCGGCCAGCCTCGACTAGGGCGAACCCTAGACTCCCCGAATATTCCCAGTTTGCGACACCGTTCCAGGTCGAGGCTGGCACCTTGCCCCTTCGATGCCCGCGTGGCCGCCCGGCATCAACCGGGAGACAATCTGCGGCTGCTGTGCGCAAGCACGGCAGCACCCGGCACCTGTCCGTAAACTAGGCTTATCCTGATTCGGCCGGCCTTCTTGACCGGCGCAAGGAGACCGACATGACCCGCTGGCGCAAACAGACTGCAGACGAGGTGTTCACGCCCGACGAGATCGCCGCGCGCCTGGCCGAGGAGTTGCCGAAGTGGACCTTCGAAGACGGCTGGATCCGGCGCAAGTACAAGACCAGCGGCTGGAAGGGCACGTTGATGGTCGTCAACACCGTGGGCCACCTGGCCGAGGCGGCCTGGCACCACCCGGACCTCACCGTCTCGTATGCCTTCGTCAGCGTCAAGCTGATGAATCACGCGGCCAAGGGCATCACCGAGAAGGACTTCGAGCTCGCCAGGAAGATCGAAGATGTTGTGATGTGGCAACCCGGCACCTTGGACGGGTCGGCGCTTGAAGGCACGCCTGACGACCCGCGTTTCAAGTACCTTAAGTACGACTGATCCCGCCATCCGGCGGGCCCAGGGCTTGCTTTAGAACCCGGGCCGACTCGCACGCACCCGATCGACGATGGATTTCCCGCCCAGTCTTGTCGAACCCATACTCGCTGCCGCGCAGGCCACAGTGACGCTGCGCGCGTCGGCGCGTCTGCATCTGGGGTTCTTCGACCCTGCCGGGTCGCTGGGCCGCCGCTTCGGCAGTCTGGGTCTGGTGGTCAACGGTTTGGAGACCGAGATCGTGCTGAGCGCGTCGCCGTCCGACCAGGTGACCGCGGTCGAGCACGCCGGGCGTGCAGAAATCGAGCGTGCGGTGGCGTACCTGCATCTGCTGCGGCGGCACACCGGCCGACGTGAGCCGCTGCACCTCAGGCTGGTTCGGGTGTTGCCTGCGCACGCAGGCTTGGGCTCCGGCACCCAGCTCGCGTTGGCCATCGGACGGGCGTTCGCGCAATGGCATGGACTCGATGTCAGTACGCCCGCGTTGGCGCAATGGCTTGGCCGTGGAGTGCGCTCGGGCGTCGGCATCGCGGGTTTCGACCACGGCGGCTTGCTGGTCGACGGTGGCCCGAGCGCCGATGGTGCGACCGCGCCGGTGCTGTCGCGCGTCGCGTTGCCGGCGGCGTGGCGCGTGCTGGTGGTTCAGGACAGCGCGCACCAGGGTCTCTCAGGCGCCGACGAACGCCACGCCATCGCCACATTGCCGCCGTTGCCACAGGCGCTGGCGGCCGACATCTGCCACCAGGTGCTGATGCGTGTGTTGCCCGGGGCCGCCTGCGCCGAGTTCGCACCGTTCGCGGCGGGCATCACGCGCATCCAGCAGGTGCTCGGTGAACACTTTGCGCCCGCGCAGGGTGGCAAGGCCTATACCAGCGCTGCGGTGGGCCGCCTGGTTGAATGGATAGGCAGCGCCGTGCGTGGCCAGGGCCAGGCAGCCGAGCCGCTCGGCGCCATCGGCCAGAGCTCCTGGGGCCCGACCGGCTTCGCCATCCTGCCCTCGCAATCGCGGGCTGAATCCGTGCTCGACGCCGCGCGTGCGGCGAGTGTCGTCGGCCCGTCGCTGACGGTGCGCATCGTGTCGGCTCGCAATGCGGGTGCCAGCGTTGTCGATCAGCGCGCGGCGCCACGCGCGCGTTGACGCCATCGCGGCTTTGCCGCAGCTCTGTTGTCCACACCGAGATTTCATGGAACGCCCCTACATCCTGCACATGTTCACCCCGGGCCGCCAGATCAGCCCGTTCGACATCAACATGGCGGCCGACGCCGGTTACCAGATCGTCGTGCCGTACTGCGAGGTCGGCCTGGAGAGCATCGCCGGCCTGACGCAGGACACCATCTTTTCGCGCGGCCCGAAAGGCGTGACGCGAACCGGCATCTTCATCGGCGGGCGCGACGCGCTGGCGGCCACCGACATGCTCGAGCGCTCGAAGGGCTCGATGGTCAAGCCCTTTGTCGTTTCGCTGATGGCCGACCCGAGCGGCGCGTACACCACGGCGGCCGCGATGGTGGCCTGCGTCGAAGCGGCGCTGTTGAGCCATCGAAGCCAGGAACTTGCCGGCCAGCGCGTGGTGATCCTCGGTGGCACCGGGCCGGTGGGACGCATCGCCGGTGTCATCGCGGCACAGGCGGGTGCCGAGGTCTTGCTCTCCAGCCGCAACGGCATCGACGCGGCCGAAGACGCCGCACGCGCGACCGGCAAGCGCTTCGGCGTGAGCCTGCACGGCGTCTCTGGCGGCGACCCGGCGGCCCTGCGCGCGTCGCTCGCCGAGACCGATGTGCTGCTCGCCTGCGCGGCGGCCGGCGTGCTGGTCGTCTCGGCCGCGTCCCTCGCGTTTGCCAGGCAGCTCAAGGTCGCGGCCGACGTCAATGCCGTGCCGCCCGAAGGCATTGCGGGCGTCGGCGCGATGGACGATGCCAAGCCGCTGGCCGGCACGGCGGCGCTCGGCATCGGCGCGCTGGCCGTGGGCAATGTCAAGTACCAGACCCAGCACCGGCTGCTGGTGCAGATGCAGCAGGCCGAGAAGGCGGTGGTACTGAGCTTCCCGGAGGCGTTTGCGGTCGCCCGCGAGTTCCTGGCCGAGAAAGCGGCCGAGCGGGCGGCAGCCAAGCCCGCCTGAGCGACCCTGCGCGATGACCGTGCTTGCCGTTGCGGCCTTGTCCGCGCGGATGCTGGCCGAGGCGGCCCGCGATGACGGCTTCGACGTCGTCGCGCTCGATCTGTTCGGCGACGCGGACACCCGACGCGCCTGTTCGCAGTGGTTGCCGATCGGCCAGTCTGGGTCCTTGCGCCTCGATGCCACGCGCTTGCTGTCGGCCCTGGATGCGCTGGCGCGGCGCGGTGGCGTGACGGGTTGGATCGCCGGCAGCGGCTTCGAAGGCCAGCCTGACTTGCTGGAACGGGGCGCGGCGCTGCTGCCGCTCATCGGCACGCAGCCTGGCGCGGTGCGACGGGTGCGCGATCCGCGGCAGTTCTTCGGCCTGCTCGCCGGCAAAGGTATCGCGCACCCAGCGGTGCAGATGACACCACCCGCCGACGCCGCAGGCTGGCTCGTCAAGGACGCCGGCGGCTGCGGCGGCTGGCACATCCACCGCGCGACGCCGCAGCGCGGCCACGTTCCCGCCGAGCCCGCGGGTGGCGCCGCCGGTGCCCGTCGCTACTTCCAGCGCGAGATGCCGGGTGCGCCGATGTCGGCGACCTTCATCGCCAATGGCCACGACGGCTTCGTGCTCGGGTTCAATCAACTCATCGTGCGGCGCTTCGGCACGCGGCCGTTCGTGTTCTGCGGCGCGGTGGGCCCGGTGCCGATGCCTGCCGAAGTGGCGGGGCGCCTCGACGCTGCGGTGCGCGCGCTCGCCGCGGCTTTTTCGCTGCGCGGTCTGGGCAGCCTGGACTTCATGCTCGACGGTGGCAGCTTCAGCGTGCTCGAAGTCAACCCGCGGCCGCCAGGCAGCATGGCGCTGTACGGCAAGCGCTGTTTGCAAGGGGCGTCGCAGAGCGCAAGCCCGGGTGTCGTCGCGGCTCATGTGCGCGCCTGCCTCGAGGGCGAGTTGCCACAGCCGCCGGCACAGCCTGTGCATGAGGCTGTGCCGGCGACTGCGGTCGGAGGAACGGAGATTGTCTTTGCGCCACGCACGCTGTGGCTCGATGAGCCTGGCGCATTGCGCCTGGCCGCGCGCGACGGGTGTCATGATCTGCCCGCCGGCGCAACACGCTTCGAGGCCGGTGACCCGGTGTGCAGCGTGAGTGCCCGTGGCGCAAACGCCGAGCAGGTGCGCCGGCGGCTGGACCGTGGCCGCGAGGCCGTGCATCGAACCTTGGAGACCGGCCCATGACCGACACGACGCCCCCCCTGGCGGCATCGACGCTCAGCGTCAATGCGCTGGCCCGACCGCTCGTCGAACGCCTGCTCGCCGAGGCCGACGCGCTGGAGGTGTTGGTCCGCCACGACGCAGCCGGCGCATGCATCGTCGATGCCGGCATCGCGGCGCGCGGCAGCGTTGCCGCGGGCTTGCTGGTCGGCGAAATCTGCATGGGGGGCCTCGGGCAGTTGAGCTTGCGC